>JBKDPV010000097.1:0-6939 GCA_046342315.1 Cyanobacteriota bacterium
CGCCGCTACCGCCACCTGGCGGCCGGTGGCTGGCGCAGCCTCTCCGCCACCGTCTCCGACCTGCCGACCTTCGAGCAGTGGAAGCCGGATCAGCCCCGCCAGCGGATCGACAAGCCCGGCCGCTCGATCAAGTACGAGGCCCCCCCCGCCTTCCCCGAGGGCGGCGGCCTGTTGCTGCCCCACATCCCGGAGCGCTGCTGGCGGCTGATCTGCCAGCGCCAGCGCCTGCGCTTCCCCACCGATCCGGCCACCCTCGCCGCGGGCTTCTGGGGCTGGGCGCAGCGCACCCCTCGCCTGCAGCTGCTGATCTGCGAGGGCTGGAAGAAAGCCCTCTGTGCCGTCTCCCACGGCTACGCGGCCGTGGCCCTGCCCGGTGTGCAGATGGGCCGCCGCGTCGGCACCGATGGCTCAGAGCGGCTGATCCCGGCCCTTGTGGCCCTGAGCGCCAAGGGGCGCCCCTGGCTGGTGGTCTTCGATGCGGAGGGAAAGCCAGCCACCGCCAGCAAGGTCAGAGCCGCGGCCGGCGCCCTCGCCCGCACCCTGCGGGCCGCTGGCGGGAAGCCCGAGATCGCCCGCCTGCCGCTGCTCCCTGGCACCGAGAAGACAGGCCTCGATGACCTGGCCGCGGCAGCCGGCGCCGATGCCCTCGCCCAGGCCCTCGCCGACACCGCGCCCCTGCCGGTGCTGCCCCGCCTGCGGGCTGCCGATCAGATCGCACCGGCCGGCGCCTACCTGGGCCAGGCATGCCCCCTTCCCCCGCCAGCCGAGGCCCCCCTCGTGCTGCTCCAGGCGCCCATGGGCTGCGGCAAGACAGAAGCCATCGCCGCGGCCGTCGCGCCCCTGCGGGATGCCGGGGTTCCCGTGCTCGTGCCCTCCCATCGGGTGGCGATCGGTCAGGCCGTGAGCGACCGGCTGGGCATCGCCTGGGCCCCATCGCCCGGAACCGATGAGCGCCAGCTTGGCGCCGGCTTCTGCCTCGATTCCGCCTGCCGATCCAGCGCCCTGCAGATCAGCGGCCACAGCTGGAGCGGTGGCGTTGTGGTCTGGGATGAAACCGGCCAGGGGCTGGAGCATCTCCTGACCAGCACCGGCACCGCCCTTTCCCCCCATCGCCGCTCCGCCCTCGCACCCCGCCGGGCGGAGGTGCTGCGCACCCTGGCCGAGCTGCTGGCGCGGGCCGGGCAGGTGATCGCCGCCGATGCCCAGCTTCCCCAGTGGGCCCTCAACCTTCTCGAGAAGCTCACCGGCCGCCGCGCCCTGCTGATCCGCTCCGACCATCGCCCGATGCTCGGCAGGGCCCTGCACGCGCCGCGCTTCGCCACCGCCCAGGACGCGGCCGATGGCTTCCGCGCCCGTTGGGCTCAGCTCGTGCTCAGCGGTGAGCCCTTCCTTTGTTGGACCGCCTCACAGAAAGCCCGCTACCGGAGCGCACCCCAGACCCTGGCCGCCCTGCACCGCCAATGGCAGCCAGACGCGCGGGTGGCGGTGATCGACTCCAGCACCCCCGAGCTGGCAGCCGAGCTGGCGGCCGATCCCGAGGGGTTCGCCGATCGGTTTGACGCCCTCTACGTCTCCCCCTCGATCAGCTCCGGGGTGAGCTTCCAGCGCTGGCGCCCAGCCGCCGTGATCGCCTACGCGGGCGGCCGTATCGCCCCCGAGCACGCCGCCCAGGCCCTCGCCCGTGTCCGCTGCCCTGAGGTACCCGCCTACCTCTACGCGCCGGAGCGCTCCCCCGGTGGCGCCCTGCGGGTGGGCTCCGGTGACACGGACCCGGCCCGCGTGATCGCTGCCCTGCGGGCCGTGTCTGACCCGCTGCTGGGGGAGCTGGAGCAGGCCGGAGCGGAGGGGGCCTGGCTGGAGGCCTACGGCGAGCTGGCCGCCCACCGCAACCGCCAGCGCCACGCCTACCGCGCCACGATCGCCGGCCTGCTGGAGCGGGAAGGTTGGGTGATCCAGCCGGAGGGACCCGCGCCCTGCCCCATGTTCAGCGCCCGCGTGGCCGATGAACTGGGAACGATCGCCGAGGCCGCCCAAGCCGCCGAGGATGCGGCGATCATCGCGGCGCCATTGCTCGATCCCGCCGCGGCCGATGCCCTGGGCCGCCGCCGCAAGCTGGAGCCCGACGAACAGGCCGCCCTCGATCGCTTCCGCCTGGCGCAACGTTGGGCCCTGGGGGCCGCGGCGCCCGCGCCGGAGCTGCTGGAGGCCGACCGCGACGGACTGCGGGAGCGCCTACGGCTCGGCTTCCTGCTCATCAGCCCCGAGGCCCTGGCGCTGATCCCTGCCCACGATCGCGGCGCCGTGGCGGCCCTCGATCCCGCCGGCCGGCCCTTCTCTCCCGATCGTCTGCGGGTGACGCTGGCGCCACGGGTGACGGCCCTGCGGGCCCTGGGGGTGCCCGAACTGCTGAAGCGCTTCTCAGCCGGCGAGACGATCGCCGCCACGGACCCGGCCGTGATCACCCTGCAGATCAACGCCACCGCCCACAGGGGCCAGCTGGCCGCCGCGGCAGGGGTGAGCCCCGGCGCCAAGGCATCCGGCACCCTGCGGGCCCTGCTGCGGGCCGTGGGCTGGGAGCTGCTGAGCGCCGGGCGGATCAAGACCCGCGGTGATGACCGCGACGCCATGGCCTACCGGGCCACACCCGTCGCCCTGCCTGAGGGGATCGACCGCGAGGCCCTCGCCGCTGCCTGGCTGGCGGAGCTGGCCGCCGTGGCTGGATCGACTGGGGCACTTTTCACCCATACAGAAAACCCGTATATGGGCAGAAAGTGCCCCACGCCTCCCCCGCCGGCTGCCCCACCGCCTCCGATGCCCAGGGCATCGGCTCCGCCGGCTGCCCTGCCCTGGCACACGGCCCCGCCTCCCCCTCGATCTGCCCCCCGCGCCGTCGGTTTCCGGGCTGCCTGAGGCCCTGCCACGCCCCTACGGGCACGGCCCTCAAAGCCCTTGATACGCCTCAGCACCGTTTGCCATGCCCATCTCTACGCACGTTCTCCTGTACTGGTTTTCCTTGCCCTTGGTTGCTGTTGTACTGGCGCTTCTGGGGATCCTGTGTTTAGGAGGGCGGTTCTGGGGTGTTGCTGCAGCCCTCATCGGTCCGCTCGTTGCGCTTGACGGCAAAGTCACAAGCGATGCACCGGCATGGGTTCAAGCCATTACGCTGAGCTTCTTGCTAGGGGTGCTTGCATTCCTCCAGCTCTATGGCCAGACACGTTCAGAACAGAGCCGAAACGCTGCAGACGCTGAGATCGGTTGCATCGCAGCTGAAGTCCGAGACATCGCAGCTGAAGTCCGCGGCATTGCAGCTGGAGTCGGCAGGCAAGAAGAGCGGCTTGGCTGTGTCGCGGATGCAGTCGGCAGTGTTGCGGATGAAATCAGCAGCCTCCGCCGTTCCAACCCATGAGGATGCTGCGGCCCTGGTCGCCTTGGGATCCCAGGCCTAGCCCCGTCCGATGCTGCGGCAGCCCCGCCGCTCCCCACGGTCCCCGGTTGCAACCGGGGATGCAACCCCTTTAGCGCCCTGATCTCAACAGGAGAACCAAGCCTTCGGATGACCCACGCTCTGCGCCTGCCAGAGGGACCAGCTGCGTCCGCCTGAGGCCCTGCTTCCCACCACCCGCACCCTTTGGGTCCTCCACTGGGGATGCCTGCCTGCGGGTCCGAGAGCCCCCGACTTTCGCTTGTGCTGGCCCTGAAAACGAGTGGCGCAAGTTGCGCAACCGGTTGCGCAACGGCTTAGGCGGCTACGGACCACTGCAGACGTACCGCCGTCTGTGGCCCCATGCGCTCCGCTATCTCCTTCTCCGCCATCGCCGCGACCCTGGCTCTCCGCCTCGCGCTCGAAGGCACCGCCGCCCAGCAACTGACCGCCTTCGGCCTGCTGGCCATGGTGGCCTTCTGCTTGTACCTGGCGCGGCACCTGCCCTGAGAACGCCTGGGAATCCTGGGGTTTTCCCTATTCCCCTTGTGCACTGAATGGCGAGTTAATGCGACTCAGAACCTATCAAAAGTCGATTCTCCTTTGACAAATAAAGAGATCCAGTAGCCCCAGTACTTTTGTCGGATAATCTCATCTTTAAGAAAGCTTAGCAGCACGATATCAGGCATCGCGTCGCCATCATCGGCCTCGGCTCTCACGGAGATCACCTCTTTTCCGCTTGAGTCGCAAGCTGCGGCGGAGCCCCTTGAGATCTTAAAGGTAAGAGAACTCAGGTATTCTTTGATTGTTTTTTCTTTGGCTTCAAGGGTGTTTTCTCCTTCGTTCGGCATCTGGTGAACTGCTAGAAATTACACTATAAGTTCTTTCCCGGCCTGGCTGCCAGGCTGTTGTTTGCTGCAGCTGGCGCCGCCGCCGGTAGTCGGCATGATCCGCCAACTGTCTGCAGGCTCCGCCGACTATGACCGACTCCGCCCGCGCCGTTGACGCTGTGCCCGATGGCGAGCGCCTGTCTTCCCTGATCGAGCGCCTACCCATCTCGCGCGGGTCTGTCTTTGAGCTGGTCAAGGCCCTGGGGATCGAGACCATGAAAGGCCCCGGTCCGGGTGGCCGCGGCCGGGTGGCCTGGCTGAGCGCCACCGATGCGGCCCGGCTGGAGGATGCCGCCCACGAGGTGGCCTCTGGCCGCCTGCGGATCGCGGATGCCGGGGGCGCCCTTGCCCCCAGTCCGCAGCATCCGGGGACTCCGCCGACCCTGCCGACTGAAGCACCGTCCGCCGGGTCTGCAGACTCCGCTGATGGTGCCGGACTGCTTCAGCGGATCCAGGCCGCTGATGCCGCCGCGCGCGTCGGGTTCCCGTTGTCTACCTCCGAGCTGGCCTGGATCCTGGGGGCCCGGCCCGGCGCCGCGGTGGTGACCCGCGCCGGCCTGCGGGCGGAGCGAACGGCGCGGAACGTCTGGCGGTTGCGGTCTGGGGAGTCCGCCGACTCCGGGGACTGAGCGCACCGGGCACAGTCCGGGCCTGTCCGCCGAGTCCGCCGACCCTGCCGACCCTGGCCCCTGCCTCACCGTCCGGCAGGGTCTGGGGAGTCCGCGGACAGTGTGAACACGTGTAACGTGCTCCTTTGTGCAAGGCACAACGTCCGTAGTCTGTTTGTACAGACAGGGACCGGACCCGTGGAACTGATCGCCTACTACCGCGTCAGCACCGCCCGCCAAGGGGAGAGCGGCCTGGGCCTCGAAGCGCAGCGGGCGAAGGTGGAGGCCATGGCCGCCGAGCGCCGCGCGGTGGTGGTGGCTGAATTCGTGGAAGTGGAGAGCGGCCGCAAAGCAGACCGCCCCCAGCTGGCCGCGGCCCTGGCTGAGGCCCGCAAGCGTGGCGCCGCGGTGGCCGTGGCCAAGCTCGATCGGATCGCGCGGGATGCTGAGCTGGTTCTGCGCCTGTCGCGCGAGGCCCAGGCGAACGGGATGGGCGGCTTCCTGTTCTGCGATCTGCCGGACGTTGACGCGACCACCGCCGCGGGCCGGATGGTGCTGTCCGTTATGGCGAGCGTCGCCGAATTCGAGAGCCGCCGGATCAGCGAGCGCACCCGCGACGCCCTGGCCGCGGCGAAGGCCCGAGGGGTGCAGCTGGGCGGCCTGCGGCCCGGCACCATCACCCGCAACGATGCCGCGAAGGAACGGGCCGCCGCTGACGCTGAGGATCTGCGCCCCCTGCTGGCGCCGATGGTGGCCTCTGGTTACAGCCTGCGGAAGATCAGCGAGGCCCTCGCGAAGGCCGGCAAGGGTACCCGCAGCGGTTCGCCCCTCTCCGCTTCCGGGGTGCGCAACCTGCTGCAGCGGCTGGAGCTGACCCGCTGAGGCTCCCGCCCCTGCCGCGGGTCCCTCTGGCGGGCTGATTGTGCCGATCCGTGAGACACCCGGCTTGCGTCTCGATAACGACTCGCCGCGAGTGTGAGACAAGTAAGCCCCGAATAGCGAGCCGGCGGATTATTTTTTGTCATATTGCTTTACACTTGTGGGTCTTTGGTTTGACGAACGGGCCGTGTTGCGCTACGGGGAAAATTGGTTAAGCTCGCTGTATTCGACCTGACCGAGCTTCCCCATGGTCATCGCCTCGCGCCCGGACTGCGCCGGATCCAAGCGACCACCGATCACGGCCCGTCTTCCGCTTGACCTTGTGACCCGATTGGACGCACAAGCCAAGCGATTGCAAACCACGCGGACTGCTCTCCTGCGGGCCTTTGCGGCCCGTGGCGTGGAGGAGCTGGAGCGCACCGCCGCTGCCTGATTCCCGTCCCGGCTGGCGCCACCGCGCCGCAGCCGGTTTCATGCCATGAAGAAGGGCCCCCGAGGGAGCCCTTCTCACAAACAGCCCCGGCGCTGCGCTCGTTTTCTCAGGACAGAGCAGCGACCGGGGACCCACCGAGGGAGGGCCTCAGTGCTTGAGCTGAATAGTACCCGCGCAACAAGCCCAGCGGAAGTAACGCCCCGGAGGACTTTGGTCCGGGGACAAACCCAAGGCGCAACAAGCCCGGCGGAAGCAACGCCCCTGGCTACAAGCCCAGTCGGTAGTAGCTGGGATGTTGCCCCGGCCGGTCCTGAGACACTCACCCCCCCAGCTGTTGCGGTCCTGCTGCCTCAACACCGGGCCGAGCTGGAGGCCTCCGCCATCGCCCCCGACGTGGCCGCGGCCAACGTCGCCAGCTTCGGGCCGGGGGTGGAGCGCCACTGGGAAACGGAGCGGGCCGAGCTGACCCGTTACGCCCGGTTGGCAATCCAGACCGGCAGCACAACCGCCAGCGGCCACAGCCAGGCACAGGCCGGCTACCTGGCCGATCGCCTGATCGCCCTTGACCGCCGCTACCGCCACCTGGCGGCCGGTGGCTGGCGCAGCCTCTCCGCCACCGTCTCCGACCTGCCGACCTTCGAGCAGTGGAAGCCGGATCAGCCCCGCCAGCGGATCGACAAGCCCGGCCGCTCGATCAAGTACGAGGCC
>JBKDPV010000098.1:0-19639 GCA_046342315.1 Cyanobacteriota bacterium
GGCTGCCAGGGACGGAAGGACTTGGGCTTTTGCATGCCCCATTCTCTCGCCTGAATCCATTGCTGTCACAGGGATCTGGGCAGATTCAGGGGCGTCTGTGGAGAAGCGGACGCGGATCTTTGCGCAACAGGCTCCTAGGGCCTTTGTCTTGGCTGTGGTCTCTGCTCCATGAGCCCCATCTGTTTCTGCTTGACTCGGGCCGTCAGGTGTGGGCTCTTTATCCCCTGATACCTTGGTTTGGAGTGATGGCCTTTGGATTCGGTTTTGCCCCAAATCTAGTACCACATGCTCGCAGCAGCGGATTCTTCTATGCATGGGGAACTAGCTTGATTGGATTGTTTGTGCTCTTGCGTTTCACGGGCCTATATGGAGATCCACATCTATGGCAACCTCAATCCACATTCCTGGCAAGTCTGCTTTCGTTCGTCAATTGCGAGAAGTATCCGCCCTCCCTGCAATTCCTTTTGATGACCCTTGGGCCTGTGCTCGCTGTTTATCCCCTGCTCAGCAGCATCCGCGGGAAAGCAGCAATGGTTCTTCTCACCTTTGGTAAAGTGCCTTTGTTCTTCTATGTACTGCAAATCCTCTTGATTCATGGAGTCGCTGTGCTCGTAGAAGCCTTGAATCGTCATTCTATGTCTTGGTTGTTTGGTGATTTTCCGCTGCTGAAAAAGCCTGTGGGGTACGGGATGCCTTTGCCCCATATCTACTTGTTCTGGTTGTTGATTCTCTTTGTACTGTACATCACTTGTCATAGGTATGGATCAGTAAGGCTTTCAAGTCGGCGATGGTGGACTAGATTGCTTTAGTTCTTGGTTAGAACCCGAGGCAGGGTGGTCATCGGGCTTTAGATGTAAAAATGTACTTCCCGCTAACAATACTCCGACTGATAGGGCCATACGACATAAATTGACCGCAGAGCTTGCCTTCGCTATTGTTTTCTAGCAGGAGAGTCCCGAAATCCTTCTTGCTGGCATCGGTATTCGTATAGTCAAGCCTAATATAGTCGCCATTCTGCTCAAGTCTGCCGGTAATTTCGTAACTACTTGATAGGTGCGATAATTCCTTTAGATTTGGCGATATTTCTAGTGTTCCCTGCAAGGACTTTCTTGAGAAAAAGGAAGTTCGTACTACGTTCAATGTTAAATGTGCAGGGAACCAAATAATCGGTGGAGAAGGTTGCTTTGACTCCGTAAAACTGCAGTCAGTGTACTTGTCAAGAAGTTTCTGGAGATCCTCGTCGATCTTATCGTTAAGCCTTACTTTACGATCCTCAAGTCTGCGTTTCGACCCATCATCGGTAACTGGTTGAATTCCATAGCCTTCCCACATGCCCTCCAAGGCCTTTATTCGCTCTTTGCTAATTTCTGGATAGGCGCTGGCTTCGAAAGACTTCTGAATCTCGCTTCCGGCAATCCCTATTAGCGGTGCAAGGACCAGCGCCCAGATTGAAGTTGGAATTTTTGAAAGTAGATTTCCAATCCGTGTAAGAACGCCCATAAGATCACTTCCGAATGTCTTGCTGGCCCATAAAGCCTATCTCAGATTCTATAAGGTGGCTGGTAACAGCCCAGTCAGTTGGAGCTCCCTGAACTGCAAGCTGTTGGATCTGGAAGGGCTGGCGAGTGTTTCGATGTACCTCGTGAATCTAACGCCAAGATCACCTGCACGCAAGAACCTGCGGTGATCCTCATTGTATTCAAGGAGGCGTGCCGGGTGGATCTTGATGTTAGACAGCTTCTACGCAATTGGTAAGCGCGCAATGAAACGGAAGCCCTCTCTCGTAACGCCAAAGTACCTATCGATTGCATCAAACCTCTCAATGAGACCAGTAACAACAAGCTGGTTTAGGGCTGATCTCCAGCGTGCTACGGAACCAGCATCAGCCGGATCTACGAAGGGGAGATTCTCACTATCTATGTAGTCTTCGTATGTTGGAAAACTCGCGCACATTCCTTTTGAAACCTCTCGAAGCAACCTTATTGCATCGTCTGACAATGCGTTGCTGCTACTTGCTTCACCTATACTCCCTCCTATATTCAGCGTTGCATGTCTTCCATCTCCTAATTGAATGACAGTGTTCCCATGCCCCGTAACTCCTGCGCGTTGACCGATTCGCACTTTGCGTAGCTCCATGGGAAGACGGGAGATGACGCCATCCTTGAAATCAGCGTCCTTATCGAGTTGGCGCTGAAGCTGCGATACAACATTATCAGCTACGTCTTCATCGTCTGGTGTTCTCTCAAGATGCTCTAAGACAGTGACTTGCAATGGTTTGCTAAATCGCGCCTTTAGCCACTCAAGCAGCAACTTGCGCGGCACTGCGAACATGTCATCTGTGAGATCACCGGCAGCCTGGGTGAAGTGAGGGCGAAGAAAGTCAACAACAGTTTTTGCAAGCTCAGAACTGTCCATTCCGGCAAGGAGAATATATCAGTGTTTCATCGGAGATAATCTTGTAAAGTAGTGATTCCCGTACTACATGTCCTGACGGTGTAGAAGCTTTGCCAACAGGCTCAAGTGGGTCTAGGCCAATGGCTGCTCCGTTGCGCCTGTCTAACGCTTGCCATCACCTGGCCGCAGAGAGCATTGGCTTTCAAAATTAATTTAAAGGTGGCGGCACAGGTGCATGGCAATGTTAGATGCTCGCTTATCGCAGTCTGCTGTAATCAAAAATTAAAGTAATGATTCTCTGGCCACTAGCTGCATACTCCAATCCTTTATCAGGAGGAGGTGAGATCTTTTTAAGGGTTTCACATCAAGAACGGACAGAAAAGGCCCCTGCCTCAGGCAGGGGCCTAGAAGAAGGAAAACTATTACTGTTGTGAACCACTAACCAATGCGGAAGCCTTTGATTCGCTTCCGCATCTTGCGGCTATAGCCGAAGGCAGCACCAACACCGAGGAGAGGCAATGGACCTGGTACTGGATTTACCTTAACATTTCCGCAATCCCCAGGACAGCCACCGTAATCTTCTCCAACTGGATCATTTACAAGTAAACTTTTGAAGAAGACCTGATACGGAAGGTATCGATTGGGATAACCTTCAGCTGCCCAATCTTCCGGATTCCCATTTTCATCAATTCCATAGTCTACAAAGAATAACAAGCCTCCGTATGAGAGAAGGCCGTTATCCCGTCCACCAGGAAAACCAAGATCTCCTGGCATGAATCCCCCGATTGGGTTGTAGAGATTATCTGTTTCGCCATGGGCAGTGAGATCAGGCGGGTAAAAAAATGGATCGGTGGGGCAGGGACCAGGGGGAGCAAAAGGGGGGCCAGGGCAAGGATTGGTTTGGGGGGGTGGTGTACCAAGCGGCCAAAAGGCACTCCAAATCGTGGGAGTGGTGCCAGTTGTCAGAGGCGGTGCTGTGTTGGTTCCAGCAGGCCCTGATGATGGGAAATTGGTTACAGAAGATCCGACGGGCGCGGGTCCTTGAAGGGGAACGATATATGTCTCACCGCCAAGAATTGGGGGATTGGTATAAGTGCCTCTCACTGAAAGGATATTATAACCTTGGAAGGTATAGGGGCGCCCGAGTGGTTGTTCAAGTCCGTTTCTTGGAGCAGGAGTCAGCCCTGAAATGGACCCAAAAGAATCCAGATCATAGGTTATATACAGTTCAAATTCATCTGTAAAAGGTATGGCTCCTGGCGGATTTGTTCTTTCTAGTTTCAGCTTGACTTCTGGCGAGGGAGTCACAGCCATCGAGGCCTGGGGTGAAAATGCAGCTACGCCTGTTAGTGCGGCGATGGCGAGCATTTGGGGCAATCGAAGACTTCGCTTCGATACAGAAAGGACGACAGTGCGACTGGACAAAGCATCAGGATGAATCATTTTTAGAGACAATGGAATGGATAGTTGAGTTGCAACACCCCAAACTAGCATTCTTTAGTTCCGATGTCAACAGTCAGATGGGCGAGGTAGAGCAGGTGTAATTAGGGGCTTGATAAGGCCGGTTAAATCCCATCCTTCTCCGGGCCACCGACGACGGAGAGCCCTGTGCATCTAACGCTCTAGATCAGAAGCGGGCGAGAATCTTTGCCAAGAAATCATCTCGCGCTCCCGCCTTCTGAATCTGGATGTTAGAAAGACGCATATGCTGTGAAGATGAGACATTTCATGGCTCATTTCCACTATCGTCACTCTCGGATTCAGTGTCAACCCCTGTCTCAACGACAAATGCATCACCAAATACATCTTTGAATGCTTCCCTGAATTGAGGTTGCTCCCTGAACTCCTTAAATAATGGCCAATCTCTATAGTCGGTGCTTCTAATCTCCGAAGATGCTCCCATCTTTCTCATCAGTTTAGCTGAATCGTCCCAATGCCCTGCAAGAACAGAACTAGCAAGTCTGAGGAGTTCAGACCTCGCAGTCCAGTCAACAGATCCCATGATCTCTGCGCACTTTGCAGAATCACCGCTCCATTTGTATGCTTGTGCCCAGTTAACCAAAAGAGATAGCTTTCTGACTTCATTGGAGAAATCAGTGAAATCTTTAAATGCAAAATCAAGAAGCAGTTTTGCCATGTCATACTCTTCGTTAACAAGAAGTTCATAGGTGAGATTGATAAAGCTCCCATCAGCGACCTCGCGCTCTTCTGGTAGGAGCTTTCGCCAAAGAACATGACCAAGCTTTATTCCAATCTCGTATATGCATGCAGTTGCATTTCTAAAGTAGCTCTGGCTCACCCAGAGTTGCTCGCCTTCTTTTAGTTCTGGATCGAGTTTAACGCCATGTTTCTGACATACGGACATGTATTGTGAGGATACTACTCCATCTGTATGGACAAACAGATTTCTCCGCTCAGTCAGCTCTATAAAGGTTGGCCAGCAATCCAATCCTTTATTCAGTGGTAACTTAAATGCGTTTTCCATCCATTTAAACTGATCAGCATGACTTGAGCGAAGAATTGCTTCAACTTCCTTTTCCAGTACGTACTCACGAGCTGCTTCGACCGATCCCAAAGAGCTAATCTCTTGAAATGACAACTTGCGCTCCGAGCTATTTAAAACCTCTGGCTTTGCCAAGAATATACATCGAAGAAGCCGGCCAAGGTAAGCATCATATTGAGAAACTAGAGTAACAACTAAAGATCTGGGCAAAAGCTTGCTAGCCAAGGCAAAGTTTTCGAAACGCCTTGTAAGCTTCTTCCATTTAGCAAACGACTCATATGGCACCCTTACGGTTCTTTCGTCATCATTTTCGGCAACCTCACAGTTCTCATCTTCGAATTTCTTTAGATCTTTTCTGAATTCCCTGGTTACGCTGCCAGCTGCGGAAACCATTACTGGAAGAGCATTTCTAATCGACTCAATATGCTTAGCAAAAAGATCTATCTCATCATCAAACCCGCTCATCGGATTGCTTGCCGGCAGCTCTGCGGTCATTTCTGTGGATCCTTGGGTTGGTGTTCCGAGAGTTAGCTTTCGTTCTTTCTAACGCTTATTGGATGGTTTCCGAGAACCACGGCCGACCAGCCTCCGCCTTCCGTGAACCACGGCAGCCTGGTCGTGTGGGTGCGGCACAAAGCAAGGATCCATGCAAGGTCTCGGCAGCCACGGTCCATCTATAGCAATGGTTCACGGGTCCGTGAACCACCTGTAGCTTTCGCTACAGAAGATCGGCGGGGCTGCGCACGCCCAGGGGGCCACGGTTCAGCACATGGGTATAGATCATTGTGGTGCTCACGTCCTGATGGCCCAGCAGCTCCTGGATCGTTCGGATGTCCTGCCCACGCTCCAGCAGGTGGGTGGCAAAGGAGTGCCGAAACGTATGGCAGCTGGCGGCCTTGGTCACTCCGGACTCAGCCACCGCCCGCTTCACCGCCTTCTGCACCACGCTCGGATCGACATGGTGCCGGCCCTGGGTGCCTGCTTCCCGGTCGTGCCAACGGGTCTGCTGAGGGAAGACCCATTGCCAGGCCCATTCCCGCTCCGCGTTGGGGTACTTGCGGGCCAGGGCATAGGGCATGACCACCCGCCCCCAGCCTGCCGCCAGATCGTGCTGATGCAGGCGGCGCACCTTGAGCAGTTGCTCCTGCAGATCGGGGATCAGGCTCTCGGGCAGCAGCGTCCGTCGATCCTTGCCACCCTTGCCGTCACGCACCGTGAGCTCTCGTCGCTCGAAATCCAGATCCTTCACACGCAGCCTGAGCGCCTCCATCAGCCTCAGCCCACTCCCGTACAGCAACCCCACCACCAACGCAGGTTCACCCTGCAGCCTCCGACGCACTGCTTTCACTTCACTCTCGCTCAGCACCACCGGCAACCGTCGCCGCGTCCGCGCCCGCACCACCCCATCGAGCTCCAGATCCATGTCCAGCAGCTCGCGGTAAAGAAACAGCAGCGCCGCCAACGCCTGGTTCTGGGTGGATGCGCTCACCTGAAGCTCCACCGCCAGGTGGCTCAGGAAGGCATTCACCTCGTCGCTGCCCATCGTGCGTGGGTGACGCAGCCGATGAAAACGCAGAAAGCGCCGCAGCCACTGCTCGTAGGTGTTCACCGTGCGCCGGGCGTAGTGGCGCGTCTGCAGTTCCTCCCGATACCTCTGGATCAGGCCCGGTGGCCGCAATGCGGAAGCCATGGACGCAAGGCAGAGGTCTGCCCTCAGCCTTCCCCTCAGTCGCCCGCCGCTTGATGACTGCTCCACACCAGCGAGCCGCTGCGCACATCCGCGAGGCCCGGCTCGCGGGCGATCGGGCTCAGCCGGTCAACACAAGCGAGGTAGGGCGTCACCCCGAAGACGCTCGAGCCCGGCCAGCCTGGGAGATCGCGCCCGCCGGGTTGCGCGTGATCCTCTTGATGAACTCCACCTTGCGGAACCGCAAGGCCGACCAGTCGGCGTCGATGGCCACCTGGCGGACGGCTTCGTAGCCTGCCGCTCCCAGCACGGCCCAGCCGCTGTCGCGGTTGAACTCGCATCGGTAGGTGCGCGACGTGCCCTTCGGGTAGGCCATCCACACGATGGAGTCGCCCTCGGCGCAGGAGGCGATCAGCTGGCTGGCGGCGTCCACCTCGGCCTGGGTCACGGCGAAGGCGATCACGAAGCCTGTCGGCCCCTTCAGTTCCTTCAACACCTCCACTCCCGCCAGCGCCTCGAGTTCCGGCGTGAACGAAGCAGGTGCGTTCAGCACGTGAATCACCGTCTGGCTGGTGAGGTTCAGCTTCCTGAAGAGGGGCGTCATCCTTGCCTTCAGTCACCCGCCGCGTGATAACTGCTGCGCACCAGCGGGCCGCTGCGTACATCCGCGAAGCCCAGCTCGCGGGCGATCGCGCCCAGCCGCTCGAACGCCTCCGGTTCCCAGTAGCGGGCCACCGGCAGGTGGGCCAACGACGGCCGCAGGTACTGGCCGAGGGTGAGCCGCTGGCAGTCCACCGCCCGCAGGTCGCGCAGGGCGGCCAGCACCTCCTCCTCCGTTTCCCCCAGTCCCAGCATCAGGCCCGATTTGGTGGGGATCGCCGGCGCCAGCTCCCGGGCCGCCGCCAGCAGGCCCAGCGAACGGCGGTAGGTGGCGCCGCGACGCACCTCGCCCTGCAGCCGCTGCACCGTTTCCAGGTTGTGGTTGAAGCACACCGGCTCGGCAGCCAGCACCGCAGCCAGGCGCTCGCGCTGGGCCGCCACACCGGCGGCCTCGTCGCGATGGCCGCCCCAGAAGTCGGGGGTGAGCACCTCGATCGCCACCGCCGGATCGCGGCGGCGGATCGCCGCCATCGTGCTGGTGAACAGCACGGCGCCGTGGTCCGCCAGGTCGTCGCGGGCCACGGCGGTGAGCACCACATAACGGAGCCCAAGCACCTCCACAGCGCCCGCCACCCGGTCCGCCTCGCCCGGATCGAACGGCGCCGGCGCCTGGCCCTTGTCCACCTGGCAGAAGGCGCAGCTGCGGGTGCAGATCGGGCCGCCCAGCAGGAACGTGGCGGTGCCGGCCGCGTAGCACTCGGCCCGGTTCGGGCAGCGGCCCTCCTCGCAGATCGTGTGCAGCCGCGCGCCCTTCACCACCCCCTGCACCGTCTCCAGCGCCGACGCATCCCCCACCGGGCGCCGCAGCCAGGGCGGCAGCCGTTCGGCCGGCGGCACCTCACTCCAGCGGCTCATGGCACCGGCCTCCGTCCTTCCAGCGCCCGCGCCAGCGTCACCTCGTCGGCGTACTCCAGCTCGCTGCCCACCGGCAGGCCGTAGGCGATCCGGCTCACCGCCGTGAACGGCCGCAGCAGCCGCGCCAGGTACAGGCTCGTGGTGTCGCCCTCCACGCTGGGGGTGAGGGCGAGGATCACCTCGCCGGTGCCCTCCCGGTCCACCCGCTCCACCAGCGGCTGGATCTGCAGCAGGTCCGGGCCCACCCCGTCCATCGGCGAGATCAGGCCGCCCAGCACGTGGTACGCCCCGTGGAACTCGCGGGTGCGCTCCATCGCCAGCAGGTCGCGCGAATCGGCCACCACGCAGATCTGGCCGTTGCGCCGCTCCTCGTTCAGGCAGATCTCGCACACCGGCTCGGCCGACAGGTGGAAGCAGCTGCGGCACTGGCCCACCTGGCTGCGGGCCGCCAACAGCGCATCGGCGAAGGCGCGGATCTGCTCCTCCGGCTGGCGCAGCAGGTGCAGGGCCAGCCGCTGGGCGGTGCGCGGACCGATGCCCGGCAGCCGCTCGAACTGATCGATCAGCCGGGCCAGGGGTCGGGTGAAGCCGCTCAGCGCTCTGGGGCAGGTGGGGCGAATCTAGGCAGGCCGGCCCTGGATCCAGGAGCCGGACGGCCCGGCGCAAGAATGGGCCCACTTCCCTGCCCCCCATGCCCCTCCCCGGCTTCCCCTTCCGCCACCGGGCCGGCTGGTTCCGTGCCCTCACGGCCCTGCTGCTCGCCGCGGCCCTCACCGCCTGCAGCGCCGCCGCCGCCGGGCTGAACACCTTCCAGAGCCCCGACGGCCGCTACGCCTTCCTCTATCCCGCCGGCTGGACGCGGGTGCAGGTGAGCGGCGGGCCCCAGGTGGTGTTCCACGACCTGATCAACAGCGACGAAACCCTCAGCCTGGTGGTCTCCGAGGTGAACGCCACCAACGACCTCGAGGCCCTCGGCAGCGCCGTGGCGGTGGGCGAGAAGCTGCGCCGGGTGGTGATCGCCCCCGAGGGCAGCGGCCGTGAGGCCGAACTGGTGGAGGCCCGCGAGCGCGAGGAAGACGGCCACACCTTCTACGACCTCGAATACGCCGTGCATCTGGCCGACCGCGAACGCCATGAGCTGGCCACGGTGGTGGTGGATCGCGGCCGCCTCTACACCCTCGCCGCCAGCACCAACGAAGCCCGCTGGCCCAAGGTGAAGGAGCTGTTCGAAGCCACGATCAGCTCCTTCCGCCTGCTGATCTGAGTGACTTCGGCCGTCCTGCCCCCGGTGGCGGTGGTCGGGGGTGGGCTGGCCGGTTCGCTGGCGGCCCTGGCCCTCGCCCATCGCGGTTTCGCCGTCACGCTGCTGGCGCCGCCTTTCGCCGCCGAGGAACGGGAACCCGCTGAGCTCGGCACCGCCACGGCCCTCAGCTATGGCGCCCTCGCCGGTCCCGCCAGCTGGCAGGCCTGGCGCGACCTGGAAGCGGTCCATGGGCCGCTCGGGCTGCGGGCGGCCACCCTGCTGCGCCATGGCGATCCCTGGCTGGACCGGCTGCCGGCGGGGCTGCAGGCCTGGCCCTCGCGGCTGCTGGGCTTCGGGCGGGTCGATCCCGCCGCGCTGCTGGCGGCCCTGCCGGCGGCCCTGGCCGCCGCCGGCGTGCAGCGGCAGAGCGCGGTGGTGCACTCCCTGGAGCCCCGCAACCGGGGCTGGCGGCTCGCGCTCGACACCGCCACCGGCCCGGCAACCCTCCACTCCGCCCGGGTGGTGCTCGCCGCCGGCGCCGGCTGCCACGCCCTCTGGCCCGGCCTGCCCGATCGCCTGCGGGTGAGCTGGGCCGGGGTGCTCACCCTGCCCAACGTGCCGGCCGGCCCCTGGCCCGCCCACGCCCGCCACGGCCGGGTGGTGCAGCCCTTCCACTGGCAGCGGCCGCTGCTGGAGGCCCGCGCGGCCTGCCTGCAGCAGGAAGAGTGGATCGTCGACGCCGGCCTCGCCCCCCGCGACGACGGCCTGGTGGTGGGACAGGTCACCCTGGTGCGCCCCGGCGCCTCCTCCGGTCTGCCGCCGGATCCGGCGGCGATGGAGGAGCGCCTGCGGGCCGGCCTGCGGCGGCTCGATCCGGCCCTGGCCACGCTGACGGGCACCTACCGGCAGGTGCCGGTGGCCTTCTGCGTGGGCGGGGACCCCCTGGTGGGTCCGGTGCCCGGGGCGCCGGGGCTGTGGGCGTTCACCGGCTTCAGCGCCGCCTTCTCGCGGGTGCCGCTCCGGGCCGTGGACCTGGCCGCGGCGATGGCCGCCGAGGCCGCGGCAGGCTGACGCCATGACACGCCCTTCCGAGGACCATGCCCTGGTGGGCACCTGCCTGAGCGGCGTGGGCGGGCTGCTGGCGCTCTGGGCCCTGTTCTGGCCGGTGCCCACCGAGGTGATGGGCAAGGGGGTGCTGATCTATCCCGATCAGGCCGGTCTGGTGGATTCCCGCGCCGCCGGCCAGGTGCGGCGGCTGCGGGTGCGGGTGGGCGATCGGGTGAGCCGCGGCCAGGTGCTCATGGAGCTGCGCCTGCCGGTGCTGGAGCGCGAACTGCGCCAGCAGCAGGGCAACCTGGCCCAGCTCGAACGGCAGAACCGCGACCTCGACCGCCGCGACGCCTTGCGCCTGCAGACCGAGCGCCAGGCCCGCGACACCGCCCTGGCCCGGTTGGACGACACCCGCCGCCGCACCACCGCCCTGGCCGCCACCTACGACGAACGACTGCAGCGGCTGGAATGGCTCGCCCGCAAACAGGTGGTGGCGCCCCTGGCCAGCGAGGTGGTCACCACCGAGCAGGCGGCCACCCGCACCGCCGTCGATCTCGACACGGTGGCCGTGGAGCGCCGGCGGGTGCTGGCCGACTACCAGAAAGTGAAGCTGGCGGTGGAGACCGAGGCCCTCGATCGCCGCTTCCGCATCGATGACCTGCGGCGCCAGATCGAGGTCACCAAGGCCCGCCTCGCCTACGACGGCACCCTGCTGGCCGAGCGCGACGGCGAGGTGCTCGACCTGCAGGTGATCGAAGGGCAGACCGTGGCCCCCGGCCAGCGCCTCGGCACCCTCGGCCGCGCCGGCGACCTCGCCCGCAGTGGCAAGGGACTGCGGGCCGTGGCGTACCTCGCCCCCGCCGACGGCCGCCGCCTGAAGCCCGGCCTGCCGGTGGAGCTGGTGCCCCTCTGGGACGAGCGCAGCCGCTTCGGCGGCATCGTCGGTCGGGTGGA
Source organism: Cyanobacteriota bacterium (assembly GCA_046342315.1). GTDB lineage: Bacteria > Cyanobacteriota > Cyanobacteriia > PCC-6307 > Cyanobiaceae > Cyanobium. The sequence continues at coordinate 11,347 of JBKDPV010000098.1, forward strand.
GCGGGTGCTCACCCTTCCCGCCACCGAGGACGACATCAGCACCACCCTGGGCAACACCCCCCTCGCCCGCTCGCTCATGGACCAGGGTCCTGTGCTGCGCAGCGAGATCAGCCTCGAGCGCGATCCCCGCAGCCACGACGGCTTCCGCTGGACCCTCTCCCGCGGCAGCCGCGTGTTCCCGGTGCGCGAGGGCCTCACGGTGGCAGCCCACGCCTACGTGGAATGGCGGCCGCCGATCAGCTACCTGGTGCCGGGCTGGCGCAGTCTCACCGGCAGCTACCGCCACCTGCGCCTCTCCCCCCCATCGCTGCCCGTCCCATGAACAGCCGCCTGCGCCCCTGGCTCGCCCGCCATCCCCTGCTGCGGCAGGAGCTGCCCTGGCTGGCGGCCGAACTGGTGATGCTGCTCGTGCTCACCCAGGCGAACCCGCCGGAGCTCTGGTTCTGGATGGTGGTCCTGCTGGTGGTGCTCGCCTATCGCATCGAGCGCTGGTGGGCCTCACGGCCCGGCGCCTGAGCGATCGGCCGCCGGGCCCGGTTCGAGGGTGAGCCGGGCCGGCACCGGACCGGCCGGATCGCGGGGCATCGGCAGCAGCTCCCGCAGCAGCCGGGCGTCGGTGAGGTTCACGTCCACCGTGGCGCTGAGGCGCTGCACCAGGCTGCTGATCAGTTGGTCCTGGGTAAGCGAGAGCTCCACCTCGCTGGCCAGGCCGGTGCGGTAGCGCAGCTTCACATCGCGGAAGGCCTCCAGCGCGGCCACCACCCCGCGTCGCGCCGCCGACAGCGACGCCAGGCTGGCCTCGTGCTGGAAGAAGGCCTGCTCCAGCCGCAGCTGAATATCGTTGCGGCGGGCGGCCCAGCGATACGTCTGGGCATCCGCCCGCCGGGCCAGGGCCCGGGCCTCGGCCGCCGTACTGCCCCCATCGGACAGCAGCCAGCGCAGCGTCAATCCCACCGACCAATCGCTGCCTGCCGTGGTGAGCGAGGGGATCACCGCCGAGCCACAGCAATCGCCCTGGATGTTCCACTGATCCGTGCGGGTGAGGTCGCCGCCGGCCGCGGCGAACAGCGACAGGCGCGGCAGCAGGGCCGCGGCGGTGGCATCGCGATCGCGGGCCAGGGCCTCGCGGGTGGCCAGGATCGCCTCCAGCTCAGGATTGTCGCGGTAGGCCTCCAACAGGCTGCGGTCGAGATCCAGCGGCCAGCGGGGTTGGAGGCGGATCGGATCGCCAGCGGCGGGCACCGTCTGCGCAGGCAGATCCAGCAGCACCGCCAGTCGGCGCCGCGCCACCGCCTGGTCGGCCAGAGCCTGCACCAGCCGCTCCTGGTTGGTGGCCTCGATCGCCCGGCGCCGCAGTTCATCCAGCCGGGGCACCAGTCCCGCCCGCTGCAGATCCAGCACCTCGGCCAGGATCGTGATGTCATTGCGCAGGTCCGCTTCGCGGATCCGCACCAGCTGGTCGGCCTTCTGCAGCTGGTAGTAGGCCTCGCTCACCTTCAGCTGCAGCTCCCGCAACCGGGTGGCGTAAGCGCTGCGGGCCTGGCGCAGCCGCTCCCGCGCCGCCCGGATCGCGGGGGTGCGGGCGAAATCCACCAGAGCCCAGTCCACCTCCAGCCCGGCGCCAACCTGGCCGGTGCCGGTGGTCAGGGTTCCCTCCCCGCCGCTCGGCACGTAGAAGGGGCCATCCACGGCCCGGCCGTCGGCCGCCCGCAGCCCGCCCGCCGCGAAGTTCGGCCCCAGACCGAGGCCACCGTTCCCCCGCGGCACGGTGAAGGTGTCGGCCTCCTGCCCCTGCCCCACCCCGGCCACCGCCGACACCCGTGGCCACCAGCGCCCCAGCCGCCCCTGCAACTCCGCCGCCGCCGCCGCCACCTCCTGCCGGTCCGCCAGCAGAGAAGGATTGGCCTGGAAGGCGATCGCCAGCGCCTCCTCCAGCCCCAGCGGCCGCCGCCCCGCACCACTGGCCGCGGCGGCAGAGCGCAGGGTCTCGAATCCGGCGGGGGCACTCTCACTCGGTGGGAGGGCCTCCGGCGGCAGGATGCGATCGAGCTCCCTGAGCTGCTGCTCCAGCTCCCGCCAGCTTCGTTCCAGCTCGGCCACAGGCGGCGCCGCGGCTGGGGTGAGCGGAGCGGCCAGGGCGGCAGGGCCCGGCGGCAGGGCGAACAGCAGGGCGGCACTGAGCCGGTGGGCCAGGCGGCCCCGGCGGCGGCGCACCGGTGGGTGGCAGGGGCGCGGCGACTCGGGGCTCACGTCGGGGCAACAGGCTGCCCGAGCCTATGGCGAGCCGGCGACGACGCATCAATCATGGGAGGCATGACCCCGCTCTGGCTCACCCCCGACCTGGAGGATCTGCTGCGCCTCGGCCTGGCCGTGCTCTGCGGCCTGGCAGTGGGCGTCAACCGGGCCCACCATGGCGAGGTTCCTCATCCCAACCGGCTGCGCGTCCATGTGCTGGTGGGCCTGAGCGCCTGTCTGATGGTGCTGGCCGCCGGACCTGACCCGCAGGCCCGCAGCCGCGTGATCCAGGGAGTGGCCACCGGCATCGGCTTCCTCGGTGCCGGCGAGATCCTGGTGCCGTCCCGCGGTCCCAAGAACCGCCCACCGGAGGTGCGGGGTCTGAGCAGCGCCGCCTCGATCTGGTTCACGGCAGCACTTGGAGTCACGGTGGCGGCCTCCCGGCCGGTCTACGGGCTGGTGGCCCTGGCTCTGGCCCTGATCACACTCTCGAGTCGCGATGGTGGCAACGGCACGGCTTCGACCGATCCCGGCCTCACCACCGGCGCCGTCGCAACACCTGCCGTTGGCGGGAGCAAACCCGGCCATCACGGCGGCGGGCCCCTGGCGGGCGGTACCCCCGACGGCCATCGCCACGACCGCAGGGGACCGCAGAACCCTCAGAAAAGGAAGCGCTGACGGCCCGAGACGGTGGTCTCCTCTTGGATGCCATCGGCTGAGTCGACACCGCTGCCGGGCCAGTCGGCCTCCCAGTAGCTGACACCGCCCAGATCAAAGGGTCGGCCACCCAGGTGCTGGGTCTGCAGCTTGGTGGTGCCCATCAGCGTGATCAGACCGCCCAGTTCCATCGGGCCGAGATCGGTGCGCACGTCGTTGCCGGCGCCCATCAGCAGAGCCGGCAGCCGCACCAGTTGATCCGGCCGGGTGAGCTTGCGGAACAGGGCCTGAAGCGCCAGCTGCTGGCGCTCCATCCGGCCGATGTCGCCGGTTTCGTCGTGGCGGAAGCGCAGGAAGCCCTCCAGATCGCGCCCTCGCAGCACCTGGGGGCCGGGTTGGAGGTCGATGTTCAGGCCCTGGGTGTTGTCGACATACACCATGCGCTTGGGCACATCCACCTCGATGCCGCCGATCAGATCCGCCATCCGGCGGATGGCCGCCAGGTTGATCACCAGATGATGCTGAACCGGCCGGCCGAGCTTGTGGGAGATCTCGCTCTTGAGCGCATCGGCTCCGCCCACGCTGTAGAGGGCGTTGATCTTCATCGGGCCGAAGCCCTCGGCCTCGATATAGGTGTCACGAGGGATCTGGGTGATGCGGGTGACGCCGCCGTCCACCCTCATGGTGGCGATCACATCGGTGTTGCCGCCTCCCTCGTCGGTGCCGAGCAGCAGAATCTCACGCTGTCCGATGCCACCCGCCCAGGCGCTGAAGGGATTGGCCAGGCTGATGGAGCCCCCGTCGCGGCGGGCACCGAGCAGATCGGCCAGCGGAGCCGCCAGCACCAGCCCACCGCCCAGACCGATCGTCATGGCGATCAGGACAGGAAGTCCGCGGCCGCGGCGGCGTGGCCGGGAGGAATCACCGCGGTGAGGGGGAGAGGGCGGGCGCCGCACGGAACCTGGGTTGGAGGAGCGTGCGGTACGCGGTGCCGCGGTACGTGTCATTCCGTTAACGCTACGCCATTCGAGCGCAATCGCGATAGGGGGGGGTCAGAGCGGCAGGGCTTCCTCCGGCCGCAGCCCGGCCTGCACCCGCCAGAGCGCCGCATAGACCCCGCCCCGGGCGAGCAGCTCCTCGTGCACCCCGGTTTCCACGATCCGGCCATGGTCCATCACCACGATGCGGTCGGCATGGCGCACGGTGCTGAGGCGATGGGCGATCACCACAGTGGTGCGGTCGGCGGTGAGGCGATCCAGCGAACGCTGGATCGCCGCCTCGGTTTCGTTGTCCACCGCCGCGGTGGCTTCATCGAGCACCAGCACAGGCGGATCCTTGAGGATGGCGCGGGCCAGGGCGATGCGCTGCCGCTGCCCGCCTGAAAGCCGCTGGCCCCGCTCTCCCACCACCGTGTCGTAGCCATGGGGAAGGGCCTCGATGAAACCGGAGGCCTCCGCCAGACGTGCCGCCCGCTCGATCGAAGCCCGCGGGGCATCGAAACTGCCGTAGGCGATGTTCTCGGCCACGGTGCCGTGGAACAGGAACACCTCCTGGCTCACCAGACCGATGGCGCGGCGCAGGTCGTCCAGGCGCAGGTCATCGATCGGCTGGCCGTCGAGCAGGATCCGGCCCGCCTGGATGCCGTAGAGCCGCAGCAGCAGCTTCACCAGCGTGCTCTTGCCCGAGCCGGTGGCCCCCACGATCCCCACCGTGCTGCCGGCAGGGATGGCGAGGTTGAAGTCCACCAGCAGGGGATCGCGACCCGCATAGGCGAACGTGACACCCTCGAAGCGGATCTCACCTTCCACCATGCCGATGGCCAGCGGGGTGCCGCCGCTGGGCAGAGCGATCGGGGTGTCGAGCAGATCGAGCACCCGGTGGGTGGAAGCCATCGCCCGCTGATAGTCGTCGAGGGTGCGGCCGAGGGTGGTGAGCGGCCAGAGCAACCGCTGGGTGATGTACACGAGGAAGGAGTAGGTGCCCACCGCCAGCACTCCCTTCCAGGCCTGCAGCCCGCCCACCACCAGGATCGCCAGGAAGGCGAACAGGATCGCGAAGCGGATCAGGGGGATGAAGGCCGCCGAGAGACGGATGGCCCGCCGGTTGCTGCGGCGGTAGGCATCGCTCTGCTGCCGCAGCCGCTCCAGTTCCCAGGCTTCGGCGGCATAGCTCTTGATCGTGAGCATGCCGCCGAGGTTGTTGTTCAGCTGGCTGGCCAGATCGCTCGCTCGCTCGCGCACCTCCCGGTACCGGGGAGCCAGCCGGTTCTGGAAGCGAAGGGAACCCCAGAGAATCACCGGGATCGGCAGAAACGCCACCCCGGCCACGGTGGGGGAGAGCCAGGCCATGGCGCCGCCCACGGCCAGCACGGTGGTGATCAGCTGCAGCAGCTCGTTGGCTCCATGGTCGAGGAAGCGCTCGAGCTGGTTGATGTCGTCATTGAGGATGGCCAGCAGCCTGCCGCTGCTGCCGGCTTCGAAGAAGGCCATCTCCAGCCGCTGGAGATGGTCGTAGCCGTCGAGCCTCAGTTCATGCTGCACCGTCTGGGCCAGGTTGCGCCAGAGCAGGGCGTAGAGGTATTCGAACAGCGATTCGGCGCTCCAGATCAGGAACGAAAGCACCGCCAGCAGCGTGAGCTGGGACGGCACCGTGCTGAATCCGAGGGCCGCGAGCCAGGAGGTGCGTTGCCGCACCACCACATCAACCGCCAGCCCGATCAGCACCGGCGGGGCGAGGTCGAAGAGTTTGTTGAGCACCGAACAGGTGGTGGCGAGCACCACCTGACGGCGATGGGGGACCAGACGATGCAGCAGCCTGCTCAGCCCCGAGGGGGAGCCAGGCCCCTCGGCCCTATCGCTCCCCCCGGACAGGTTCACCAGCGATTGCCGCCGCCACCGCCGTAGCCGCCACCACCGCCGGAGCGCCCACCGCCACCGCCGCCGTAGCCGCCGCCACCGCCGGAGCGATTGCCGCCGCCGCCGCCGCCGTAGCCGCCGCGGCCACCACCGCCACCACCACCGCCGCCTTCACGGGGGGTGGCCTTGTTGACGCGGATCATGCGGCCCATCCACTCCACGTCCTGGAGGTCGTCGATCGCCTTCTGCTCGGAGGCGTCATCGGCGAGTTCCACGAAGGCGAAGCCGCGCTTGCGGCCGGTGTCACGATCGAGGGGAAGGCTGCACTGGCGGACTTCGCCGTACTGGCCGAAGAGATCAAGCAGATCCTCGCGTTCGGCCTGGAACGAGAGGTTGCCGACGTAGATGGTCATTCACTGAAGAAGCTGGAACTGATTCGTCTGATGCGGGGAATCCCAGCGAAAGCCAGTGAACGGAGAAGACCTGAGTGTCGAAGCCTGAGAAGGGTCGAACCCTGAGGGGTCGCAGCCGGCTGAGCGTGCCGAAGGGAACCTGAACCTTGGAATCGGCAAGACTGTACATGGCGACCCTGCCGGCAGGAGGCGCGGCGGGTCTGGCTGTGGAGATCCGTGAAGAGGTTCCGAAGGGAAACGGAAGAACCCACCCACGGCAGCCGAAGATGCCCCATTGTCAGCAAACCCTGATCCATCGCGATCCCACGATGACGGCCCCCGTTCCCTGGAGCCTCACCTGGAGTGAGGACGGCGAGCTCGCTCCCCAGGACCTGTTCGACCTCCTGCAGACGATGGTGGCCTCCGAAAGCATGGAGGTGCAGCCCGCGCTGATCGCGGCGGTGGAAAGGCTCTCGGTGGTGGAACTCTCCGTGGTGGCCTCTGGCGAGGTCACGGAACTGTGCGCCTGAGCAGCACGTTCTGCCCCTGAGGCCGAGCGTGGGGACGCCCCGGTGCCCCCACGCTCAGATCGGGTAGCGCCGGGCCGTGGCCTCCCGGCAGGTGTTGCGGGCGGCATCCACGCTGCTGCCGTCCTGGATGCGATCAGCCACGCAGCCGCAGGCATAGTCGGCCATGCCGGCAGGTGCCTGTTTGCCGGACTGGGTCAGCTCGTTCTCGAATGCCGACAGACACATGGCCCGGACGATCTCGCCCAGGCCCGTGCTGTGGGCGGCGGTGGGTGCCACGGCACTGCTGCCGATCCCGCAGGCCATGACAGCCGCCATCCCCAGGCGGACCAGCGGGTGGGAGTGTCGGCGGTCGAAAGGCATCGGAAGAAGCAGGGGGGGAGGGACGGATCAGACCGGCAGCCTCGAGATCTGGAGTTCGCGGTTCATCACCCGCAGGCGGCGCAGATCCTGGAAGACATCGTCGGGCATGCCCTTGGGCAGATCCACGGTGCTGTGACTGTCAAAGATGCGGATCCGGCCGATCGCGCGGCCCGTGAGCCCCGCCTCATTGGCGATGGCGCCCACGATGTTGCCGGGCTTGACGCGGTCGCGCCAGCCCACTTCGATGCGGAACCGCTCCATATGCGGCTCGGGCGGGGCGTCCTGCCGCTCGGGGCCAGGGCGACGGCCGCGGTCCCGATCGCCGCCACCATCCCGTTCGCGTTCGCGACCGCCGGCGCGGGGCGTCAGCCAGCGCTCCTCACCCTGGAGAAGCAGCGGCTTGCCGCCGAGGCTCAGCTGCAGGGCCGCCAGGGCCAGGTCGTCAGCGGAGAGCTGGCGTTCCTGGGCAACCCGCTGCAGGATCTCAGTCAGCAGGGCCCGCTCCTCGTCACCGCAGGGGGGGGTGTCGAGGGCGCCGGTGAGGCGTTCGCGCAGGCGATCGAGCCGGTTCTGGTTGATCGAGGCATTGGAGGGAATCTCCATCGGCTCGATCGGCTGGCCCACGGCCCGCTCAAGGCCGCCGAGGAAGCGGCGTTCCCGCGGCGTGAGGAACAGGATCGCGTCACCGTTGCGTCCGGCCCGGCCGGTGCGGCCGATGCGGTGCACGTAGGCCTCGCTGTCGAAGGGGATGTCGTAGTTGATGACCAGGCCGATGCGGTCCACATCCAGGCCGCGGGCTGCCACATCGGTGGCCACCAGCACATCCACCTGGCCGCTCTTCAGGCGCTCGATCGTGCGTTCCCGCTGGGCCTGCGGCACGTCGCCGTTGAGCACCGCCACGTCGTAGCCGTGGGCCTCCAGGGACTCGGCCACCGTGAGGGTGATCGCCTTGGTGCGGGCGAAGATGATCACCCCCTCGCCGCCTTCGCTCTCCAGCACGCGCTCCAGGGCGGGCAGTTTGTGGGGCCCTTGCACCACCAGATAGCGCTGGCGGATGCGGCTGGCGTCGGCCGCCTTGGTGCGGATGGTGATCTCTGCCGGGCTGTTCAGGTACTGCTGGGAGATCCGCCGGATCTCGCTCGGCATGGTGGCGGAGAAGAGCACCACCTGTCGTTGTTCAGGGAGCGGGGACCGCACCCATGCCACGTCGTCGATGAAGCCCATGCGCAGCCTCTCGTCGGCTGCATCGAGCCCGAGGGCCCGC
>JBKDPV010000099.1:0-14578 GCA_046342315.1 Cyanobacteriota bacterium
GCAGCCAGCTGCGCTCGGCGGCCTGGGGAATGGGGTCGATCAGGCAGGAGAGGTCGAGCGCAGCGGTCTTGGCCAGCGCCACGGCGCGGGGCTGGAGCAACTCGGTACGACCGATCAGATCCTCAAGGCGGGCGACACCCAGCACGCTCAGCAGCTGGCGCACCTCCTCGGCCACGTAGAGGAAGAAGTTCACCACATGCTCCGGCAGACCGGTGAACCGCTTGCGCAGCGCTTCCTTCTGGGTGGCCACGCCCACCGGGCAGTTGTTGGTGTGGCAGACGCGGGCCATGATGCAGCCCTCGGCGATCATCGCCACAGAGCCGAAGCCGTATTCCTCGGCCCCGAGCAGGGCGGCGATCACAACGTCCCAGCCGGTCTTGAGACCACCGTCGGCCCTCAGCAGCACACGGTCGCGGAGGCCGTTCTCCAGCAGGCTGCGATGCACCTCGGTGAGACCGAGCTCCCAGGGGCTGCCCGCATGCTTGATCGAGCTCAGGGGTGAGGCTCCCGTGCCGCCGTCGTGGCCGGAGATCTGGATCACGTCGGCGTTGGCCTTGGCCACGCCGGCGGCGATCGTGCCGATACCGATCTCCGCTACCAACTTCACGCTCACCTTGGCGGCGGGGTGAACCTGGTGCAGATCGTGGATCAGCTGGGCCAGATCCTCGATCGAATAGATGTCGTGGTGAGGCGGCGGCGAGATCAGGGCGACACCGGGTTTGCTGTTGCGCAGCCAGGCGATGTAGGGGTCGACCTTCGGACCCGGCAGCTGACCGCCCTCGCCGGGCTTGGCCCCCTGTGCAACCTTGATTTCCAGCTGGCGGCCGCTGCGCAGGTACTCAGGGGTGACCCCGAAGCGACCGGAGGCAATCTGCTTGATCGCCGAGCAGGCGCTGTCGCCGTTGCGCAGGCCACGGATCGTGGGCAGGGTGGCGGAGCGCCCCTCCGCATCCACGTCGTCGAGAAGGTGGAAGCGGGCGGGATCCTCCCCGCCTTCGCCACTGTTGCTCTTGCCGCCGATGCGGTTCATGGCGATGGCCAGCACCTCATGGGCCTCGCGCGAGAGGGCGCCGAGGCTCATGCCCCCGGTGCAGAAGCGGCTGCAGATGCTCTCGACGCTCTCCACCTGATCGATCGGCAGCGGTGCCGGGGCAGGCCTGAGCTCCAGGAGATCGCGCAGGGAGGTGACCGGCCGGTTTTCGAGCAGGGTTTTGTAGGTGGCGAAGTGGTCGTAGCCAGGTCCGGCCTCCACAGCGGCATGGAGCGCCTTGGCCATCTCCGGGCTGTTGAGGTGGAATTCGCCGCCGGTGCGGTACTGCACGAAGCCCATGAACTCGAGCTTGGTTCGGTTCAGCTCGGGATAGGCCTTGCTGTGGAAGGCCAGGGTTTCGCTGGCGAGATCCGCCAGGCTCAGGCCGGCGACCCTGCTCGTAGTACCGGTGAAAGCGAGATCGATCAGATCGGCACCGATGCCGATCGCCTCAAAGATCTGGGCCCCGTGGTAGCTGGCCAGCAGGGAGATGCCGATCTTGCTGAGGATCTTCCGCAGGCCGTCCTCCAGGGCCCGGCGCACGTTGGCCTGGGCCACATCGGCCGTGAGGGCGGGAAGCTTGCCCCGTTCGATCAGGGAGCGGGTCTTCGGCTGGGCCAGCCAGTGGCGGGTGGTCTCCCAGGTGAGCCACGGGCAGACGGCGCTGGCGCCGTAGCCGATCAGGCAGGCGAGATGGTGGGTGGTCCAGCACTGGGCGGTGTCGACCACCAGGGAGCACTGGAGCCGCAGCTTCTTGCGCAGCAGATGGTGGTGCACCGCCCCCACGGCCAGCAGCGGCGGGATGGCGGCGGTGCCGGCGCTGGTGCCGGTGGGCTGGCCATCGAGGCCGGTGCGGTCCGACAGGATCAGGATCTGGGTGCCGGCCCGCACCGCCGCTTCGGCCTCGAAGCGCAGCCGCTCGACGGCGTGGGCCAGGCCATCAGGACCGTCGGCGACGGCGAGGTGGGTGGAGAGGGTGGCGGTGGGCAGCCCCTGGCCCCCCAGGGCACTGAGCTCCGCTTCGTTGAGCACCGGGGTGGAGAGATGCAGCACCGCGGCGCCGGAGGGATCGGGCCGCAGGGCCGATCCGCGACGACCGAGATGCATCTCCAGACTCATGACCAGCTTCTCGCGCAGCGGGTCGATCGGCGGGTTGGTGACCTGGGCGAACCGCTGCTTGAAGTAGTCGTAGAGCAGGTGCGGCTTGCTGGAGAGGACCGCCAGGGGGATGTCGTCCCCCATGCAGTAGGTGGGTTCCTTGCCGGCCCCGGCCATGTCCTCGATCACCAGCTCCATGTCCTCGGCCGTGAAGCCCACGGCCGTCTGGCGCTGGAGCAGATCGAGATCGCCGAGGAGCCGCTCCTGCTCCCACACGCCGGCCGGCAGGCTGCGGCGGTGCTCCGCCACCCAGGCGGCGTAGGGGAGGCGGGCGGCCGTCTCCTCCTTCACCTCCCAGTTGCGCAGCAGGCGGCCGTGCTCCAAGTCGACGGCGAGCATCTGGCCCGGACCGAGGCGACCCTTCTCGATGATCATGGTCTCGTCGAGCTCCACCACCCCGGTTTCGGAGCCCATCACCACGTAGCCGTCGCTGGTGAGGCAGTAGCGGGCGGGGCGGAGGCCGTTGCGATCGAGGGTGGCCCCGACCATGCGGCCGTCGCTGAACACCAGCAGGGCCGGACCATCCCAGGGCTCCTGCAGGCAGGCGTTGTACTCGTAGAAGGCGCGGATGTCGGGCCGGTCGTCGAGCTCGGGCTGGTCGCGGAAGGCCTCCGGCACCAGGGTGAGCAGGCTGTCGGTGATCGGCCGACCGCTGCGCACCATCAGCTCAAGCGTGGCGTCGAGATTGGCCGAGTCGCTGAAGTCGGCGTTGACCAGCGGCCGCAGGTCGGCCGCCGCCTCGCCCCAGACGGCCTCGAGATTGGCCTCGGCGGCACTGGCCCAGTTGATGTTGCCCAGCAGGGTGTTGATCTCGCCGTTGTGGCCGAGCAGGCGCATCGGCTGGGCCAGGGGCCAGCGGGGCAGGGTGTTCGTGCTGAAGCGGCGGTGATACACCGCGAAGCTCACGGCGAAGCGCTCATCGCGCAGGTCGGCGTAGAAGCGCGGCAGCACCTCCGAGCGGACCATGCCCTTGTAGACGACGGTGCGGGCACTGATAGAGGCGAAGTAGAGATCGGGCGTGACCTCGTTCCACTCGGCCCGCGCCCGGTCGACGGCACGACGGCGAAGCCGGAAGAGCAGGGATTCCACGGCGTCGAGGTCGCCGGGGGCCGCGGGGGAGGCGTCGGGCGCCGCCAGCAGCCACTGCTCGATCACCGGAGCCGTTTCCCGGGCGAGGGGGCCGAGCACCGAGGGATCCACAGGCACCTCACGCCAGCCCAGGCTCCGCAGACCCAGGCGCTCGGCCTCTTCGGCGGAGAAGGCACGGGCCTGCTCCCTTTGCTGAGGGTCGGCCGGCAGGAACACCATGGCCAGGCCCCGCACCTGACCGGCGGCCGCGGCGGCGGCTGGCCACACGGCCTCGAGATACGACCAGGGAATGCCGGTGAGGATGCCGGCCCCATCGCCGGAGTCGGCGTCGCCGCCGCATCCGCCCCGATGCTCCATGCAGCTCAGGCCGCGCAGGGCCTGCTGCAGCACCCAGTGGTTCGCCTGGCCATCCAGATGGGCCAGGAACCCAACGCCGCAGGCGTCCTTCTCTCCGGCCACGGCCGCAGGCGCAGGGCTGTCGCGGTGGGGCCAGGCGGGATCGGAGGAGAAAGGCATAACCCGGTGGGGGGACGGACGACACGTCGCTACGCAGGCGCGACGCGGAAGTGAACCAATGATCCTAAGGAGCGGCAGTTGCGTTCCGTTCAGCGGGTCTACCTTTTCCATCTGCGGATCGTGGTGCGGGAGCGAGCGGCATGGGCATGACCACCTGGACCGCGCTGACGGCGACCCTGATCGCAGGGGCCCCTCTCGCCGCGATGCCAGCGGGGCCACCGCTCCCGCCTCCTGTGGTGCCCGGGCCCGTTGCTCCAGGTTTCCTTCCGCGCCCCACCCCCGGCTCCTCTCCTCCGGAGCAGCCCGGAGAGACCCAACGCAGCGGCAGCACTCTCGTGATCAACGGCCGGCCCCAGAGGGCCCGATGGCTGTGGCTCGGACGGGGAGCTGCCCCCCGTGAACTCTGGCTGCCTCTGGAGGTGCTGCAGGGGCAGCTCGGGGTGAGCGCCCGCACCAGGCCCGATGGTCAGCTCGACCTTGAGTGGTACGGCCGTGGACTGGTGGTGCCACCGCAGGCTCAACGATCCCTCGACGACGAGGTGGCGCTCGAAATCAGCGGCCTGCTTGGTGCGAACGGGGTGCAGGCGTTCGCACGCGGCGACCGGCTTGAGCTGACGATGCCCCTGGGGGGATTGCGCCGCGTACGCGATTCCGGCCTCGCCGGGGGACGCCGCGTAGTGCTCGACCTTGATGGTCCTGCCCTGGTGCGCAACGAGGACGGCGCCCTTCTGCTCGGCCTGAGCGCCGTGGACCGCACAGCGGAACGGCGTCTCGCCGATCTCGGCCTGCGGGGAAGCCGCAGCGCCGAAGGGCTGCTGCTGAGTGGGGCCCGTCCCAGCAGGGTGTTCACCCTGGGCGAACCGCCGCGGGTCGTGATCGACCTGCCCGTTTCCTCTGTCGGTGCCGCCCCGGGACCGGGGGAGGCCCCTGGTCCCGGGGCGGTCGATCCGCGCCTGCAGGCTCTCCTGGGACGCGATCTGATCTGGCAGCGCCAGGTGCTTGCCGTGGGGGGCAACCGTGTAAGGGTCACCTCGGTGAGCATGGATCCCCGGAGTGCCCCCCTGGAATTGCGCACCCTGAGCCGCCGCGAGGGCATGGAGGGGCTGAGTTCGCTGCCAGGACTGGCCCGGAACCAGGACGCCCTGGTGGCGATCAACGGCGGCTACTTCAACCGGATCCGCAGGCTGCCCCTGGGGGCCCTGCGCGACCAGGGCCGCTGGCTTTCAGGGCCGATCCTGGGGCGCGGAGCCATGGGCTGGGAATCGCGTCAGGTGCCCCGCTTCGGCCGGCTGCGGCTTGATGAATGGGTGAGTGATGCCTCCGGCCGGCGGTGGCCGCTGGTGGCCCTCAACAGCGGCTGGGTGCAGAGGGGCATCAGCCGCTACACGGCCGACTGGGGGCGGGGCTACCGACCGATCAGCGGGACCGAAGCGGCCGTGCTCCTGCGGGGTGGAGTGGTGCAGTGGCGTGCCCAGGGTGCGCAGCTGGCCGCCGGCGTCGCCCTCGCGCCGGGGGACGATCTGCTGGTGGCCCGCGGCGGCGCCGAGCTGCCGGGGAACCCGGGAGAACGACTGCAGATCGAAAGCCTGCCGAATGATCCGCTGGGGCGGGCCAGCCACGTGATGGGGGGGGGGCCTCTGCTGCTGCAGGACGGCCGGATCGTGCTGAACGGATCGGCCGAGGGGTTCGGTGCCGCCTTCCTGCGGCAGGGAGCGCCGCGCACGGTGGTGGGCAGCGACGGCAGCCGCCTGTGGCTGATCACGCTGGAGGGCAGCGGTGGCGACGATCCAGGCCCGACGCTCGGGGAAACGGCCTGGCTGCTGCAGAGGATGGGGCTGAGGGACGCCCTGAACCTCGACGGCGGCAGCTCGACCGGTCTGGTGATGGGCGGAGTCCACCGTGTCAAGGGCCGTGGCGTGGGTGGCGCCGTGCACAACGGCCTGGGCCTGGTGCCGGCCTCACCGAGCCTGGCCGGAGGCCGCGCGGAATCCTGACGGACCCAGGCGAAACAGCTGCCAGAGTGGAGCCCATATCCGGCATCCGACCGTGCCAAGGGGCCACAGCCTGCTCATCACCGCCGCCGCCGCCGCGGAGCTCAGCCGCCAGGCGGCCGTGGCCGGCACTCCTGGGCTGATGCATCTCGATCTTCTGGAGGGCAGTTGCGAGCGCTGGGCGATCCGCCTGCGGCCTGGCCATCTCGCGGGCACACCGGTGGCCCGGGCCGATGGCGTCACCCTGCACGCCCCTCCCGAGCAGACAGCGCTTCTGGCCGGACTACAGCTCGACTACAAAGGCGATCTGAGCGGCGGCGGCTTCCTGGTGCGGGCCGCCGAGGGTGTTGCCACCTGTCCGTGCGGGGCCGCCTTCAGCCGCTCCCCTGGACGGGGGACGACGACCCAGTAAGGTGTCGGATTGTCGAAATCGGTCGGACGGCCGACCGGCACACTCCGACCAGCCCTAACGGCCCTCGATGCCCACCATCCAGCAGCTGATCCGCACCGAGCGGCAGCGTCTCACCCGCAAGACCAAGTCGCCCGCCCTGCGCGCCTGCCCTGAGCGTCGTGGCGTCTGCACCCGCGTCTATACCTCCACGCCGAAGAAGCCGAATTCCGCCCTGCGGAAAGTGGCCCGTGTCCGCCTCACCTCTGGCTTCGAGGTGACCGCCTACATCCCCGGCATCGGCCACAACCTGCAGGAGCACTCCGTTGTGCTGATCCGCGGCGGCCGCGTCAAGGATCTGCCCGGTGTCCGCTACCACATCATTCGCGGCACCCTGGACACCGCCGGCGTGAGGGACCGGCGCCAGGCCCGCTCCAAGTACGGCGCCAAGACCCCCAAGGGCTGAGCCATTAAGGCGTTGCCGGGTCACGGTCGTCCTCCGGCTCCGGATCATCCCTGATGGGGTCCACCGTCCCCGCCCCCCTTTTCCCCGTCCCTTTCCCACCTGTTCCATGTCCCGCCGCAACGCCGCCGAGAAGCGCCCGGTCCTGCCCGATCCGCAGTTCAACAGCCGTCTGGCCTCGATGATCGTGGCCCGCCTGATGAAGCATGGCAAGAAGTCCACAGCCCAGCGCATCCTGTCGGACGCCTTCACCCTGATCAACGAGCGCACGGGCGCCGACCCGCTCGAACTGTTCGAGACGGCGGTGCGCAATGCCACCCCCCTGGTGGAAGTGCGTGCCCGACGCGTTGGTGGCGCGACCTACCAGGTACCCATGGAGGTTCGCCAGGAACGGGGCACAGCGATGGCCCTGCGCTGGCTGGTGAACTTCTCGCGGGCCCGTAACGGCCGCAGCATGGCTCAGAAACTGGCCGGCGAACTGATGGATGCCGCCAATGAAGCCGGCAGCGCCGTCCGCAAGCGGGAGGAGACCCACAAGATGGCTGAGGCCAACAAGGCCTTCGCCCACTACCGCTACTGAAGACCGCCGGAGCCGGATCCCCAGGGCGGGTCCGGCCTGGCGGACCGGGCACCGCCGGTCTGTAGAGTTACGCCCGTTTTTTGCCTTTCCCTTCCTCGGAGAAGACCCCCGTGGCCCGCGCCTACCCCCTGGAACGCACGAGAAATATCGGTATCGCCGCTCATATTGATGCGGGCAAAACCACCACCACTGAGCGGATTCTTTTCTATTCGGGCGTGGTGCACAAGATGGGCGAGGTGCACGATGGCGCCGCCGTCACCGACTGGATGGAGCAGGAGCGTGAGCGTGGAATCACGATCACGGCCGCTGCCATCTCCACCAGTTGGAAGGACCATCGCATCAACATCATCGACACGCCTGGGCACGTCGATTTCACCATCGAGGTGGAGCGCTCCATGCGCGTCCTCGATGGTGTGATCGCCGTGTTCTGCGCGGTGGGCGGTGTGCAGCCGCAGTCGGAAACGGTGTGGCGCCAGGCGGATCGCTACAACGTGCCCCGGATCGTGTTCGTCAACAAGATGGACCGTACCGGTGCCAATTTCCTGAAGGTCTACGAGCAGATCAAGGATCGGCTCAAGGCCAATGCAGCGCCGATCCAGCTGCCGATCGGGGCCGAGGGTGAGCTGAAGGGCATCGTTGATCTGGTGCGCAACAAGGCGGTCATCTACACCAACGACCTGGGCACCGACATCCTTGAGGGCGAGATTCCCGCCGACATGAAGGATGAGGCCGAGGAGTGGCGGCTCAAGCTGATGGAATCGGTTGCCGAAACCGACGAAGAACTGCTGGAGGCCTTTCTCGAGAACGGCGAGCTCACCGAAGAGCAGCTGATCAAGGGAATCCGCAGCGGCGTCACCCACCACGGTCTCGTGCCGATACTCTGCGGTTCGGCGTTCAAGAACAAGGGCGTCCAACTGGTGCTCGACGCCGTGGTCGACTACCTGCCGGCTCCGGTCGACGTCCCGCCGATCCAGGGCGTCCTGCCCGACGGCACCGAGTCGAGCCGCCCCAGCGACGACAGCGCACCGTTCAGTGCCCTGGCGTTCAAGGTGATGGCCGACCCCTACGGCAAGCTGACCTTCGTGCGGGTCTACTCCGGGGTGCTGCAGAAGGGAAGTTACGTTCTCAACTCCACCAAGGACAAGAAGGAGCGGATCTCGCGCCTGATCCTGCTCAAGGCCGATGAGCGTGAAGAAGTGGATGAGCTGCGTGCCGGCGATCTGGGCGCGGTACTGGGTCTGAAGGACACCACCACGGGAGACACCCTCTGCGTGGATGCGGATCCGATCATCCTTGAATCCCTGTTCATCCCCGAGCCCGTGATCTCGGTGGCCGTGGAGCCCAAGACCAAGGGCGACATGGAGAAGCTCTCCAAGGCCCTTACCTCCCTTTCCGAGGAAGATCCCACCTTCCGTGTGCGGACGGATCCGGAAACCAATCAAACGGTGATCGCCGGCATGGGCGAACTCCATCTGGAGATCCTTGTCGACCGCATGCTGCGGGAATTCAAGGTGGAAGCCAACATCGGCGCTCCCCAGGTGGCCTACCGTGAAACCATCCGTGGCAGGGCCAAGGGTGAAGGCAAATTCGCCCGTCAGACCGGCGGCAAGGGCCAGTACGGCCATGTGGTGATCGAGATGGAGCCCGGTGAACCCGGCTCCGGCTTCGAGTTCGTCAACAAGATCGTTGGCGGGATCGTGCCCAAGGAGTACATCGGTCCGGCGGAAGCCGGCATGAAGGAAACCTGCCAGTCCGGCGTGATTGCGGGTTTCCCCATGATCGACGTCAAGGTCACGATGGTCGACGGTTCGTACCACGACGTCGACTCTTCGGAGATGGCGTTCAAGATCGCCGGCTCCATGGCCTTCAAAGACGGCGTCAAGAAGTGCAATCCCGTGCTTCTTGAGCCGATGATGAAGGTGGAGGTCGAGGTTCCCGAGGATTTCCTCGGCTCGATCATCGGCGACCTCTCCTCCCGCCGCGGCCAGGTGGAGGGGCAGTCCGTCGACGACGGGCAGTCCAAAGTCCAGGCCAAGGTGCCTCTGGCCGAGATGTTCGGCTACGCCACACAGCTCCGATCCATGACTCAGGGTCGGGGTATCTTCTCGATGGAATTCAGCCATTACGAGGAAGTTCCTCGTAATGTTGCCGAGGCCATCATTTCCAAGAATCAGGGCAATTCCTGATCTCTATACCCACACACAACCCCTCGATTCTTTTACGTCATGGCTCGCGAGAAGTTCGAAAGGAACAAGCCCCACGTCAACATCGGCACCATCGGCCACGTTGACCACGGCAAGACCACCCTCACCGCCGCCATCACCAACGTGCTGGCCAAGAAGGGCATGGCCAAGGCCCAGGCCTACGACCAGATCGACGGTGCTCCCGAAGAGCGTGAGCGCGGCATCACCATCAACACCGCCCACGTCGAATACGAGACCGAAGCCCGCCACTACGCCCACGTGGACTGCCCCGGTCACGCGGACTACGTGAAGAACATGATCACCGGTGCTGCCCAGATGGACGGCGCCATCCTGGTGGTGGCCGCCACCGACGGCCCCATGGCCCAGACCAAGGAGCACATCCTGCTGGCCAAGCAGGTCGGCGTGCCTGCCCTGGTGGTCGCCCTGAACAAGTGCGACATGGTCGACGACGAGGAAATCCTCGAGCTGGTGGAACTGGAAGTGCGTGAGCTGCTGAGCAGCTACGACTTCCCCGGCGACGACATCCCCGTGATCAAGGTGTCTGGCCTCAAGGCGCTGGAAGGCGATGCCGAGTGGGAAGCCAAGATCGGCGAACTCATGGAGGCTGTTGACACCGCCATCCCCGAGCCTGAGCGCGAGGTGGACAAGCCGTTCCTGATGGCCGTCGAAGACGTGTTCTCCATCACCGGTCGCGGCACCGTGGCCACCGGCCGGATCGAGCGCGGCAAGGTGAAGGTGGGCGAGGAAGTCGAGATCGTCGGCATCAAGGACACCCGCAAGTGCACCGTCACGGGCGTGGAGATGTTCCGCAAGCTGCTCGACGAGGGCATGGCCGGCGACAACGTGGGTCTGCTCCTCCGCGGCATCCAGAAGGAAGACATCGAGCGCGGCATGGTGCTGGTGAAGCCCGGCTCCATCAAGCCCCACACCAAGTTCGAGGGTGAGGTGTATGTGCTCAAGAAGGAAGAGGGCGGCCGCCACACCCCCTTCTTCGCCGGTTATCGCCCGCAGTTCTACATCCGCACCACGGATGTGACCGGCCAGATCACCGCCTTCACCTCCGACGACGGCGCCAATGTGGAGATGGTGATGCCCGGCGACCGCATCAAGATGACCGGCGAGCTGATCTGCCCGGTGGCCATCGAACAGGGGATGCGCTTCGCCATCCGCGAAGGCGGCCGCACCATTGGTGCCGGCGTCGTCTCCAAGATCCTCGATTGAGCCTGAAACGGCCCACCCGCTGATCTAACCTGGGAAGGCGACGGCTTCGGCCATCGCCTTCCCCCGAACCTCGACAATCCGCATCCGCGCCCGGCTCCTCTCGGTGGCTGCGGTGCTGCCCCTCCTGAGCTTCTTTCGCGACCGACGTCCATGTCCTCCGCCCTTGCCCAGCAGAAGATCCGCATCCGCCTGAAGGCGTTTGATCGCCGCATGCTGGATCTCTCCTGCGAAAAGATCATCGAAACCGCCGATCACACCGCTGCCACGGCCATCGGCCCCATCCCCCTGCCCACCAAGCGCCAGATCTACTGCGTGCGGCGCTCGCCCCACGTGGACAAGGATTCCCGCGAGCACTTCGAAACCCGCACCCACCGCCGCATCATCGACATCTACAGCCCGTCGTCGAAGACGATCGATGCCCTGATGAAGCTGGATCTGCCCAGTGGTGTGGACATTGAAGTGAAGCTCTGAGCCCGAACCACAAACGGCAGCGAAACCCCTGCCCCGCACTGCGGTGGCAGGGGTTTCGTTTCTAAGATTGCGTTTGCCCCTCCCCTTCCTTGGTTCCCCTTCCGTCCCGTCGCCGCCGTGCCTGCCACGGCACTCCCCCCGCGTGACCGACCTGGCCGTTCGGGAACTTCCCCTGTTCCCCCTGCCCGATGTGGTGCTCTTCCCTCAGGAAGTGCTTCCTCTCCACATCTTTGAGCCGCGCTACCGGATGATGCTGCGCACGGTCCTGGCGGAGGACCGCCGCTTTGGCGTGGTGCGCTGGGATCCGCAACAGCAGCGCATGGCTGAAGTGGGCTGCTGCGCCGAGATCCTTCACTGCCAGACCCAGGAAGACGACCGCAGCAACATCGTGACCCTCGGACAGCAAAGGTTCCGGGTGCTCGACATCGTGCGCGACGCCCCCTTCCGGGTGGCATTGGTCAGCTGGATCGAGGACGAAGTGAGCGAAAGCCATGAACAACTCGAGAGCCTCACCACGGAGGTGACCCAGGCGCTGCGCGATGTAGTGGAACTGACCGGGAAGTTGATCGGCAAGCCTTCCAGCCTGCCCAACGACCTGCCCGACCTGCCCCGTGAACTCTCCTTCTGGATCGGTGCTCATCTTGGTGGTCCTGTAGCTGACCATCAGCAGGCCCTTCTGGAGATCACGGACACAGGCCAGCGGTTGCGACAGGAATACGAACTGCTCGACCAGACCCGCCGTCAGCTCGCCGCCCGCACCGTTCTCAAGGACACCTTCACCGGCCTGGATGGCAACAAAGGAAGCGAGGCCGAAGAGGACGGCAAGCGGAGCGATCGCTGACCATGCGGGCCCCGCTTTCCGCCGGGGTGCCCTTGGCACTCCCGGTGCTCCTGATCGCGCTGGTGATCGCCGCTGCCGCCGCCGTGTTCTGGCTGCGGCAGCACCGTCGCTACGCCGGCAGCGCCAGCGTGGCCGACGCCTACGACCGCTGGACTGAAGACCAGCTGCTGGAGCGGCTCTGGGGAGAGCACGTGCACCTCGGTCACTACGGTGATCCTCCGGGGCGCCGTGACTTCCGCGGGGCCAAAGAAGCCTTCGTGCATGAGCTGGTGCACTGGAGCGGCCTTGATGGGCTGCCGCGTGGCAGCCGGGTGCTGGACGTTGGCTGCGGCATCGGCGGCAGCGCCCGCATCCTGGCCCGCACCTACGGTTTCGAAATTCTGGGCATCAGCATCAGCCCCGGTCAGATCGAGCGGGCCCGGGCGCTGACGCCAGCGGACCTGCCCCAGTGCCGCTTCGCGGTGATGGATGCCCTCGCCCTGGATCTGCCTGAGTCGTCCTTCGACGCGGTCTGGAGCGTGGAAGCGGGGCCGCACATGCCCGACAAACAACGCTACGCCGATGAACTGCTGCGGGTGCTGCGCCCCGGGGGGATCCTGGCCGTGGCTGACTGGAATCGCCGGGATCCAGCCGATGGCGCGCTGGATCCGCGGGAGCGTTGGGTGATGCGCCAGTTGCTGGATCAATGGGCTCACCCTGAGTTCGCCAGCATCCGTGGCCTGCAGGCCCATCTCGAAGGCAGCGCCTGGGCCGGGGGCATGGCCGTGGAGACCGCCGACTGGACCCGGGCCACTCTTCCTTCCTGGGTGGATTCGATCCTGGAGGGGATGCGGCGACCCGGAGCGGTGCTGGGGCTGGGCCCTGGGGCCGTGCTGCAGGGGTTGCGGGAAACACCCACTCTGTTGCTGATGGACTGGGCTTTCCGCCGGGGAATGATGCAGTTCGGCGTGTTCCGTGGCCGCAAACCTCAGCCGGCAGGCTCCTCCAGGGAACGGTCGGTGAGCGGATAGGCCCCGAAGAGGGCCAGGTGCTCACACAGAGGTTCGAGCTCCGCCAACGCCCGTTGCAGGGGCTGGTGACCCTCGGGAAGCTCAAGATCGACGAAGAAGATGTATTCCCCCATCTCACGCTTGGAAGGGCGGGATTCAATCCGACTCATGTTCAGCCCCTGACGGGCAAAGCAACCCAGCGCCTCGAGCAGGGCCCCGGGAAGGTTGGAGTGGAGCGAGAACGCCAGGCTGGCGAGCGGGCCCTCGGTGGACCGTTGCCCCCGACGCAGCAGCAGGAAGCGGGTGCAGTTCCCCGGAACGTCGTTGATCGGATACGCCAGCACCTCCAGCCCATGCTCGGCCGCCGCCTCGCGGGAGGCCACGGCGGCACGGAAGCGGCTGCCGCGCACCATCCGCGCCGCCTCGGCCGTGGAGCTGGTGGGCAACTGCAGGGCCAGCGGCAGATGGGCCGCAAGCCACTGACTGCACTGTGCCAGAGCCTGGGGATGGGAAAGCACCTCGCTGATCCCCTTGATCGGCCCGCTGCCCACGAGCGCATGGCGGATCGGCAGCACCAGGGCGCGGGCCACCGCCAGTTCGGGCACTTCCCAGAGGGCATCCAGACAGGCCGTCACACCGCCTTCCACGGAGTTCTCCACCGGAACCACCGCCGCCTCACAGTCGCCATGGGCCACGGCCTGCACCACCGAGCGGATCCCCTGCTGGGGCACCAGCTCGGCATCGAGCCCCTCGAGCTGAGCCAGCTGCTGGGCCGCCTGCTCCCCATAGGTGCCGACGGGACCGAGGAAGGCAAGGCGCATGGCGGGGTCGCACAAGGGGAGGTCGATAGGATCATGCCCTGTCGGCACGCTGCCCATGCCCCTGGCCTTCAGCGCCAGCCAGCAGCTCTCTCTTCCCATTCCGGGGAATGTTGATCGCCTCCCTGACTACCTCACCGACGAACAGCGGGTGGTGGGATCCCTGCTCGATCCCCGTCAGCTCGTCCCCCTCGGCCCGGGTCGTTATCGCTACACCGTGACGCGGGTTCAGGTGTTCCAGCTGCAGATCCAGCCGATCGTGGAACTGCTGGCACGGCACCGGGGCAACCGGCTGGAGCTGGAGGCTATTGACTGCGCGCTGGAAGGGCTCGGGCTGGTGGACGACTTCCGCCTCAGCCTGCAGTCCTGGCTGGAGCCCGGGGGCCAGGGACTGGAGGGGGAAGCCACCCTTGCCGTCAGTGTCAGCCGGCCCCCTCTTCTGAGGCTGATTCCCGAACGGGTGCTGGAGGCCACCGGCCACTCCATCCTGAGCGGCATCCTGCTCGGCATCAGGAAGCGGGTGGGCCACCAGCTGCTGGCCGATTTCCAGCTGTGGTGCCGGGAGCACTGACGCCCGCGGTGCCCCGGAAACTGAGGCGGTGCAGGGGAGTGGGTCCAAGCCTTGCCAGGGCCTCGCGGTGGAGGCGTGTGCCGTAGCCGGCATGACGCTCGAGGCCGTAGCCCGGATAGCGGACGGCCAGCCGCTGCATCAGTCCATCGCGGGCCTGCTTGGCCAGCACGCTGGCCGCGGGGGGCCCCCGGCCCTCGCGGACGCCCCTCACCCCGCGGGGCGGGGCGGCCCCGCCCCCCCCCAGGCCG
>JBKDPV010000100.1:0-12334 GCA_046342315.1 Cyanobacteriota bacterium
TGGGCCTGCCGCCTTCCGAGCTGTTCATCCGACCGGTGGCGCCGGCCGACACCGGCAAGGGCTACACCCTGGCTCAGAAGATGGTGGGCCGGGCCTGCGGGCTTCCGGGTGTGCGGCCCGGCACCAGCTGCGAGCCGCTGATGACCACCGTGGGCAGCCAGGACACCACCGGGCCGATGACCCGCGATGAGATGAAGGAGCTGGCCTGCCTGGGCTTCAGCGCCGATCTGGTGATGCAGAGCTTCTGCCACACCGCCGCCTATCCCAAGCCGGTAGACCTCAAAACCCACGCCGAACTGCCCGATTTCATGGCGTCCCGCGGTGGCGTGGCCCTGCGCCCCGGCGACGGCATCATCCACAGCTGGCTCAACCGCATGCTCCTGCCCGACACCGTGGGCACCGGCGGCGACAGCCACACCCGCTTCCCCCTGGGCATCTCCTTCCCGGCCGGCTCGGGCCTGGTGGCCTTCGCCGCCGCCATCGGCGCCATGCCGCTCGACATGCCCGAATCGGTGCTGGTGAAGTTCAGCGGTTCGCTGCAGCCGGGCGTGACCCTGCGCGACGTGGTGAACGCCATCCCCTATGTGGCGATCCAGCAGGGTCTGCTCACCGTGGCCAAGGAGGGCAAGAAGAACGTGTTCAACGGCCGGATCATGGAGATCGAGGGTCTTCCCGATCTGAAACTCGAGCAGGCCTTCGAGCTCACCGACGCCACGGCTGAACGCTCCTGTGCCGGCAGCACGATCAAGCTCTCGGAGGAAACCGTGAGCGAATACCTGCGCAGCAACGTGGCGCTGCTGAAGAACATGATCGCCCGCGGCTACGGCGATGCCCGCACGCTGGCGCGGCGGATCAAGTCGATGGAGGCCTGGCTGGCGGATCCGCAGCTGCTGGAGGCGGATGCCGACGCCGAGTACGCCGCCGTGATCGAGATCGACCTCGATGCGATCACGGAGCCGATCCTGGCCTGCCCCAACGACCCCGACAACGTCAAAACCCTCACCGAGGTCGCGGGCGATCGCATCGACGAGGTGTTCATCGGCTCCTGCATGACCAACATCGGCCACTACCGCGCCGCCGCCAACGTGCTGGAGGGGCAGGGGCAGAACGCGGCCCGACTGTGGGTGTGCCCTCCCACCCGCATGGATGAGGAGAAGCTGAAGGAGGAGGGCTATTACGCCATCTTCGAAGCAGCCGGCTCGCGCATGGAGATGCCTGGTTGCTCACTGTGCATGGGCAACCAGGCGCGGGTGGAGGACAACACCACCGTGTTCTCCACCAGCACCCGCAACTTCAACAACCGCCTCGGCAATGGCGCCCAGGTGTACCTGGGCAGCGCCGAGCTTGCGGCGGTGTGCGCCCAGCTCGGCCGCATCCCCAGCAAGGAGGAATACCTTGCAGTCGCCGCCGAGCGCATCGACCCCTATGGCGCCGAGCTCTACCGTTACCTCAACTTCGATCAGATCGAGGGCTTCGAGGAGCAGGGCCGGGTGGTGAGCGCCGAGGAGGAGGCGAAGGTGCTGGCGGAGGTGTGAGGGCAGGCCGCCTCAGGATTTGCTCATGCCAAAGACGAACGGGCTGGCTGGCACCAGCCTGCTGGTGACATCGCCGTTGAGCGAGAAGATCTGCCTCTCCACCGGCAATTCCATCTGCGGCGCGCCCTTGCTGAAATCCAGCTTGTCGATGTCCACCCACACCACGTTCGGGGCGTAGGTGCTCTCGAAGTAGTAGCGGCCCCCGGTCAGGTCCTGCACCGTACGGAAGATGGTGCTCGCAACGTTCGGCTTCGCCGGATCGGGACTGCCGAAGGGCACCGAAACATTGCGGATCACACTGAACCTGTAGGCCGCTCCCTCTCCCTGGCTGGCCGGTTTCGGCAGGCCGTTCACGTAGTAGGCGGCGCGCACGAAGCGGCGATCCGTGGGCGTGCGCTCGCCGGGCAGGGGCTTGACGCCGCCGAAAGTGCGGTACTGCTTGAGGTTCTCGATCTGCTTGTCGTAGGTGGGTTCATTGATCATCACCGTGAAGCGCTTGTCGTGATAGATCTTCGGCTTGCCGCCGATGAACTCGATCACAGGGGAGTCGCCGGATTTGTCTGACAGCGACACGTGCACCAGCGTGGGGTAGCCGTTCGGCAGGATCAGCGGCACGATCTGGAGGGCGTCGTTTTTCTGCGCCGCCACGGCCTCAGCCACGGTGGCGTAGTTGTCGAGGTAGTACTGCACCCACTGCATCACGCCGATGGCGGGCCGGCGGGGATCGCGCTTGCCGAAACTCACCTCCTCGCCGGCGAGGTAGAGGGCATGGGCACTGAGGCCCTTTTCGTTCACGCCCTCATGGGTGCCCATGTTGTAGGCCGAGAGCACCAGGCTTCCGTACTTCGTTGTCCATTGCAGGGGATTCACCGTCACCGCCCCGGTGCGTGCGATGCCGCGCGGATACACGCGAAAGGCGGTGTCGGCCTTCTCCGTCCAGTCCTGGGTGCGGCCCACGAACACCTGATCGGACCCGCCCACCCAGAGCACGCGGGAGCAGGCCAGCGCGGCGGGCGCGGCCACCAGGCCGACCAGACCCAGAGCCAGGGCACAGAAGCGGAAACGCATCGTGCTGCTGCGCCTCACAGCTGGCGGGGGAAACTCCATGGAGGCGTTGAAGCGGGGATGCCAATCGGAAACGCTCTGACTACGTTCCAGGGGGCTCTTCCATGGATTCTCCTTCCCATGACAGCCTTACAGACACGCCTGGCCGGCTGGCTCCGGCCCCTGCAACGCGCTCTGGTGCTCGGCCTGGCCTTGCTGCTCAGCGTGGGGCTCGTCGCCTGCGACGGCACGACGAGCATGAAGGATGCCGCCCAAACCGCCGTGAGCGTGGCCCGTACAGCCGCCGACGTGACCGGCAACGAGCAGCTCAAGAGCGTGCTCGATCCGGTGCTGGCCGTGCTCAACACCAGCGAGCGCCAGGTGAAGGCCGGCGATGTGGCAGCGGCAGGCGGAACCCTCAAGACCTTCCAGGCGCTCTGGGACACCGCACGCCCGGTGGTGAAGCTGGCGGCAGGCCCGAACTACGGCCTGATCGACAAGGGCGTGAAGCTGATCACCACCACCTTCGGCGGTGACACCGCCCCCAGCAAGGACAATGCGCTGGCGGCGATCACGGGCCTGATCCAACCCCTGGCCGCCCTGCTGGGCTGATCGCGGAGGATCAGCAGCACCAAGGCCGGGCTCATGGGGCCTCGGCCTTGGTGCCCATTCGCCGGGCCAGGCGAGGCCCCCATTCCTTCCTCAGGGCTCGGGATAGTCAAACGTGACGCCTTCCGGCAGCCACTCGGGCTGAAGCGATGCGTCGTACACATACCAGGGCTCCTCGCGGCGGAAGGCCTCGAAGGGGGTGTGCAGCAACACCCAGCGGATGAAGGCCACCGCCAGGGGGGCGGGGATGAGGTTTGGCTGATTGGCGCGGAAGAAGCCGGCGAGCTCGAAGGTGTCGGGATCAGGGGCGCGCAGGTCGGCCTGCATGCCGGTATCGACTTCGCCGGGGATCAGCTCAGCCACGGCGAGGGTGGGCGGAAGCTCCAGCTGCAGCGAGCGGCTGAGTGAGTGGAGGGCATGCTTGCTCATGCAGTAGAGCGAGAGGCCAGGGAAGGTGGCGAAGGCGGAGCGGGTGGAGAGGTTCAGCACCCGACCGCCGGGCACCAGGTGAGCGACAAGGGCGCAGGCCAACCGGGCCGGTGCCACGGCCATCAGGGTGAAGCCCGTGAGCAGGGTGTCGCTGGCGTGGTGGGTGAGCGGCCCGATCGGCACCACGGTGCCGGCCCCGTTCACCAGGGCCGCCAGGGGCCGCTGCCCGAGAGCGGCGAGAATGCCGGCGATGGCCACTTCGATGCCGGCGGTGGTGGCGAGATCGGCTTCTACCAACTGGAGGCCCTCGCCGCTGACGGCGAGGCCGGAGCCCTCGGCGACGCGTACGACGGCGATCAGCGGCCGTCCGCTCTGCCGCAGCTGTTCCACCAATTCGCGCCCCAGGCCGCGGCTGGCGCCGGTCACGACGATGACACCAGAGGGAAGCTGGTCGGGCAGGGTCATGACATCGAGGCGGGTGTGCAACAGTCAACCCAACTCATCTTGCCGGGCAGAGGCCAACGAAGGGTCGAGCCGCAGACATGAGGTGGATGCCACGAAGAGTGATTCCAAAAGATTCACGGGATTCCATTCCCCCCAGGGAGTCCGCTCCACCGGGCAATCTGCTGGCGAAACGTCCAGGCATCTGCTGACAAGGATTCAGACTAAAGGTAAATTGAGATAACTCGGAACAGGAGATGCTCGGATGAGCAGGCCAAAAGTCCCCAAACACAAAGCCATGGAGCTGGCCAACCTCGTACTGCTTGCTTATCACATGTACGAGGACTTTGCGGAGAGTACGGCCCTCAAAACAGAGAACGACTGGTCCTTTCCCAACGTTCTGCATGGGTCAGCGGAATCCTCATTCGATTACCGCAACCCACTGAATCGCCACACAAACGAAGAGCCGATTGAATACGAGGTACTCGCAGAGTTCTGGCATACAGACAGGCCGGTGGGCAGGCTGCGCCTGGAAACAGTTCCATTCGGCTTCATTGCTTCGAGAAAGAGCACACATGCGCTGAAGCGAAGACAAGAAGTGTTTGTCGTCTTCCGCGGCACTCTCAACTCCCAGGAGTGGGCCGCCAATAGCCGATACAGGAAGGCCCAGGTGGTGAAAGGTATCGACAGCGAAGGCTACATCCATCAGGGCTTTAACTCAGTCTTCGAAGTTTCCTATCTCGGGAGGCTGGGCACGATCCGCGGTTTTTACACGAATACAAAGAGAAGACTTCTGGGAGCACAACCACCACTGGAGACAAGACAACGATCGATTCGCGAAACCCTTGAGAGTGTCCTGTTCAACAGTGACCTCGTGGACACCGATGCGCATATTTACATCACTGGCCACAGTCTTGGTGGTGCTCTGGCCTTACTCGCCGGTCGCGTCATCGCCAATTCAGGCCGCCTGATGGCCAGCGGGAAGGATGGGTCCAAAATCAATCTATACAGTGATAGCTTGGCAATCTGTACGTTTGCAGGCCCCAGAGTTGGCGACAAAGCATTCAAGTCTGTATTCAAAGATATCACCGTAGTCCGGTATGTCAACTCCGAAGACATCGTGCCCACGGTACCACCGGCCACCAGCAAGCTGCTGGGTGAGGACATGAGATTAACTCCCGAGGGCTTACAGGCGTTCAAAGCCCAAGGAGTGGCATCTGTGGTCAACACATTCAATGCCACAGCCGGCACAGTTCAACGCGACAGCAAGATGAGCAGAAACGTCCCCTTTACACATATTGGCCAACAGCGGACATTCACGCTGTCACAAGACAGCATCAGTTTTAACCATAACCATGAGGTGACCTACCGAGAGGGAATCCTTCGGTGCCACGAGGCGCGTCAGGACTGACGGCACCTTCACCGCCGCCTGGAAAATTGCGGCGAGCACAAGCTTTCGATCGGTCCATCGTAAATCTCCAGCATTCATGCAGAGCAGTTTCTTCACTTCCGTTTTGCTGCCACTGGCTCTGGCAGTCGTCATGTTCGACATGGGCCTCGGCCTGATTCCAGAAGATTTCAGGCGAATCACCCGCTATCCCAAGGCGGTGGCCGTTGGCTCCCTCTGCCAGGTCTTGTTGCTGCCGTTGATCGGAACACTGATCGCGATGGTGGTGCCCATGCAACCAGCGATTGCTGTGGGTCTGATTGTTGTGGCGCTTTGCCCGGGTGGGGCTTCCTCAAATCTCATGACCTATCTGGCGAGGGGCGATGTTGCCCTATCGGTCACACTCACGGCAGTGAGCAGCATCGTCACCGTATTCACGATCCCGCTGTTCACCAATCTGGCACTTCAGCATTTTCTAGGAGAGAGCACTGCAATCGTGCTGCCGGTCGGCTCGACCATCCTGCAGATCTTCCTGATCACGCTCCTACCCGTAGCGATCGGAATGACAATCCGTTACCTGTTTCCTAACACGGCACGCCGCCTGGAAAAGCAGATGAGTCGCCTGGCCATCGGGCTCTTGGCACTGATCATCACGCTATTGGCCATCAAGGAAGGCAATAAGTTGCCAGGATTCTTGATGCAGGCTGGAATGAGCGTCGTGCTGCTCAACCTGCTCGCGATGCTGGCGGGATGGCTGGCTGCCAGGTTGTTCCGGCTGCCGCTGGCTCAACAGATCTGCATCGCGATTGAAGTGGGCATACAAAATGGAACGCTGGCGATCGCCATCACGGCTGGCCTCCTCAACAACGCCGACATGGCTGTACCCGCTGCGGTCTACAGCCTTCTGATGTATGCCACTGGCCTAGGTGCCATCGCATTGAGCAGACAGGCGATCGGTAACGCGCCCAGCATGACGCGTTAAGCAGATATCTTTGTTGAACCACAGGTTATCGATCTTCCTGGATCCTGATCGGCTGTGCCAGAAGGGGGAATCGGGGAAGCGCCGGGCCGGGCCTGCGTAGGTGGCTTGCCGATGGTGGCGGTAGCGGTGCGCCACAGCCCGCAGCTCGGTGCCAAGAGCTGCCTGAGCCTCGCTGCGTCCGGCCAGGTGGTCCTCGATCGCCACGGCAGCGCTCTCTGCCGTCGCCAGGGCATGGAACAGGCCCTGGGAGGCGATCGGATCGAAACTGATCGAGGCGTCGCCGATGGCGAAGAAGCCTGTGGGCAGCGGGCCATCGAGAACGGAGCCGGCTGCGTGGCAGGCGCCGACGGGGCCCTGGACCTGCTTGGGGAGCACTTCGGCCAGAAGGGGATGGCGCCGGGCCATGTCCAGCAGCGCTGGGCTGGTTCGCAGGCGGCGGGCCTGCTCCGCACGGGGATCGAGGAACAGAGCCAGCAGGCGTGGTCCGCTGGGCAGCAGCACTGAGTACCACCACCCGTCGTGGTCCGCGCAGATGCGGGTGGTGCCGTCGCCAGGTGCGCCGGCCCCTGGCAGATGGGTGTGGAGGCAGAGCAGGGGCGGCTCGTGCTGGCGGCGGATCGGGAGCTGGTGGGCGAGCACGGAACGCCGACCCGTGGCATCGATCAGCACCGGCGCTTCGAGGCAGAGTCCGAGGCGCGGCGCCAGCAGCTGCCAGCCGGCCGGGATCGGCTTCGGCTGGAGCGGGCCGTGGACGCGCAACAGCTCGGCGCCGCTCTCGAGGGCCGCGCGGCGGAGGCTGGCCTCGAAGCGATCCCGGTGCAGGTGCCAGCCGGGTCCGCAGGGATCGCGCAGGGCATCGAACCACACGGGTGTGGCGTGATCCCAGCAGGAGAGGGTTGCGGTGCGCTGGCGATGGCCATCCGCCAGGAACTGCGGCCAGTGCCGCAGGCTCCGCAGCAGGGTGGTGGCGGCCCCAGGCAGCGATTCACCGAGCGGTGGGGCGGCGGATACGGTCCGGGGAGGCCGTTGGCGATCGAGCAGCAACACGCGATGGCGCGCACACAGCCGCAGGGCAAGCGCCGAGCCGGCGGGGCCGGCCCCCGCCACGATCACATCCCAGGCCTGCCGGCTCCCGCAGGGTGGCATCAGGACTGCGGCTGATCCGGTCGACGCGCGAGGCGACGCATGGCGCGGTCGGTGCTCAGGCGTTGCTCGGGGCTGAGGGGTGGGGCGCTGCGATCCGCTACCTGCATCTGCGCCGGCAGATCCGGATCGCTTTCCACCCCGGGCCGAACAAGCACGATCCCCTGTTGGCCAAAGGCCTCCACCATGCGCTTCAACTGGTTGGGATAGCCGGCACCCAGGGTGGCGTCCCAGTCGGCGCGGGAGTGGAAGGCCGCGAGGCGCTCCGCGCGGGGAAGGGTGGGATCGATGGCCTGGTGGTAGCTCTCCTCGCTGAGCACCTGGTTGGGGACGCGCGCGGGCCAGAAGCTGGGCAGATAGGGGTCGTAGGCAGGGTTGTAGCCGGAGCGGCAGCTGGCGGTGTCGGTCTGCCAGGGCACGGCCATCCAGCGGGTGATCGAGCCGGGGAACTGCCCGTACAGGGGGCCGTTGGTGGAGCAGGCCTCTGCGGGGGTGAGGGTGGTGCCGTAGCTGGGCTCGGGATCATTGCTGGCTCGGTGCCGCAGGCGATAGGGAGCCGCGTACATCGTGGCGTGACGCATCGGCCAGGTCATCTCACAGCCGGGATGGAATGCATCGGCCAGGCAGAACTCGAGAGCGGCGCGATCGAGCATGGCCGGCTGCTCCTGCAAGGGCACCGCGTCGATGGTTCCAGGCTGGGGGTCCGCGGGATCCCAATCGGCCGCGAAGTTTCCGTCGGCCCAACGTTGCAGCAGCAGCAACTGGGTGTCTGTGAGAGCATTCATCGCCCGGGGGATCGCAGGCATCGGCAGATCCATGGCATCGCCATAGAGCCAGGGCCAGGGCTTCATCGAAGCGTCATCGAGGGCGGGATTGCGGAAGGCGTTGGCGATGGTGCGGCGCAGTTCCGCGTAGGTGCTATCGGTGCTGGCAAGCTTGCAGAGGGTGGCGGGATCGAGGAAATGGAGGGGCATGCCGTAGCCGAAGCCTGCGGCGAATCCCTTGTTCACCCACTGCAGATCACAGAGCGAACGCAGGATCGGGAGGATGTCCTGCCGGAAGGAGGTTTGAGAGGGCACAGGCAACTGGCCGGCCTGGATCGCCACATCCGTGAGCAGGGCATAGAGGGTGCGAACGCCTTTGATCTGCGGGGCGTAGTTGGGTGGAGCCACCACCACCCAGGCCGGAGCCACTTCCAGCTCCCGGCCCTGCACCACCACGCGAGCCGTGACGGGACCATCACTGGTGTCGTCGTACCAGCCGTCGTTGTTGGCGAAGGTGGTGGGTGGTTGCTGGTCGATGGAGCCAGATCGGCCATGACCGCCGAACACGCGCAGACGGCCCTGGCCATCGGTACGCAGCTCACCCAGAGGCACCGGAATGGACAGGAAGGTGCCGCCATCGAAGTGGTAGGCGGGGCCCTGGGCATGGGGGGAGGAGATGGAGCGCGGTCCGGGCTGGATGGAAAGACAATCGCGATCGGCAACGCCGCTGTTCCTGCGTGCGGAGGCTGGCGCGGTGAAGGCCTCGGGAATATCGAGGGCGAGCTGGAATTGGTACCAGGCCGCCTTGAGGTTGGCGAGTTCCACTGTCCACTCGATCATGGTGTCGGCATCCATGGCCAACTCGCACACCACCTTCCCGGTTGCGTCGTACCCGTAGAGGCGGAATTCAGCCACCTCACGCTTCAGGGCCCCTGTAGCGTCTCGGTAGGTGCTGGACGGATGGGGAAGCGGATCGGTGACCTGAGAGCCGAGATAGAAGCCATCCTCATGGCTGGAATTGCCCACTCTGGCAATGCCGATGGTGGGATGGATCCGAGCTGTTACCACCTGCGCCAGCAGATCAGGAGGATGGGCCATGGCAGGAAGCAGGGCTGAGGAAAAACGCCTTTTCAAGGAATTAGCCAGGGAATGCGAAGGTGTGAGCCTGCTTCATCGAACGTGATGGTGAGCCAGCCAAGATGGCGGGCCGGCTGTCATTCAGCATCAGCGGACTGCAGCCATCGGGCGGCGGCTTCGGCGCATCGCCGTGATGGCGGGTTTGAAAACGGGAACACCGCCGGAGTTGCTGTCGCCTGCCGGAGCCGACGACAACACACTCGTCGTTCCCGTGCCTACCCTGGAGCGATGTGGATCCCTAACCCCCATGGTCGGCTTCTTTGAAACACTCAAGCGCGCGATTCTTGAAGCCGAGCGTGATCCGACGGTGGATACGGCCCAGGCGGCCATCAACCTGGTGAGCCAGTGGTTGACGGATCATGAGGAAGAGATCGGCGCGAAAGCCGTCCCCGTCCCGACGGAATTCAACGGCACGATGATGCAGTGGTTTCATTGGTACGGCGAAGCCGACGGCCAGCACTGGCGACGGCTGAAAGAGGCGGCCCCTGAACTGGCCAAGGCGGGAATCACAGGGCTTTGGCTGCCCCCCGCCACAAAAGGCGGCAGCACCTGGGATGTGGGTTATGGCATCTACGACTTGTTCGACCTGGGGGAATTCGATCAAAAAGGTTCCGTGGCGACGAAGTACGGCACCCGGGCCGAATTTGAGTCGGCAGTGGCGGCCTGCCATGCCCAGGGCATCCAGATTTATGCCGACGCGGTTTTCAACCACAAAATGTGGGCGGACGAGGAAGAGGAATATCGGGCCACACCCTATGCCCCAACAAATCGCAACCACGCCCTTGAGAACGAACAACCGATCCGGGCGTGGACGGGCTATCGCTTCGAGAAACGGGGCGGCCAGTATTCCTCCATGCAATGGCACTGGCATCATTTTGATGCAGTAGATCACAACAGCCTTCGAAAGAATTACACAGCCATCTGGAGAACTCAGGGCGCCTCGTTCGAGGCCAATGTTGATTTAGAGAAAGGGAATTACGATTACTTAATGGGATGTGATCTCAATATCAACCATCCGGAAGTTCGTGGGGAGCTCAAGCACTGGGGCCGCTGGATGCATGACACCTTTAAGGTGGATGGTTTCCGCCTGGATGCGATTAAACACATCAGCAGCGATTTCTTCCTTGATTGGATCAATGACATCGATCAACATGCTAACTATACCCATTTCGTCGTAGGCGAGTATTGGAGCTATGACCTCACGTCGCTTTCCTGGTATGCCGCCAACTCAGGAGGGCGCATGCATCTCTTTGACGCACCTCTGCACAACAATTTCCATGAGGCCAGCCGCAGCGGAGGCCACTACGACATGCGTCGCTTGCTGAATGGCACCTTGCTGCAAACCATGCCCCTGCTGGCGGTGACACTCGTGGAGAACCACGATACCCAGCCGTTGCAATCGCTGGAATCGGTTGTGGAGTCCTGGTTCAAACCCTTGGCCTATGCCGTCATCCTGCTGCGCGACCAGGGCTACCCCTGCATTTTCTATGCCGATTATTATGGCGCCCATTACAAGGCAAGGAAAGGAAATGAAGGGCCGGAGTATGAAATCTGGCTCACCAGCCATCGATTCCTCATTGATCGTTTTCTGCTGGCGCGCCAACACTGCAGCTATGGTCCGCAATACGACTACATCGATCACTTCAACACCATCGGCTGGACACGCCTCGGCACCCCGGGGCATCCCCGTACCATGGCGGTCCTGATGAGTGATGGTCCCGCAGGATCTAAGTGGATGGAGGTAGGTAAACCGCATACCGCCTTCCGCGATCTCACAGGCCACATCCGCGAGACGATCACCACCAATGGCGACGGCTGGGCCGAGTGGCGTTGTCCTGGCGGTTCGGTATCCGTCTGGGTAGAGGAAGCGTGCCTTGCGGAGATGGGCGTGGAGCTGCCGCACTGAACCTTGCAGGGCTGGGGTCTATTCGCTCGAGGGCGGTCAGCTCGGCACTGCCGCCACCCTCATCCTCTGAAGCCTCTTCTGGGACGGCGGCGGGGTCTGGCTCTACCGGCGCTGGTCGCGCGGCCCGTCACCCCGAACCGCTGATCCGCTCGAGCCGCCTTGGCCGTGTCGATCAGCAGGTGAGCCATCCTCGTCCCCGTAGAGCGGGGCTCTGCGTGGGCGTCACCGCGACAACGAACCATCGCCTGCTGGATCTCTGCCAGAGCGCGGCCGATGTTGCGCACCATGGCTCAGAGGTGCTGACCTCACAGCCCCAGATCGGCCAGCTCATCACGCCCAGGCTCTGCAGCTGGGCGATGCCGGCGGCAATGGCCACCCCGCCAATGCCAATCGTGAGCAGAGTTGCAGACACGAATGGCAGCGCTAGGAGTTTGTTGCCCATAAATGCGGCTCTCAGGGATCCCAGTGCATTGGGGCGACGTTGAACGCGACGACGCTATTGTTCTGATCCCTGAGGCTTATCAGACGGGGCTCATTCCGGCCTGTTTACCATTGGCAGGGGCAATTTCGTTCATCCCGTCGTTGCCAACATCACCTGCTGCTGTGCTCGCCTGAAGGGGATCGGGCCGCGTTTTGGTGGAGGTGGCTGGCCGTGCGGCAGGCGGCCCGTTGCGATGTAGCCGTCGATGCCCTGATCGCTGCAGGCGTTGGCGTTGTCCTCACTCCAGTAGCCCGCATCCATCGTCATCACATCCGGCAGGGCACCGGCGCTGGCGACGATCCGCTCCAGCATCGGCACCAGGTGCTCGGTATCCGGCGGTTGGTTGCTCACACCCACCGCCACAAGCGCCTGGTGCTCACTGTCGACTGCCAACTGCCAGTTGTAGCCCTGTAAATAGGTGCCGCCTGACTGCATCAGGTGGCTGTCGGCATCGCTGAAATTGCGCTGGGTCTTGG
>JBKDPV010000101.1:0-5520 GCA_046342315.1 Cyanobacteriota bacterium
CCCCCCGCCACCGCTCAGCGGGGGTGCTCGCGCATCAGGCGCTGCACCTCTCCCGCGTGGTAGCTGCTGCGGGTGAGGGGGGTGCTCACCACCTGCAGGAAGCCGAGCTCCTCTTCGCCGTAACGGCGGAACGCCTCGAACTGCTCGGGGGTCACGAACCGATCCACCGGCAGGTGCTTCGGCCCCGGAGACAGGTACTGGCCGATGGTCACGATGTCCACGGCATGGGCCCGCAGATCGGCCATCACCTGGTGCACCTCCTGGTCGGTTTCGCCCAGGCCCACCATCAGCCCCGACTTGGTGTACGCGGCCGGATGGTTCTCACGCACCCGCCGCAGAAGCTCGAGCGAACGTTCGTAGATTCCCTGGGGGCGCGCCTTCCGGTAAAGCCGGGGCACCGTTTCGATGTTGTGGTTGAGCACGTGCGGGGCGCCGGCCATCACCGCCGCCAGAGCGTCCCAGTTGCCGCAGAAATCCGGGATCAGCAACTCAATCGTGGTGAGGGGGGAGCGACGCCGCACCTGCGCGATGCAGGCCAAGAACTGGCTCGCCCCGCCGTCGGGGAGGTCGTCGCGGTTCACCGAGGTGATCACCACGTGGCTCAGCCCCAGCCGTGTCACGGCCTCCCCCAGGCGTTCGGGCTCGGTGGGATCGAGCGCCCGCACGCTCTTGTCGAAATCGATGTCGCAGTAGGGGCAGGCACGGGTGCAGCCCGGCCCCATGATCAGGAAGGTGGCGGTGCCGCCGGCGAAGCATTCGCCGATGTTCGGGCAGCTGGCTTCCTGGCAGACCGTGTTCAGCTTCAGATCCAGCAGCAGATCGGCCACGGCACCGATCCGCTCTCGCTGGGGCGCCTTCACCCTCAGCCAGGACGGTTTTCCGCCGTCGGGGGCGCTGGAGGCCGGGACGGCGGCGGGGGGGCTCACCCTGGATTCCGTGGTGCTCACCGTGCTGGGCAGAGGAGCACGACTCTAGGAAGCCCCCGGCGGGGCACCGGCGGCGAGCCCGTGCGGGGAGGGCCATCCTCTAAAGTTTTCCCATCGGGATGTAGCGCAGCTTGGTAGCGCACTTCGTTCGGGACGAAGGGGCCGCAGGTTCGAATCCTGTCATCCCGATTGCCTTTCTTCTTCAGGCCAGTTCGGCCCCGGGATAGCCGCGCGGCGTCACCATCCGGCCGTCGCGTACGTAGGTGCTGCGGTTGCCGATCAGCACCAGGGTGAGCATGTCCACCTCCTGCACGGGCAGTGTGGCGAGCGTGTGGAGATCCACCCGCTCCTCGCGGCGTCCCAGCTGCCGGCCGATGGCCACTGGCGTGTCGCCGGAGCGACCCGCGAGCAGCAGCTGCCGGGCCCGCTCCAGCTGCCAGTCCCTCCCGAGCGAGCGGGGGTTGTAGAGGGCCACCACGAAGTCGCCGGCGGCGGCGGCCCTCAGCCGGGCCTCGATCACCTCCCAGGGCGTGAGCCGGTCGCTGAGGCTGATGGTGCAGAAGTCGTGCATCAGAGGGGCCCCCACACGGGCGGCGGCCAGCTGCAGGGCCGAGAGGCCCGGATGCACCTCGAACGTCGGTCGTTCCTGCTCCGGCAGGGCCAGCCAGAGTTCCAGCGCCAGGCCCGCCATCCCATAGATGCCGCTGTCGCCGGAGGAGATCAGGGCCACCTTCACCCCCTCACGGGCCAGGTCCAGGGCCTCGGCGCAGCGGGCCCGCTCCTCGGTGAGCCGTCCTTCCCGGCGGGCCTGGTCCGACCGTCGCAGGGGCTCCAGCAGATCGAGGTAGAGCCCGTAGCCCACCCATACCGTTGTCTCCGCCAGGGCGCGGCGGGCATCGCCGCTGAGCAGATCGATCCTGCCCGGGCCGCTGCCCACCAGATGAAGGGCCCCACGGGCCGGCGACCAGGATCGGGCTGCTTCGGCGATCGCCAGTGTTGCGGCACCCTGCTCACCCGGCTCGGCCCGGCCGATCGTCTTGGGTACCCGCAGGTGTTCCGCTGTCACCCCTGCCGCCTGCAGGGCAGCCGCCTCGGCCACGCTGGCCGTGCCCATCTCCCGGGCCACCGCCTCCGAAGGATGGGGCACCGGGACCGCGGCCAGATCCGCAGCGGAGAACAGCCGCAGGGTCCAGCCCCGTTCCTGTGCCAGGGCCAGCAGTGCCGGCTCGTCCCCCTTGCGGTCGACCGTCGCCAGCCCCGCCACCGCCTCGGCCGCCAGATCGTTTGCCGCCAGCGTCCGATCCACCAGCCGCTCGAGAACCGCCAGGTCGGTGTCCCGCTCGCAGCCCATGCCCAGCCACAGCGAAGGGGGATGCCAGCGGCAGCCTTCGCCCCGCTGAGGCCCGATCACCAGGTCGGCCGGCTCATCCGCACCGGCCACCGCCACTCCGGCCGCCGCCTCCAGGTCGCACCAGAGGGTGGATCCGCTCTCCTGACGGATCCGCAGGGGCGATTCCGGGGTGGCCCGGGCCGCGGCGGTCATCAGGGCCTTCCAGTCACCGGCGCCCCGCCGCCAGCCCCAGTCCTTGCCGAAGGCATCGAGGGCCAGGCGACCTCTTGAGGCACTGCTGCCGGTGGTCACGGCCTGCCCTCCCAACAGGGCAGCGATTGCCTCGGCCAGCCGGTCTGCCCCGGCGCCATGGCCTCCCAGCAGCGGCACGGCGAACCGCCCCAGGCCATCGAGCACCACCACGGCGGGATCGGTGTCCTTGCCCTGGAGCAGAGGGGCGATCAGGCGCACCACCAGTCCGCAGGCCCCGACGGCGACCACCGCACCGGCACCGTTCCAGCGCTGCTGCAGCCAGGCGGCCGGGGTCATCGCCCCGGACCCAGGCACCTCGTCCACCACGCCGGCGTCCAGGAGCCGGCTCAGGATCGGCTCGGCGGCCGGGGCAAACCCCAGTCCCAGCACAGGCTTCGGCGAACTGCTCATCGGCCGAACCGCTCGCGGAGTCGTGCCAGCGGCCCCTCGGGAGCGGGGCGAATGAGGGTGCCGTCCGGGTTCACCTGGGTCCTGGCGGGGGGGAGGTCGCTGCCCGCCGCACGGGGAGCCGAAGGGGAGCCGGGTGGTGGCGATGGGCGTGGCGGGGGCGGCGGCGGTTCGGACGCCGGCTGTTCGGGCGTCGGCGACGTGTCTTCGCGGCCCACCACCCCTTCTGTGGCATCCTCCCCGGCCGGGTCCCCTGCGGGCGCAGCGGTGGTCTCGTTTTCAGGGCCCGCTTCTGCAGGCAGGGGATCCGGCGCTGCCCCTGCAACCTGCTCCGGAGCCTCGTCGTCGTTTGTGACGGCTTCCGGTGGCGAGGCCGGGACCTCGGGAGCCGGTGCGGGCGTGGCAGGGAGGTTCACCTCAGGCTTGAGTTCCGGTTCCGGTTCAGGTGCGAGGTCCCGCTTGGGCTCAGGCTTGGCTGACGGCTGTTCCTCGACCAGGGCAGCGACTGGAGCTGGTTCCTGTTCGGGAGGGGCTTCGCCCAGCAGGCGTGCCCGTTCCAGCGCCTCCAGCGGTGCCCCCAGCCAGCGCGGCTGCGGGAGTCCACTGGACATCGTCACCCCGCTCACCAGCGAGTTGAAGGGTGGATTCAGTGACTCGCCCCGTCCATCCACAAGTTCGAGCTGAAGGGCGTTCTCTCCGCTCCGCCAGCCGCTCAGCCAGAGCGGTGTCTGCTGATCCACCAGGAAGCTGTCGCCGTTCACGCTCACCCGCAGCCGCCAGCCTTCGGTCCCCTCACCCCGCAGGCGCTGCAAGGGGGCGTCCAGCAGCAGCCAGTCGAGCAGAACCGGTTCCTGGACGGGACCCGGGGTGGGACGGACCGGAATGAGCTGGGGGCTGCCGGCGGCGGGGACCGCCAGGGGATTGGGGGCCACCCTGTGCAGGCGGATCTGGCGGTAGGCCCCCGGGCTCTTCACCGCCTCGCCCCAGGGGCGGGCGGCGTAGACCGTGAGCCGATGGCTGCCCGGACTGAGCGCCGGCATCTCTGCCTGGGTGCTGGTCAGCGGGATCGCGGGCAGATCGTCGAGCTGGGCCACCAGATGCGGCCCCAGACCGAGGGGGCCGGCGTCCACAAGCGGCCAGCCCTCCACCTCCAGCCGCAGGGTCCAGGGGCCGGCGGGCAGCAGGCTGTCGTTGGCGGGCGAAACGATGCGCAGGCGGGGTTCATGGTCGGCCAGGGCCTGCCGCAGCTCCTGCACCACCGGGGGAGGGGCCACCTCCTGAAGCGCGCCCTGCCGAGGACGCCCCAGGCCCGGGGCCCTGGCCGCCGTGTCGCCACGCTGTCGTCCCGGGAATCCCAGGGCTGTGGCCGGGGCCGGCCAGATCAGGCAGATCGCCAGCAGCATGGTCATGGCACGGGCCAGCAGCCGGCCGCAGCGGAACCGGCGTCCTTCCCTTCCCTTGGCTGCACTCACCCTTTGACTTTAGCCGGCTGGAAGCCATTCTGCTCAGCGGGGTGCAGAAAGAGGAGTTGCTGTACTTAATTGGCTGGGACTTTGCTGTTGCGGTGTTGGTAATCGGCCGAGCATGGCCCTATTTCGCTGATCACAACCTCCCGGCAGACCCCAGTCCCAGCCTGGAATGCTCCGGGATTGAACCTTTGTAACTGGCGGCCGAATCCGCTTGTTTTCGACCCCTATACTTCCGCCAGCGGTCCCCTTTCGGGGCCCAAAGCTCCAGTCGTGACAAGGGTTTTGCCCGTGTCCGGCTGGCGCCCGTGACGGCCATCCGCCTCGGCGGACCCTGCGTCATGGGCCCCATCGGCAAAGGCGGAGCCGTTCTCCGGTCTCGCCGATGTCGAAGGGGTGGACCTCCACCTCGACCCCGTCCCTCGAGGAACGTCTCGATGACCATCAGCCCACCAGAGCGTGGGAAAACAGCCAAGGAGCTGGTCGACCGGAACCCCGTTCCGGCCACGTTCGAGCTTTTCGAAAAGCCCGGCCATTTCGACCGCACCCTGGCTAAAGGTCCCAAAACCACCACCTGGGTTTGGAACCTCCACGCCAACGCTCACGACTTCGACAGCCACACGAGCGATCTCGAAGAGGTCTCCCGGAAGATCTTCAGCGCTCACTTCGGCCACCTGGCCGTCATCTTCATCTGGCTGAGCGGCGCCTTCTATCACGGAGCCCGCTTCTCCAACTATTCCGGCTGGCTGGCCGACCCCCTGCACGTCAAGCCCAGTGCCCAGGTGGTCTGGCCGATCTTCGGCCAGGAAATTCTCAACGGCGATGTGGGTGCCGGCTTCCACGGCATTCAGATCACCTCCGGTCTTTTCCATATGTGGAGAGCCTGGGGCTACACCAATGAGTTCCAGCTCCTCTGCACCGCCATCGGTGCTCTGGTGATGGCCGGCCTGATGCTCAACGCCGGCGTCTTCCATTACCACAAGGCAGCGCCCAAGCTCGAGTGGTTCCAGAACGTTGAGTCGATGCTCAACCACCATCTGGCCGGGCTGCTGGGTCTGGGTTCCCTGTCCTGGACGGGGCACCTTCTGCATGTGTCGCTGCCCACCACGCAGCTGATGGATGCCATTGATGCCGGCAA
>JBKDPV010000102.1:0-38698 GCA_046342315.1 Cyanobacteriota bacterium
CGATGCCGGCCTGGGCCTTGATGCCCTGCTCGCGGAAGGGGTGACGCAACAGCTTCATCTCCGTCACCAGATCGGCACGCTCCAGCAGCGCCGGCGGGGCGCCGCGGCCGGTGAGGGCCACGTGGGTGAGCTCGGGCCGCAGCGCCAGGCCCTCGATCACCTGCTCCACAGCCAGGTAACCCAGCTTCAGGGCCACGTTCACCTCGTCGAGCACCACCAGCCGGCAGTCCGCATCGGCCAGGTAGCCGAGCGCGCAATCCCAGGCCTTCTGCACCAGCTGGCGGTCGCGCTCGCGGTCCTGGGTCTCCCAGGTGAATCCTTCCCCCAGGGCATGCCAGTGCAGAGCGTCGCCGAACAGAGCCAGGGCCTTCGCCTCGCCCGGGTGCCACCCCCCCTTGATGAACTGCACCACCGCCACCCGCTCGCCATGGCCGAGGGTGCGCAACACCAGCCCGAGGGCCGCTGTGGTCTTCCCCTTGCCGTCGCCGGTGAACACCAGCACCAGACCCTTCTCCCTGTCGCGCTCACCCACCCGCTGGCGCTGCACCTCCCGCCGGCGGGCCATGCGGCGGCGGTAGCCGTCGGCATCGGCCTCCGGGGCCAGAGCGCCGCCGGGCCCCAGATCGGCAGCCTGGCGGTCGAGCTCAGAGGTGTCGATCTCCGTGGTGCTGATCTCGGTGGTGTCGGGCTCGACGGGGGTCACGCGGAAAGGGCCGGTGGGCCCCCCACTGTGGCGGGGCCGGAGCGATGCCGGGCGAGGGCCGCGTCCACGGCCTGCTGCTGGTCGCGACGGGTGATCCAGTGGTGGTAAGTACGCGTGTGGATCGCCACCGAGTGCCCCATCATCCGCGCCGCCACCGTGTCGGGGAGACCGATGTGGATGGTGCGAACGGCCCAGGCATGGCGGAGGTCGTAGGGGGTGATCGGCAGGCCATAGCGGCGGAACTGCTCCGCCACCCGCCGACCCACCTGCTGAAGGGTGGTGCGCCGCAGATCGGTGGACACCCGCGGCAGGGCTCCGGGATCCCGTCCCAACCGCTCCAGGCCGAAGGCCTCCACCCATTCGGGCCGGAAGGGCCACACCTGGTGCTCGCCGGTCTTGGTGGTGGGGAGCACACGCAGCACCCGGTCACCCCCAGGAGCCAGGGCCGAAAGGTCGCAGAAGAACACCTCGTGGTTGCGCAGTCCGTAGGTGGCCATCAGGCCGTACGCCAGCCGCCAGCCGCCATTGGGGATCGTCTCCACCAGCTCGAGGATTCGGCCATCATCGGGAAGATGGCGAAAGCGGGCGGCGTGGAGGCCATAGCCGGCAGCACGCTCGCTCCAGTCGGCGGGGAGAGCCAGGCCCCGATGCCGAGCAAAGGCCGCCAGGGCGGTGGCGCACTGCTGGCGGCTGCGGCTGCCCAGCTCATAACTCTCCAACACGCGGCTGAACTGCTCCGGTGTCAGGCCGGTGCCATCGCCGGTCCGCTCCATCAGCCGACGCAGGTAGGGCAGATAGGCCCCGCTCCACGTGCTGCGGCTGCCGGCAGGGCGGCGCCGACGGCGGGGCTCGGCGAAGAAGGCGGCACGGAACGACTCCAGAGGGCCCAAAGCAGCTTCCCCATACCCGTCCGAGGCCGGTGCCATCCGCCGGGGGCTGGCGGGATCGAACCGGCCTTGCACCACGTCGTCCCATGTCGCCCGCAGAACCCGCACGGCTTCAGCCAACCCCAGTTCCGTGGCGGGGAGACGCAGGCTGATCCGACGCACGCTGCGCGTTTCGGGAGACCCGGGATCCGGCAGCGAACCTCGCAGGCCGATCCGCCCCCCCCGCCGCTCCAGACGCAGGCCGATGCCCTCCTCCGCCAGAGCAGCGTTCCGGACGGCCAGGGTGGCATCGATCGGATGGGGGGCGACGGGCGGACCGGAGGCCAGGGTTGCCACGGCAATCGGGTGCGGCCGGACGCTATCGACCCGGAGCTGGTCCTGCACGGCGTCTTTCCGGGCGATGGCGCTACGCTCCGCGCTTCGGTTCGCACGGGCACGGGCATGGCGAGGGTCGGGGTGCTGCTGCTGAACCTCGGCGGTCCCGAACGGATCCAGGACGTGGGTCCGTTCCTCTACAACCTCTTCTCCGATCCGGAGATCATCCGCCTGCCCAATCAGGCCCTGCAGAAACCGCTGGCCTGGCTGATCAGCACCCTGCGCAGCGGCAAGTCTCAGGAGGCCTACCGCTCGATCGGAGGCGGCTCGCCGCTGCGGCGCATCACCGAGCAGCAGGCACGTGAGCTGCAGAGCACCCTGCGTCAGCGGGGGGTTGAGGCCACCAGCTACGTGGCCATGCGCTACTGGCACCCCTTCACCGAATCCGCCGTCGCCGACATCAAGGCCGACGGCATCGATGAGGTGGTGGTGCTGCCGCTCTACCCCCAGTTCTCCATCAGCACCAGCGGCTCCAGCTTCCGCGAGCTGCAGCGCCTGCGCCAGGCCGACCCTACCTTCCGCAACCTGCCGATCCGCTGCATCCGCAGCTGGTACGACCATCCGGGCTACGTGGACGCGATGGCGGGCCTGATCGCCCGCCAGATCGAAGCCTGTGACGATCCCAGCCAGGCTCACGTCTTCTTCAGCGCCCATGGGGTGCCCAAGAGCTACGTCGAAGAGGCGGGAGATCCTTATCAGCAGGAGATCGAGGCCTGCACGGTCCTGATCATGAAGCGACTGGAGGAGCTCCTGGGGCACACCAACCCACACACCCTGGCCTACCAGAGCCGAGTGGGTCCGGTGGAATGGCTCAAGCCCTACACCGAGGACGCCCTCCACGAGCTGGGGGAGCA
Source organism: Cyanobacteriota bacterium (assembly GCA_046342315.1). Lineage (GTDB taxonomy): Bacteria > Cyanobacteriota > Cyanobacteriia > PCC-6307 > Cyanobiaceae > Cyanobium. The sequence goes on from JBKDPV010000102.1 coordinate 2,820, forward strand.
GAACGTGAAGGATCTGGTAGTGGTGCCGATCAGTTTCGTCAGCGAGCACATCGAAACTCTCGAGGAGATCGACATCGAATACCGGGAGATCGCCACGGAGGCCGGCGTCACCAACTTCCGTAGGGTGCCGGCCCTCGACACCGACCCCACCTTCATCGCCGGACTGGCCGATCTGGTGCAGCAGGCAATGGCTGGCCCTGAGATCAACCTCGACCAGGCCGCGGCTCTGCCCACCCGGGTCAAGCTCTATCCGCAGGACAAATGGGCCTGGGGCTGGAACAACAGTTCCGAGGTCTGGAACGGCCGTCTGGCGATGGTGGGCTTCTCCGCCTTCCTGCTGGAACTGATCAGTGGACGGGGACCGCTGCATGCTCTGGGTCTGCTCTAAACCACGGAGCGCCTCCGTTCGCCCGGCGGTGCACCTGCTTGCCGCTGCTGCCCTGATCCTGACCCCATCGGCCCACGCCAGCGGCATCTACCGCTGGGCGATGGGCAGCTTCCCGGTGGTCGGGTTCAGCGGCTACACCAGTCCGTTCGGCATGCGCGTCCATCCCCTCGGCGGCGACCTGCGCCCCCACTACGGCCTCGACATCGCGGCACCCTTGGGATCGCCGGTGCGCAGCTGGTGGGCAGGCCGCGTCACCCAGGTGATCCGCGACGGGGGGTGCGGTAACGGCCTGACGATCACCTCAGGACCTTACGAGCACCTGTATTGCCACCTGGGGGGAGCGGTCGCTGGCGGCACCTACCGCAGCGGTCCGGTCACTCTGCAGGAGGGTCAGTGGGTGCGCACCGGCCAGGTGATCGGCCACGTGGGACTCACCGGCAGCACCACAGGCCCTCATCTCCACTGGGGAATGCGGTATCGAGGCGCCTGGCTCGACCCGGCGCGGGTGTTGCGGGCCATGGCCGAAAGCCGCCGCCGTTTCTTACCACCCCAGAGACGGACGCCTAATGTTGGTCAGCTCCGCTGATCCGCCGCCCCACCAGCCGGTTCCGCCCACCCCTGTCTCTCCTCGCCTCCTCTCCGCAGCCGTGACGATCACGCCCCTGAATCCCTCCACCGCCGCCGGTCCGGTCGTCCAGGAGATCGCGGCACCAGGGCATCAGCCCCAGCGGGTGAGCGGGGCCTATGCCCTGATGGATGCCCTCCATCGCCACGGTGTTGAGCACATCTTCGGCTATCCGGGCGGTGCGATCCTGCCGATCTATGACGAACTGCACAAGGCCGAAGCCCGCGGCTGGCTGAAGCACATCCTGGTGCGCCACGAGCAGGGAGGCACCCACGCCGCCGACGCCTACGCCCGGGCCACCGGCAGGGTTGGCGTGTGCTTCGGCACCTCCGGCCCCGGAGCCACCAACCTCGTCACCGGCATCGCCACCGCGCAGATGGATTCGGTAGCGATGGTGGTGATCACCGGCCAGGTGCCGCGCGCGGCGATCGGCACCGACGCCTTCCAGGAAACCGACATCTTCGGCATCACTCTGCCGATCGTGAAGCATTCCTGGGTCGTGCGCGATCCGCGCGACATCGGCAGGATCGTGGCCGAGGCCTTCCTGATCGCCTCCACAGGCCGTCCGGGTCCTGTTCTGATCGACGTGCCCAAGGACGTGGGCACCGAGCAGTTCGATTACGTGCCCGTGGAGCCCGGCTCCTCCATCCCTGCCGGCTTCCACCGTCCACCGAGCCCCCGACCGGAAGCGATCTCGGCAGCCCTCGAGCTGATCCGTCAGGCCCGCCGGCCTCTTCTTTACGTGGGAGGCGGCGCCATCAGCAGCGGCGCCCATGCGGCGGTGGCGGCCCTGGCCGAGCGTTTCCGCCTTCCGGTCACCACCACCCTGATGGGCAAGGGAACCTTCGACGAGAAGCACCCGCTGGCCGTGGGCATGCTGGGGATGCATGGCACCGCCTACGCCAACTTCGCCGTCACCGAGTGCGATCTGCTGATCGCGGCCGGCGCCCGCTTCGATGATCGGGTCACTGGCCGGCTCGACAGCTTCGCCCCCCGCGCCCAGGTCATCCACATCGACATCGACGCGGCCGAGGTGGGCAAGAACCGTGTGCCCGAGGTGCCGGTGGTGGCCGATGTGAGAACGGCCTTCGAAGCCCTGCTGGCGGCCAGTTCCGGTGAAGGCTCCGAAGGGCGCACCGAGGCCTGGCTGGAGCGCATCGAGACGTGGAAGCACCACTACCCCCTGGTGGTGCCGGCTCCCGAAGGCGAGATCGCCCCACAGGAGGTGGTGGTGGCCCTGAGGGAGCTCGCCCCCGACGCCTTTTACACCACTGATGTGGGCCAGCACCAGATGTGGGCGGCCCAGTTCCTGCACAACGGCCCACGGCGCTGGATCAGCAGCGCCGGCCTGGGCACGATGGGCTTCGGCATGCCCGCCGCCATGGGCGTGCAGGTGGCCTTCCCCCACGAGTGCGTGATCTGCGTGGCCGGCGACGCCAGCATCCTGATGAACATCCAGGAACTGGGCACCCTCAGCCAGTACGGCCTGCCGGTGAAGGTGGTGGTGATCAACAACGGCTGGCAGGGCATGGTGAGGCAGTGGCAGGAAAGCTTCTACGAGGAGCGTTACTCCAATTCGGAGATGACCGGCGGCATGCCTGACTTCCGGGCTCTGGCCGAGGCCTTCGGCGTTCGGGGGGTCACCATCAACGAGCGTGCCGATCTGCGGCCTCGGCTGCGCGAGGCTCTTGCCCATCCTGGTCCGGTCTTCGTTGACATCAAGGTGCGCCGCAACGAAAACTGCTACCCGATGGTGCCGCCGGGCGCCAGCAACGCCCAGATGGTGGGACTTCCCAGCCATCCGGAGCTTGCGATCGACACGGTGCGTCAATGCGGCGCCTGCGGCACCGCCACGGCCAGCGCGCACCTGTTCTGCCCCAGTTGCGGCGCCAAGCTCTGAAGCTGATGCAGTCCTTGCCGTCGCCGGTTGGCCAGGCCAGAACCAGCCTTTGGAACGCCCTTGCCGTGGTGATCGCGAGCCTGACGCTGCTCCTGGCTCCCATCTCCGCTGATGCGGCGCAGGTTCTGCAGGTGAGAGGCCCCACCCTGCTGCAGATCGGCGACGGCAATCGCAGCATGCCCGTGGAACTGGCCTGCGTGTCGGTACCAGCAGCCGGAAGCGCAGACGCAGTCGCCTGGCTGCGCCGGGAACTGCCTCGCCAGACCCGTGTCCAGCTGCGTCCGGTCAACCAGCACGACGGTCGACTGGTGGCACAGGTGCAACGACTGGACAAGGCCAGCGACCTCGGAGACGCTCTGGCGGCTGCCGGTCTCGCCGAGCTCTCCCCAGGTTGCCCATGAGTCCCAACCGAACGGCCAAGGGGGTCGTGCTGGTACCCAGCCTGCTGCTGGGGGGCGCTTTCATCGCCACCGCCGTGTGGGTCGATGGGCCGGCGGCCGCCAACCGAGGGCTCGCCCTCACCCTCGGTGGAATCCTGATGGCGGCAGGACTCCTGGCCCAGTTGCTGCCTGACCCTCCCTCCGAATCGTGACGGCCCTGCGGCGGTGGCAGAATGCCGCGGCTCCGGTCCCGCCCCACCCCCTGTCTGTGCGCCCCCCCCTCCTCCGTCTGCTAGCCCCCGGGGCTCTGAGCCTGTCACTGTTGGCAGGCCCGGCGGTTCTGGCCCAGTCCCCGCCGCCGCCACCCCCTGCCGGCGGCAGGGCACCGGCGAGGGGCGGCACCAGCAACTCCATGCCCGTGGAGGGACCTGCCAGCCAGCAAGATCTCTACGCCTATGCCCTGATCGGTGCGGTCAATGCCTGCGAACTGGCCACCAAAGCCAAGGTTTCGGTACAGCAGGGGATTCCGGCGGCGGCACAGTCCGTGGCATTCGTGATCAGCCGTCGCCACGGCGGCCGCGTCCAGGGCATCGACAAGCCTCTGACACCAGAGCAGATGTTCGACGGTTCGGCGGTGCAGATCACCGTTCTCGTTCGCCAGGGCTGCTACAGCCAGCTGAGTGCCGCCGACAAGAAGTTGATCGACACGTCGATCGCTCAGATCCAGGCCGCCCGCAACCAGAGGCGCTGACCCCCTGCCCCGTGGCCTGAGGCCACCCCCGAAAGCCCGAAAGGGGAACGGAAGAAGAGCGCGAAGAAATCGCAAGGGCGCTTGCCCGTCCAGCGGGCAGCGCCAGAGTGGCGGCATCCGCCTACCGGGCCGATGCCGGAATCTCCCGTGTCCGTCAACGCGTCCGCCCACGCCTCCGTTCCCGATTCCGTCCATCCTTCTGGCAAGGATCTGGTGATCACCTTCGAGGAGGTGGGCATCGACGACATCGCCGCCGTGGGCGGCAAGAACGCCTCCCTGGGGGAGATGATCCGTGAACTAAGCGCCGAAGGGGTGAGGGTTCCAGGCGGATTCGCCACCACGGCGGCGGCCTACCGCCATCATCTGAGTGCAGCGGGTCTCGAATCCCAGCTCCGGAACCTCCTGCAGGGTCTGGATGCCGACAACCTCCCGGCCCTTCAGTCAGCCGGACTTGCCGCCCGGGAGCTGCTGCTGAGCGCCCCCCTCCCTTCCGATCTGACAGAGGCGATCTGCGAGGCTTACCGGGTCCTGGGCTCCCCTGCGGTGGCTGTGCGCTCCAGCGCCACCGCCGAGGACCTTCCGGACGCCAGCTTCGCCGGCCAGCAGGAGACCTTCCTGCACATCGAGGGTGAGGAAGCCCTGCTCGATGCCTGCCGGCGCTGCTATGCCTCGCTGTTCACGGATCGGGCCATCTCCTACCGCCAGCTCAACGGATTCGACCACCTGGAGGTGGCCCTCTCGATCGGCGTGCAGCGCATGGTGCGCTCGGATCTGGCCTGCTCGGGGGTGATGTTCAGCATCGACACCGAGACCGGCTTCACCGGCACGGTGCTGCTCACCGCCGCGTATGGCCTGGGGGAGAACGTGGTGCAGGGGGCGGTGAACCCCGACGAACTGCTGATCTTCAAGCCCACGCTGGCGGAGGGTTTTGCGTCGATCATCAGCCGAAGGCTCGGCAGCAAGGCGATCCGCATGGTCTACGCCGACGCAGCGGAGAGCGGTGGTCGCTCTGTGCGCAACGTCGACGTGCCGGTGGAGGAGCAGCAGCGCTGGGCTCTGAGCGACCCGGAGGCCCTGACCCTGGCCCGCTGGGCCGTGACGATCGAGCGGCACTACAGCGCCCGCAGGGGCATGCCCACGCCGATGGACATCGAGTGGGCCAAGGACGGCCCCAGCGGCGAGCTGTACATCCTCCAGGCCCGGCCCGAAACGGTTCAGTCCCGCCGCCAGGGAGCGGTGCTGCGCACCTGGCACCTCGAGAGCACGCCCGGGGAGGAGATCACCAGCGGGCGGGCGATCGGCGCCTCGGTGAGCAGCGGCCGGGCGCGGGTGATCCACGACCCCTCCGAGATCCGCCGGTTCGAGACCGGCGACCTGCTGGTGACGGTCCGCACCGATCCCGACTGGGAGCCGATCCTCAAGAAGGCCAGCGGCGTCGTCACAGACCAGGGCGGGCGCACCTGCCATGCGGCGATCATCGCCCGCGAGATGGGGATCACCGCGATCGTGGGCACGGGGGATGCCACCGGCCGGATCGCTGACGGCGACACGATCACGATCAGCTGCTGCGAGGGGGACGTGGGCCACGTGTACCGCGGCGCCGTTCCCTTCCATGTCGACGAGCAGGCCCTCGACGACCTGCCCCCCACCCGCACGCAGATCCTGATGAACGTGGGCAACCCGGAGGAGGCGTTCAACCTGGCCCGCATCCCCTGCGACGGGGTGGGACTGGCCCGGCTGGAATTCATCATCGCCAACCACATCCGCGTGCATCCGATGGCGCTGCTGCAGCCGGAGCGGGTCAGTGATGCAGCCGAGCGCGAAGCGATCGCCGCCCTCACCCGCGGCTACGGGCGGCCCGCGGACTACTACGTGGATCTTCTGGCCCAGGGGATGGCGCGGATCGCTGCCGCCTTCCACCCCAGGCCGGTGATCCTGCGCTTCTCCGACTTCAAGAGCAACGAATACGCCAAGCTGCTGGGGGGCAGGGCCTTCGAGCCCATCGAGGAGAACCCGATGATCGGCTGGCGCGGGGCCTCCCGCTACTACGCCGAGGGTTTCCGCGACGCCTTCGCCCTGGAATGCCGGGCCCTGCGACAGGTGCGCGAGACCATGGGGCTCACCAACGTGATTCCGATGGTGCCGTTCTGCCGCACCCCCGAGGAGGGGGATCGGGTGCTGGCCGAAATGGCGAAGGAAGGGCTGGTGCGCGGCAGCAACGGCCTGGAGGTGTACGTGATGTGCGAACTGCCGAGCAACGTGATCGGCGCCGAGGCCTTCGCCGAACGGTTCGACGGCTTCTCGATCGGCTCGAACGACCTCACCCAGCTCACCCTCGGGCTCGATCGCGACTCGGCCCTGGTGGCCGAGCTGTTCGATGAGCGCCATCCCACGGTGAAGGAGATGATCCGGCTGGCGATCCGCACCGCCAAACGCTGCGGTCGCAAGATCGGCATCTGCGGCCAGGCGCCCAGCGACTACCCGGAGTTCGCCCGCTTCCTGGTGGAGGAGGGGATCGACTCGATCAGCCTCAACCCCGATGCGGTGGTGCGCACCCGCCTGGCCATCGCCACCATGGAAACCACCAACCAGGCCCCGGCTTCCCCTGGCCTCGCTCCGGCCTGAAGGCAGGGAGGGGCTGCGACTCAGACCGGGAGGAGCCCGGCGGGGGGAGCTGCCGACTCAGGCCGGAAGCGCTGCCAGACCATCAGGGCAAGGGCGCTGAAGCGCACTGCTGAGAGGACAGCCAGTCCGACACACAGCGGACAGTGCATCACTCCCATGGAGGCGGCAGGCGGTAAGGCACCACCCTGACAGGTTCGGAGGTTCCGTGGTGCTCCGCGTGCCGATCCGCCACCCATCGTCTCCTACAACGGAGGGGAACCGCACCGCTCGGCCGCCGTGCTCCGCCTCAGTGAGCTCAAGCTCCCCCTCGACCACAGCGAGGCCGACCTGGAAGCGGCGATCTGTCGCCGGCTGCGCATCCCCGCGGCCGCACTGCGCAGCCACCGGCTGGTGAAGCGCAGCGTCGACGCCAGGCGCCGGGGCGCGATCGCGCTGGTCTACAGCCTCGATCTGGACCTCGATCTCGACCCGGCCAGCCGGCGACGCCTGGAGCGCCGCTTCGTCGACGATCCCCACCTGCGGCCCACCCCGGACGAGCGCTACCGCTTCGTGGCCCACTTCACCGACGGCGACCGGCCGTCGCTTCGGCCCGTGGTGGTTGGCGCAGGACCGTGCGGTTACTTCGCGGCCCTGCTGCTGGCCCAGATGGGCCTGCGGCCGCTGCTGCTGGAGCGGGGAAAGGCGGTGAAGGAGCGGAGCGCCGACACCTTCGGCTTCTGGAAGGGCAGGCGGCCCTTCGATCCTGAATCGAATGCCCAGTTCGGCGAGGGGGGAGCTGGCACCTTCTCCGACGGCAAGCTCTACAGCCAGGTGAGCGAACCGGCCAGCTACGTGCGCAAGGTGCTGGAGGAACTGGTGGCGGCCGGGGCTCAGGAGGAGATCCTCACCCTGCATCGGCCCCACATCGGCACCTTCAAGCTGGCCACGGTGGTGCGGGGCCTGCGGCAGCGGATCGAGGAGCTGGGCGGCACGGTGCGGTTCGGGGCCCGGGTGGAGCGTCTGGTGCGGGAAACGGATGCGGAGGGGGGAGGACAGCTCCGGGGGCTGGTCCTGGCCGATGGCGAGAGGATCGAGGCCGACCATGTGGTGCTGGCCGTCGGCCACAGCGCCCGCGACACCTTCGCCATGCTCAGGGAGGTGGGGGTGGCGTTGGAGGCCAAGCCGTTCGCCGTGGGCCTGCGGGTCGAGCATCCCCAGGCCCTGATCGATCGGGGACGCTGGGGCTCGGCGGCCGGCCACCCACGCCTGGGGCCCGCCGAGTACAAACTGGTGCACCACGGCGGCAACGGCCGTGATGTCTACAGCTGCTGCATGTGCCCGGGCGGTCTGGTGGTGGGTGCCACGTCGGAGACGGGCTGTGTGGTGACCAACGGCATGAGCCAGCACTCCCGCAACGAGCGCAACGCCAACAGCGCGCTGGTGGTGACCATCACCACTGCCGACGTGGTCCCCTACGGCGAGGGTCCGGGAGACCCCCTGGCGGGGGTGGCCTTCCAGCGCCACTGGGAGCGGCAGGCCTTCCTGGCTGGAGGGGGCGACTACCGGGCTCCGGCCCAGTGGCTGGAGGATTTCCTGCTGCGACAGCCCAGCGACCAGGGAAAAGCTGAAGGGGTGACCCCCTCCTACCTGCCAGGAGTACGGCTGGGCAGCCTGGAGGGTTGCCTGCCGGAGCCGGTGCTGGACGCGATCCGCGAGGCCCTGCCGGCCTTTGAGCGGCGGATCCCTGGCTACACAGGAGCCGGGGTGCTGCTCACCGGGGTGGAAACCCGGACCTCATCGCCGGTGAGGATTCCCCGGGATCCCGAAACCCGCCAGAGCTGCAACACCGGCGGGCTCTTTCCGGCGGGGGAGGGTGCGGGGTATGCCGGAGGCATCCTCTCGGCGGCGATCGATGGAATCCAGGTGGCCGAGGCCCTGGGACTCAGCCTTCTTCGTCCTCGGCCCCGAGAGGCACCAGACGAATCTGCTTGCGGCCGAGCTTGATCTCGAATTCGTCGCCCGGCTTGAGATCGAGCATGGCGGTGTAGGCCTTGCCCACCATGAGATTGCCGTTGAACTGCACCTTTGTGCTGAAGCTGAGCTTGCGGCCAGCCCGACCTGCCTTGGGCGCCGTTCCGAAATCAACGCCCTTGGCATTGAGAAGGGCCTCGTAGAAGGCCGTGAAGTTGAGCCGCTCGGTTCCGTCTTTCTTATTGGAGACGTAGCCACAGGCCCGAACGAGATCGGACTTGCTGACATCTCCCAACTCCTTGACTTTTGCGAGGAGTTCCGCTCCGGTGAGCATGTCGAAAATAATTTGCGGCAACTGCATAATGTCGCGCCACACCCCCTGAACGCAAGCACCCCGAGGACGATTCGTTCAGGATTGCGCCACAATGCCGCTCCATTGCACCGCTTTCACGTGGTCGCGGCGCCAGGAATGGAAGAGTTCCTCTTCTTCCACCGTGCAGAGCGGGCAGACGGCGATCCGATCGGGCGCGATGCCCTCATGGCCCAGCTGGCGCACGGTCGCCGCCCGGATGTCGAGCCGATCCCGACCCGGTTCCGGATCGGGTCTGACCGCACCGCAGGCGATCAGCTCCTCGAGGGCACCGGCGCCACCCGGCTCCGCCTCCCCGGGAGGGCGCAGGGACTCGGCCAGCTGCTCGCTCACCAGCCGCTCCACCTGGTAGCGAGCGCCGCTGACCGCCGGACCGAGGGCCACGAGCAGATCGCAGCGGCGGCTGCCCGCGGCTTCCAGCTGAGCGATCGCGGCTGGCAGGATCCTGCCGGCCACACCACGCCAGCCCGCATGGCAGGCGGCCACACGACCGCTGGCGGGATCGGCGATCAGCACCGGCGTGCAGTCGGCGCCACACACCCACAGGCTCTGGCCACCCCCGTCACTCACCAGGCCATCGGCCTCCGGCCAGGGCTCCCCCACCGCCGCGCTGGCGGGAAGCACCAGGGCGCTGTGCACCTGCTTCGGGCGATGCACGCTGATGCCGGCACTGAGATAGCCCGCCAGTTCGACGGGCTCGCGCCCCTGCCACAGCCGCGTGAAGAAGCCGTGCTCAAACCCCGCCAGCAGGTCGGCCTGGAGGAAGTGACCCCCGTAGGTGCCCACCCAGGTCCAGCCGGGCAACGCATTGAAGCCCACGTCGGGACGGTCGAAGGGGGGATCGAGTCCCTCAGCCATCGGGAAGATCGCGCAGGATCCAGAAGCCCTCGAAGCCGGGAGCGTTCTCGTCGGACTGCACGGCGATGAACTGCAGCCCGGCGGCCTGCTCGCGGGCGAGGGCGAAAGCTGCAGCGGCGGCGGCGGCCTCCTCGGCGGAGAGCGTCGCCACCAGCCAGCGATCCTCAAGGGCCGCCTCGAGAACCAGCTGATCCCCATCGATCTCAAGCCGAACGGGTTCCAGCCCAGCCAGCCAGCCGGAGATCGCCAGGGCCCGGGAGCGGCTCACCAGGCGAAGCCCGGTGACCGGCGCCTGGGGGTCGATGCCCTCGGGCAAGGGGAGCAGGGAGGCGAAGCCCGTCTCCCATTCCGGGGCCTCCGCCAGGGCCGCCGCCGGCAGGCTCACCCAGCTCCAGCGATCGCCACGCACCGCCTCCGGCAGGGGCACCGGGATCGGGCGGATCGGGGAAGGCAGCGGGGCGAGGGGGCCGCACAGGTATCCCTCCTCGGCGGGATACACGCTGGCCTCCCGCTCCCGCAACCACTCCACCAGGGCGTAGCAGCGGCGGCTGGGCACCAGCTCCAGCCCCAGGCCTTCGGCCGCCCGCTGGACCATCGTCCGCATTGAGGCCCGCCAGCAGCGAAGGCGTCGGGGACGGCCCAGCCCCTGCTCGGCTGCTGCGTCGAGGGCCTCCTGCAGGGCTTCGCGCAGCCACAGGGAGTTCACGGACCCGGCGGGGCAGGAGCGGGCCCAGCGGAACGGCTCCACCGCCTCGACCAGGGCGGGGTCGGGGCTCGAGCAGATCAGCAGCTCCCAGCGCTTCTTGCCGTCGGCCTCCACGATCGGCCGGGAGTAGTAATCGAGTTCCCAGTCGGGAGCGGCCACGGCAGAGGCGGCGAACGGGGCCTGGGTCATCCGGCGGCCTGCTCCTGCTGGCGCAGGACCGAACGGGCCCGATTGGCACGCTCCGCCGCTTCGGCCATGACCTTGTCCTTCTCGATCAGCAGCTCGCCGGGCTGGCCTTCCAGCAGGGCGGTGTTGAGCGCGATGCGGCCGCGGCCGGGATCGATCTGGGTGATCAGGGCCTTCACCAGATCGCCCTGGCGGAAAACCTCGCGCAGATCGCGCAGCGCGCCTCCGGTGATCGAGGACTGGTGCAGCAGACCGCTCACGCCCCCCAGGTCGACGAAGAAGCCGTAGGGCTTGACGGAGGCCACATGACCCTCCACGAGCTGGCCCACCTCCAGCTGGGCGAAGCGGGCCGCGGTGGCCGCCTTCTTCTCGGAGAGCACCAGCTTGCGGGTGTCCGCATTCACCTCCAGGAAGGCCACGCCCAGGGTGGTTCCCACCAGGGCCTCGTGGTTCTCCCCGTCGTTGAGCTGGGAGCGGGGAATGAAGCCACGCAGACCTTCGAGGTCGCAGGTGACACCACCCCGGTTGAAGCCGGTCACCTTCACCTGCACCACCGTGCCGTCCTTCTCCAGCTGGCGCACCTTCTCCCAGCTCTGGCGCAGGGCCAGGGCGCGGGCGCTGATGGTCACCATGCCGTCGGCGTTCTGCTCGCGGGTGACCAAAACCTCCACCGGCATCCCCTTGGGAAAACGCTCCTTGAGGTTGGTGATCACCCCCAGGCCGCACTCCTTCTTGGGCATGAAGCCGGGAGCCTTGCCACCGATGTCGACGTAAACGCCATCGCTCTCGATGCCGATCACCGTGCCGCTCACCACTTCGCCGGTGGTGCCCACCGGCTCGTTCTCATCGAGGGCAGCGAGGAAGGCCTCCTCGTCGAAGTCGAAATCGTCGACGGTGCGGGAGGAGGGGGCCGCCGTGGTCCGCTCGGCGGCGGAGGCGGCGGATCCCCGCCGGCCGCCGCGGCCTGGTTCGGGGCCGAGCAGGTCGGCCATGGTCATGCCCTCGAGATCACCGAGGTCGAAGCGGTCGTCGTCGCTCGCGGCTGCAGCCCGCTTGGTGGGGGCGGCGGCGGGCGTTGGGGGAGCGGGAGGAACGGCCGATTCCACCTCGTTGGGAGCGGCCGTGGGAGCAGGGGTTTCCTCCTTGCGGATCAGCAGCACCTGCGGCGGTTTGCGGGGCGGCTGCGGGGCGCCGTCTCCACCCCCGGCGCGGGGGCCGGGGGGCCGGGACTGACGCGGCGCTGGGTTGCCGGTTCCGGCCATGACCTCGGAGATGCTCAGGGGCTTCACACTGTACGGACCACCCCCGGGGACAGGCCGATGGAGAACACCGTGCCCGGACGCCGGCTGGAGGATCTGGCCTGGCCGGATGTGCGCCGGGAGGCTGCCCGGCCGGGCAGCACGGTGATCTGGCCGCTCGGCGCGATCGAACAGCACGGCCCCCATCTGCCGCTGACCACCGATGCCCTGTTCGCCGACCGGGTGTGCGACACGGTGCTGGACCGGCTGGATCCGGCCCTGCCGATCTGGCGTCTGCCCCTGCAGAGCCTGGGCTTCTCGCCGGAACACGCCGGCTTCGCTGGCACCCTCTCCCTCCCGCCCGAGCTGCTGATCGCCCTGGTGGTGCAGGTCGGTGCCCAGCTGGCGGAAGCGGGCTTCCGGCGCCTGGTGCTGCTCAATGCCCACGGGGGGCAGATCGGCCTGCTGGAGGTGGCGGCCCGGCAGCTGCGGGCCGGGACGCCCCAGCTGGCGGTGCTGCCCTGCTTCCTCTGGCGGGGGCCCGAGGGCATCGGCGAGCTGATTCCCGAACCGGAGCGCAGCCAGGGGCTGCATGCAGGACTGGCCGAAACCAGCCTGATGCTGCACCTGCAGCCCGAGCTGGTGGGTCCGGCCCGACCTGTCGATGGCCCAGCCCCCGGCCTGGCTCCCCCGCCCGGCTGGAGCCTCGAGGGAGAGGCTCCCTCCTCCTGGCTGACCCGGGAGATCAGCAGCAGCGGTGTGGTCGGGGATGCCGGTGGGGCTTCGGCCGAGCTGGGAGCCGAGTTGTTCGAGCGACTGGTGCAGGGCTGGCAGAGGCGTCTGGAGGCCCTGCTGCGCTCCGACTGGCCCCCGACCCCGGGATCGGACTGAGGTGTCTACAGTCAGGGCACGCCCTTACCCTCAGGACATGCCCTCTCTCGACACCCCCAGCCCCGTGCCGGCCGCCGAGAACGATGGTCTGCCCGATTTCGGCAGCAGCTCCTACAAGAGCGCCTATAGCCGCATCAACGCGATCGTGATCGAGGGTGAACAGGAAGCCCACGACAACTACATCGCCCTGGGCACCCTCCTGCCCGCCGAGGCCGAGGAGCTCGGCCGCCTGGCACGGATGGAGCTCAAGCACAAGAAGGGTTTCACCGCCTGCGGCGCCAATCTGGGCGTGGAGGCCGACATGCCCTTCGCCCGCGATTTCTTCGCGCCGCTGCGGAACAACTTCCAGAAAGCCCTCTCCGAGGGCAAGGTGGTCACCTGCCTGCTGATTCAGGCGATTCTGATCGAAGCCTTCGCAATCTCGGCCTATCACATCTACATTCCCGTCGCCGATCCCTTCGCCCGCAAGATCACCGAGGGCGTGGTCAAGGACGAATACCTGCACCTCAACTATGGGCAGGAGTGGCTCAAAGCCAATCTCGACACCATCCGCGAGGAGTTCGAGCAGGCCAATCGCGACAATCTCCCGCTGGTGCGTCGCATGCTCGACCAGGTGGCTGGCGATGCCGCCGTGCTGCAGATGGAGAAGGAGGATCTGATGGCCGATTTCCTCACCTCCTACCAGGAAGCCCTCACGGAGATCGGCTTCACCCCTCGGGAGATCGCCCGCATGGCCGCCTCCGCCCTGGTGGGCTGAGCCGGGGTTTCTGGCCTGGGGCAAGAATCGGGCATGGCAGGATGTATCGCCGGCGACAGGACCGGGACCCGTCCCTGACGGCGGTCCAGATCCTCGTCTCCCCTACGCCCCGTCTGCCTCGCCCATGTTCGGCCTGATCGGTCACTCCACGAGCTTCGAGTCCGCCCGTCAGCTTGCCGAGCAGCTCGGTTTCCCTGAGTACGCGCAGGGCGAGCTTGAGATGTGGTGCAGCGCTCCACCCCAGCTGGTGGAGCGCTTCAGTGTCACCAGTGCCACGGGTCGCACGATCGAGGGGGCCTACATCGACTCGGTGTTCGTGCCGGAGATGCTCACCCGCTTCAAGACGGCACGGCGCAAGGTGCTGAACGCCATGGAGCTGGCCCAGAAGAGCGGGATCGACATCAGCGCCCTGGGGGGCTTCACCTCGATCATCTTCGAGAACTTCAATCTCCTCAAGGAACAGCACATCCGGAACACCACCCTTGAGTGGGAGCGCTTCACCACCGGCAATACCCATACCGCGTGGGTGATCTGTCAGCAGGTTGAGAACGAGGCCCCCCGGTTGGGCATCGATCTGCGCAGGGCCACGGTGGCGGTGGTGGGTGCCACGGGCGACATCGGCAGCGCCGTCTGCCGCTGGCTGAGCCAGCGCACCGGGGTGGCAGAACTGCTGCTGGTGGCTCGCCAGCCCCAGCCCCTGCTCGACCTCCAGGCCGAACTGGGCGGGGGTCGCATCCTCTCCCTCGAGGAGGCCCTGCCCGAGGCGGACATCGTGGTGTGGGTGGCGAGCCTGCCCCAGGGTCTCACCATCGATGCGGCCAACCTGAAACGCCCCTGCCTGATGATCGACGGCGGCTATCCCAAGAACCTGGACACCAAGGCCGCCGGCGAGGGGATCCACGTGCTCAAGGGAGGCATCGTGGAATTCCACACCGACATCAACTGGCAGACCGTGGCCCAGGCTGCCGACATGGCCCGGCCGCTCCGGCAGATGTTCGCCTGTTTCGCCGAAGCGATGCTGCTCGACTTCGAAAACGAGCACACCAACTTCAGCTGGGGCCGCAACAACATCCAGCTCGATCGGATGGATTGGATCGGCGCCGCCTCCCGTCGGCACGGGTTCCACGCCCTCGGTCTCGAGAGCGAGACCATCCCCAGCCTGGCCACCGCCTGAGCCGGTCGCACCCTTCCCCGTTCCTCCCCCCCCGCTCCGCCCATGGCCCGTCGCGCCCTGCTCGATTTCGAGAAGCCCCTGGTGGAGCTCGAGGAGCAGATCGAACAGATTCGCCAGTTGGCCCGTGATTCCGAGGTGGACGTGAGCCAGCAGCTCCTGCAGCTGGAAACGCTGGCCACCCGCCGCCGGGAGGAGATCTTCAGTGCTCTCACCCCTGCTCAGAAGATTCAGGTGGCACGCCACCCGCAGCGCCCCAGCACGCTCGACTACATCCAGGTGATCAGCGACGAGTGGATCGAACTGCACGGCGACCGCCGCGGCTCCGACGACCAGGCCCTGGTGGGGGGCGTCGGCCGGATCGGTGACCAGCCGGTGCTGATGCTGGGTCACCAGAAGGGGCGGGACACCAAGGAGAACGTGGCCCGCAATTTCGGCATGGCCTCCCCTGGCGGCTACCGCAAGGCGATGCGGCTGATGGAGCATGCCGATCGCTTCCGCCTGCCGATCATCACCTTCATCGACACCCCCGGGGCCTACGCGGGGGTGCTGGCGGAGGAGCAGGGGCAGGGGGAGGCGATCGCCGTCAACCTGCGCGAGATGTTCCGGCTGCGGGTGCCGATCATTGCCACGGTGATCGGCGAAGGGGGATCGGGCGGCGCCCGGGGGCTCGGGGGGGCGGCGCGGCTGCTGAGGTTCGAGCACCGCGTCTACACGGTGGCCAGCCCCGAGGCCTGCGCTTCGATCCTCTGGCGCGATGCCGGCAAGGCCCCGGTGGCGGCGGAGGCCCTGCGCATCACCGGCCCCGATCTGCTGCAGCTCGGCGTGATCGATGCGGTGCTGCCGGAACCCTCCGGCGGCAACCATTGGGCCCCCCTGAAGGCCGCGGAAACCCTCAAGACCGCTCTACTCAGCCAGCTTGGCGACCTGCTGGCCCTGGGGGAGGAGGAGAGGATCGACCAGCGCTACGCCAAGTTCAGACGCATGGGACGGTTTTTGGACGGGTCAGCCACGGTGGGGGTTCCGGCGGCGTAGGGTTTCGGTTCCTACCAAACCTCCTTGACCTGCGCCCTGATCACCGGTGCCTCCCGGGGCATCGGAGCCGCGGTGGCCCGACGGCTGGCCGCCGCCGGGTTCGATCTCCTGCTCGTGGCCCGGCCCAGCGCCGATCTCGACAGCCTCACCGAGGAACTCAGGGCCGCAGGCACCAGGGTGGAGAGCGAGGGTATCGATCTGGGGGATCCCGGGGCCATTGCCCCCGGACTCGAGGCCCTCTGCTCCCGCGGGCTCGAGCCCAGGCTCCTGATCAACAACGCCGGTGTGGCCTGGACGGGATCTCTGGCGGACATGCCGGTGGATCGCTGGCAGTGGCTGCTCCAGCTCAATCTCACCAGTGTGTTCCAGATCTGCCAGGCACTGCTGCCCCGTCTGCGGGCCGCTGGAGGTGCTCGCATCATCAACGTGAGCAGCCATGCAGCTCGCAACGCCTTCCCTGACTGGGGGGCTTACTGCGTGAGCAAGGCGGCCTTGGCCTCCTTCAGCCGCTGCCTGGCGGAGGAGGAACGACAGCATGCTGTAAGCGTGAGCACCCTCACCCTCGGTTCGGTCAATACACCCCTCTGGGACAGCGAAACCGTCCACAGTTCCTTCGACCGGCGTGCCATGCTTGCCCCCGAGCAGGTGGCCGACGCCGTGCTGTACCTCGCACAGCAGCCTTACACCCAGACGGTTGAAGACCTCACCCTCATGCCGGCAGCCGGCGCCTTCTGAATCTCCCCCATGACCTCCACCCTTCCCAACGGCGTCGGCAATCGCCAGAACGTTCCCACCGCCGCTCCCCTACCGGTGAGCCTGCGCATCCGCGAGCGCCTGGAGAAGGCAGCCGTGCCGTTTCTGGCCAACGACAACATTGCCGACCATCTACTCGATGGTGAGCTCGATCAGTTGGAAATCGAAGTTGCCGGCAAGGTGCGTGATCTCCTTCGCAGCCTCGTGATCGATATCGACAATGATCACAACACGGAAGAGACTGCCGAGCGAGTGGCCCGCATGTACCTCCATGAGGTTTTCAAGGGCCGCTATCACCAGCAACCGAAGATTGCCAGCTTCCCCAACGTAAAACAACTTGACGAGATATACACGGTCGGACCAATCTCCGTTCGTTCTGCCTGCTCGCACCATCTTGTACCCATCCTGGGCAGCTGCTGGATCGGGATCAAACCCGGCGAACAGGTGATTGGCCTCTCCAAGTTCTCCCGTGTAGCCGACTGGGTATTCTCACGCCCCCATATTCAGGAGGAAGCGGTGATTATCCTCGCCGACGAGATCGAGCGCCTCTGTCAGCCCCGTGGTTTGGCGATTCTGGTAAAGGCACAGCACTACTGCATGAAGTGGCGGGGTGTGAAGGAACCGCAGACCAGCATGGTCAATTCGGTGGTGCGTGGCGACTTCCGCCACGATCCCAGCCTCAAGGCCGAGTTCTTTGAGCTGGTGAAACAGCAGGAGTCCTTGCTGATCAGCTGACCGATCAGCAGCCCAGCCGGTCCATGCCCACCTCAGGGTGAGCCCACAGGTTGACTCACCCGGACCGGGCCCACAGGGGCAGAGGGGGTTCGCCTGGTACCGTCGGGCGTCGTCACCACAACCACCACCATCAGTTCGTAGGCGATGTCGCTGCGGCTGACCGTGTAGTTCGCCCCCTGGGCCGACGGAATCAGTTCCCAGTTGTTCCTTCCGGGAGCAAGGCGGTACCAGTGGTAGTTCACGCTTCCGAGGTTCGCCCCGGCCTGGGTGGCGAGCTCAGCCCGGATCAGGCTTCCTTCCATGGCCTCGCCGTTTAGCACCACCTGCTGCAGCCCTTCAATGCGCTGTTCCACCAGGGCCTCTTCCTGAAGCTCGCCACTGATCTGATTCTTGAGGATCCCGATCTGTTGCTGAGGAGTGGCGTCGACCCCTGGAAGGCACTGGAGCGTGGCTTCCACCAACCGGCAGCCCACCAGGTCCTGGGCACGCCCACGCGGTAGCGCCGTGATGAGGAGGCAGCCAGACAGCGCAGCCAGGACAAGCGTCCGGGGGAAACGAGCGTTGGCGCAAGCGACGGGAGGAGTGACTGTGGAAACAGGAATCACGGCAAGCCAGGGGGCATCCAGGACGCGGGTTGCGCTCCCGGTGATGGATTCGATCCTGCCGTGCCGGCCGCGCACGAGCGATCCCGCACCGTGATCAGCGTCTGCACCCGATCCAGGTTCTTCACACCGGGTGCGTCCTCCACACCGCTGGACACATCAATACCCTGGGGCTTCAGACGGCGCAGCACCTCCGGCAACCGCTCCGGAGAAAGACCTCCGGCCAGCCACCAGGGCAGGGGTGGGGCGAAGTCTTCCAGCCATTCGATCGGGATGCGATGGCCCGTGCCTCCCAGCTGGTCGGGAACCCAGGCATCGAGCAGCAACGCATCCACCACGGCGGCATAGGCCAGGGCCAGGTTCAGATCCTCGGGGCCACGCACGCGTATGGCCTTCCATAGGGGGACTCCGAGCCGCTTCCGCAGCAGGGCGCAGCGCTCCACGCTCTCCTGGCCGTGGAGCTGGACGACCTCATGGCCTCGCCCTGGGGCCAGGGTCGCCAGGTCGTCGTCCGACGGATCGGCCACCACCAAAACCCCCATGCACGCCGGCGACCCCGCCGCCATGGCGGCAAAGACGGACGGCCGCTCTTCGGCGGCAACAAAGCGTGGTGAGCCGGCCACACCAATCACCCCCATAGCGTCGACGCCGAGGGCTGCCACCGCGCGGGCCTGGTCCGGTTGACGCAGGCCGCACACCTTCAGGCGGGGCCTGACCCCTGAGTCGGGTGCCATCGGTTTCTAGGATTGCTATCCACTCTCCGGAACCTACCGGGGGGGCTTGATGTACTGGTGGCCGTGGGCGAAGGCTGGCAACTGCTGAAAATCCGCGGCATTCCCCTGCGCATCCACCCCACCTGGTTTGTGATCCTCCTCGTGGCCACCCTGGCCTTCGAGCAGCAGTTCCGCACGGAACTCGCTCCTTTGGCAACACCGGGTCTGGTGTGGGCCGTAGCCCTGGCCACGGCAGTCCTGCTGTTCGTCTCGGTGCTGCTGCACGAACTCGGCCACTCGCTCATGGCGCTGGCCCAGGGGGTGAAGGTGCGCAGCATCACCCTCTTCCTGCTGGGGGGCGTGGCGAGCGTCGAACGGGAATGCTCGACGGCCTGGGGGGCGCTGCTGGTTGCGGCGGCGGGCCCAGCAGTCAGCCTGATCCTCGGCATGGCTCTGCTGGCGATCAGCCACCAGGCCACCCACCTCTCTCCTGTGCTGGGGCCGATGGTGCAGGAGCTCGGCACCTTGAACCTTGTGCTGGGGTTGTTCAATCTCCTTCCCGGCCTCCCCCTCGACGGCGGATTGATCCTCAAAGCCCTCGTCTGGCAGTTCACAGGCAGCCAGCGTCGAGGCATCGAGGTGGCCAACGCCAGTGGACGAGTTCTGTCGCTCCTGGCAATCACCCTGGGGGTACTGCTGCTGTTGAGGGGCGCCGGCATCGGCGGCGCCTGGCTGATGCTGCTGGGTTGGTTCGGACTTGGTGCTTCCCGCAACCAGCGCCAGCTGCTGCAGATCCAGCAAGTGCTCCGGGATCTGCAGGTGAAGGAGGTCGCCCAGCGCCGCTTCCGCGTGGTGGAAGCCTCCACCACGCTGAGGCAGCTGAGCGACCTGCGGCTGGGCACGGCCCCCGGAACCGCTGGTGCTGCGGTCCCCGGCAGCAACGATGGGCACGGCATCCCCGACTGGCTGCTGGTGTGTGACCGTGGACGTTGGAAAGGGGTGATCGACGACGCCCCCTTCCAGTCGCTGCCGGTTCAGCGCTGGGATGTCGAACAGGTGGGCGACCACCTCCGTCCCCTCGACAGCCTGCCGACGATCCGTGAATCGGCGCCTCTCTGGCAGGCAGTGATGAAACTCGACGAACCGAACTGTGAACGCCTGCTGGTGCTGAGCCCCGCAGGCCTGCCCAGCGGCACCCTGGAACGACCGGAACTCGGGGAAGCGGTGCTCCAGCGACTGGGGGTGAAATTGCCCCCAGCCCTGCTGGCAACATCCCGCCGTGGGGGCACTTACCCTCTGGGGTTGGCTCTGGCTCAGGTTGCCCGGGGCATGGAAAGCTCCGGCGAGCTCGGCGAGTCAGGCGGAACCGGGGTGGCTCCAGGAACCCGGTAGCGCAGCAGCCGCTCCCTGGCGGCCTCCAACTCCCCGCTCGTCAGGGGAAGGGTCCTTAACTCTCCCCAGGAGCGGGCGGCAGCAGACATCAGTCTCTCCACAAGGTCTTGTTCGCTGACCGGCAGGGAGGGAAGGGCAGGTGGTGGCATACCGAACAGCCGCTGCCACAGGAGTGAAGGGGGAGTCAGCTGGATGCTGCCGTGCTGAAGGAGATAGCCCCGCCGCCAGAGCTGGGCACTGCCGATCCGTTTGCTGCCATCCCCATGGACGAGATCGGCAGTGGTGGCGAGAGCGAAGCAGCTGCCACCCTCGGCGATCGGCCGGCGCTCACCGAAGCCCAGGGGCTGGCCGAGATCAGCAAACGCCTCTTGAAGCCAGCCACAGGCCTGGCGGTAGGCCTCGAGACGAGCCAGGCCTGGTGCAGGCCAGACCAGGGCGTAGGTGACGTCTCCGGCATGGAGCACGGCCCGGCCACCGCTGGGCCGTCTCACCAGATCGATCGTCCCCTCCTGTGCCAACTCCCACCAATGGGGCTCGATCCGACGCTGGTGAAACCCGAGGGAGAGGGTGGGGCGGCTCCATCG
Source organism: Cyanobacteriota bacterium (assembly GCA_046342315.1). GTDB lineage: Bacteria > Cyanobacteriota > Cyanobacteriia > PCC-6307 > Cyanobiaceae > Cyanobium. The sequence goes on from JBKDPV010000102.1 coordinate 23,430, forward strand.
ATAGAGACGGATCACCGGGCGGGTGCCATCACCGCCATCCAGGGCCGCATCCAGCAGCAGCTCATCGAGGGCCATCTGCCAGGTCCCCTCGAGGCTGGTCGGAGGAATCCAGCGCACACTGCCGAAGGCAGCCCTTGGCTCGCTGTGCGGAGCCACGACCTCAGGTCTCCAACACCGACCAAAAGCCCGGATCGAGCTCGAAACCCAGCACCGCTGCCATCTGGCTCAGACCCTGCCGGCAATCCACGCCTGCCGCACGCGACCAGGCGTCGAGCTGGAAGAGGCGATGGCTGATCCACAGGTCCAGGCTCTCCGGGGCGAAGCGGATGCCCTCGGTCCGCTGGAAGCCATGGGGGAGCAACATCGCCACGTGGCGGGTGAGCTGTCCGCTGGAGCGCTCCAGCACCAGCGGCAGCCAGGGATGGAGAGCATCGGCCCGCAGACTCCAGAGCCGCACCTCGGGGATCTCGGAGAGCTCACGGGGGTCCTCCGCCTCCCGGGGCCACTGCAGATCGAATTCAACGGTGCCGGCCCGTTCCAGCAGATCGGCCGGCGCCAGTGCCGCCAGCGGCTCGAGGGCGGAAACGTCCAGCGTCCGCAGCGCATCGGCGCCGATCCTGAGGATGGATGGGGAGGGAGCAGGAGCCATCAAGAGCTGTGACAACGGCGGCGGCTTCGGCTGGACCGTAGCGACAGCCCGGCGAAGAATGGGACGTTGCCTTTTGTCATCGATCCGCATGAACCCGATCAACCAGGCTGAGGTCCTGATCGCTCTGGTGGTGGCTGCCCACGCGGGCGTGCTCGCCGTCCGTCTGTGCTTCAGCCTGTACAAGGCCTGAAGCCTTCCCGGCCCTTGGCAGCAGGGGGCGGGACTGCTACAAGCGGTGGGCTCGCCGCTGCCCATCGGTGCCTCCCACCCCCCCTCCCGCCCGTCGACGCTCCAGCAGCCGTGAGCAGCGCCAGGAATCCGCCCCTCGCAACCTCAGGGCAACCAGCGCTGAACGCCAGAGCAACGGCAAGAGTCATTCCCAGTCGAGGGCACGCCGAAGCACCGGGCGTGTCGAGACCAGCCGCAACAGCGGCAACAAGGCCATGGGAGTGCTGGCTTTCCTTCCCTTCGGACGCCGCTCAGCCAACAGCGCCCCTCCTCAGGATCCACCACGGCGTGTGGTTCCCCTGAAGGCTGCGTCCTCGGCTTCGCGTTCCCCGGCGCGCCCAGACAGCCTCGATCCCTTCACTTCCACTGCTGCGGCCGCTGCGGGCATTGCGGCGAGCACGGCCGACAATGCTCCCTCGGCCCGTCCCTTCCCCACCCTCGCCCTGTTCGGCTCCGATGGGGAGCTCCTTGCCCTCTCCAATGAACGACAGGAGCTGCTATGCAGCGTGATCGGTCTGGTGGTGAAGCTGGGCCTGGTGGCCGTGGCCGGTGTGAGCCTGTTCCGTCTCGCCGGTGCTTACCAGTTGCGGATGGAGCGCCAGGGCGAGATCGCCGCTGTGCTCGAACTGCAGAACGCCCGCATGGCGAAAGCTCGGGAGCGCTTTGATTCTCTGTTCATGGTGGAGGGCGAGCAGCGCCTGATCCGCGAGCAGAGCCAATGGATCGCCCCCGACCGTCTGCGGATCGTGTGGCAGAACGAGGGCAAGCCGTTTCCAACTGTTGAAACCGCCGCCGCCGCCGACGGGAAGCCGGGCTCGCGTCCGTAGGGTTGGGCGCCGATCTCTTCGAGCGCTCCTCGCCCGCCGACGCCATGGTCTCCGCCTCCGGTGATGCCGCCCCCAGCGGCACCAGCAGCCCCACCTCCTCACCCGCAGGTGGTACGCCCGGAACGGTCCTGATCACCGGAGCCTCCTCGGGTGTGGGTCTGTTCGCCACCAAGGCCATGGCCGACCGTGGCTGGCATGTGGTGATGGCCTGCCGCGACACGGAGAAGGCCCGCCGGGCCCAGGCGGCTCTCGCCATTCGCGACGACGCCGTCACCCATCTGCGCGTTGATCTGGGCGACCTCGACAGCGTGCGCGCGCTGGTGGATGGCTTTCATGCCACCGGTCGGCCACTCGACGCCCTGGTCGTCAACGCAGCGGTCTACAAACCCAGACTCAAGCAGCCCGAGCGGTCGCCCCAGGGCTACGAGCTCTCGATGGCCACCAACCATCTGGGCCATTTCCTGCTGATCCAGCTGCTGCTCGGCGACCTCAACCAATCCACCCATCCCTCGCGGCGCCTGGTGATCCTGGGAACCGTGACGGCCAACTCCAAGGAACTGGGCGGCAAGATCCCCATCCCCGCCCCGGCCGATCTGGGCGATCTCTCCGGCTTCGAGGCCGGATTCAAGGCGCCGATCACGATGGCCGACGGCAAACCCTTCAAGCCCGGCAAGGCCTACAAGGACAGCAAGCTCTGCAACATGATCACCACCCAGGAGCTGCATCGCCGCCTGCACGCAAGCACGGGCATCGTCTTCACCTCCCTCTATCCGGGCTGCGTCGCCGACACCCCGCTGTTCCGCAGCACGCCCAAGGCGTTCCAAGTGATCTTTCCCTGGTTCCAGAAAAACATCACCGGCGGTTATGTGAGCCAGGCCCTGGCAGGAGAACGGGTGGCCGAGGTGGTGGCCGATCCGGCCTTCGCCGTTTCCGGCGTGCACTGGAGTTGGGGCAACCGCCAGCGCAAGGACGGCCGCCAGTTCAGCCAGGAGCTCTCCGACAAGGCCAGCAACCCTGTCACCGCTCAGAAAGTGTGGGGTCTGTCGATGAAGCTTGTGGGTCTGGCCTGAGCGACCGCAGACAGAGCTGGGCAGCGCTGCTAACACTGCTGCAGACGTTTCCCTTGCCATGTCCCGCGCCCTGCGCTGGGGACTGGGCCTGCTCCTGGTGGCAGGCCTTCTCCTCGGCGCCTTCCTCTTCCTGCCCTTCCGCGACTGGTTGCCCGGCGGCACAGTCGGCGACATCGCCAAGCGTGAGGTGGTGAACGGCACCTCCTTCAACCGGCTGTTCCCGAAACCAGAGCAGGGGGAACAGTTGGTGTTCACCCAGGAGAAGCGCGGCTTCAGCGAGGCCAGGCTCAAGCGGGGGGATGAGGTGCTGGCGCTTCTGGCGATCAGCGATACCACCACCGCGCCTGCCGCCCGCTCCAAGTACGCCGGCAGCACCGCCGTGATCCAGGGCTGGCCCCTGGTGGAGCAAGGCCCGCAGGCAAGTGGTCTGCTGGTGGCTGACCGCTTCCAGGTGAAGGTGATCGGGCAGGGCAGCGGCCTGGACGCGGAGCGCCGGCATGAACTCCTGGGCGCCTTCGATCTCAAGGGCCTGGCCGCCCTGAAGTCGGCCTTGAAGGCCGGGAGTGACCGCACGGCCCGGGCCCTTCCCCCCGGCCGTCAGGCCCCCGTGAACGCCCCCCTGCCGAAGGTGGAGCGTTCGCCCAAGTCCGCTGTCCTGGAGCCCGCCGCATGAGCCCCACCGTCCTCAACCGCCTCGACCACCTGCCCCGGCGCAACCTCACCGTGCTGGCGCTCACCGGCATCGGCACCCTGGCCGGTGGCTTCCACAACACCACCAGTTCCAAGGAGCTCATCGCCGACGTGCTCGGCAGCGAGGATCCGGAGCTGATGGTGCAGGTGCGCGACCGCGCCGATGAACTCAGCAAGGCTCGGCACGAGGGTTACAGCCGCGCTCTCAGCCTCTACGACGCCGTCAACCGCTCCCAGCACGCCACCGGCGGTCTGCGCTTCCTGGCCAACGTCACCAGCGGCCTGCCGCTGATCAAGCGCCTCTCGGCCCTCACCCCCGCCACCGACACCCTGCAGGCGGTGGACCTGGGTCTGAAGGTGGCCGCGGAGATGCTGGCGTTCACCCAGGTGAATGGGCTTCCTGGCGACAGCTTCGGAGCCTTTGCCGCCGCCCTGGCCGACTACGGTCAGCAGGAGCGGGTGCGAATGACGGCCCTGATCTGCTTCGACGCCCTGTTGCCACTGGGCGATCAGGCCCTGGAGCGCCTCGATGGGCTGCTCGGCGCCGCCGGCTCGCACGAACTGCGGGAGATGCCGGCCTACTCCCTGATGGCCGGCCTGATCCCCGGCCATGGCGACGATGCCCACATGAATTTCATCCGCAGCAGCGTGGGCACCTGGAGCAGCTGGGCCCAGGGGTTCGTGGGGCAGCTGGGGCTGACCGGTCAGAAGGCCGTCCAGGCCCTCGAGCAGACCCTAGGCCCCTGGCAGGGGGGCTTTGAGCAGCTTGCCGTGTTCCTCGATGCCTTCACCGACACCTACTACCACACAGGTGTGCAGGCGGTGGCGCGACGGCTGGTGGAGCGGGCCGTCGCTGAAGTCTGAAGTCCACAGCCTGCACAACCCAGGAGACAACGATGCGCTGGTCCGACGGACGCCGCAGTGACAACGTGGAGGACCGGCGCGGCATGGGTGCGCCGGTGATGGCCGGTGGCGTGGGCCTGCTGGGGATCATCCTGGCCGTCGTGATCGCCCTGCTGGGCGGCGACCCCACGGTGATCCTCCAGCAATACAGCGGCGGCGGCGCCATGGGCCCGGATGCAGTGGTGGTTGAGCGGCCGCGGGGGGGCAGCGCCGGTCTGGCCCAGGATCAGCTCGCCGACTTCGTGTCGGTGGTACTGGCCGACACCGAGGACACCTGGAGCGACCAGTTCCGGCGCAATGGGGGCCGCTATGTACCGCCCCGCCTGGTGATCTTCGATCGGGTGGTGGCCTCCGCCTGCGGCATGGCCCAGGGGGCGACGGGGCCCTTCTACTGCCCCAGCGATGAGAAGGTCTACATCGACCTAGACTTCTATCGCCAGTTGCGCCGGCAGCTGGGGGCTCCCGGTGATTTCGCCCAGGCGTATGTGATCGCCCACGAGGTGGGTCACCACGTGCAGCATCTGCTGGGCATCGACCAGCAGGTGCAGAAGCTGCAGCGGCGGTTGCCGGAAGCCCAGGCCAATCAGCTCTCGGTACGGCTCGAACTCCAGGCCGACTGCCTCGCCGGCGTCTGGGCGCACCAGACAGCCACCGAGCGCCGCACCCTTGAGGAGGGCGACATTGAGGAAGCCCTGAATGCGGCAGCGCGGATCGGGGACGACACCCTGCAGCGTCAGAGCAGCGGAAGGGTGAGGCCCGAGACCTTCACCCACGGCAGCGCCGCCCAGCGCCAGCGCTGGTTCGTGACCGGCCTGCGCAGCGGTGACATGAACAGCTGCGACACCTTCAGCGGCAAGCCGGTCTGATCAGTCAGTCGAAGCCGAGCAGATCGAAGATCTCCCGATCCTTGAGGGATTCCGCCTCAAGAGGCTCAACATTCTCCAGCATGGCGCGGGCGAGGTTGAGGTACTCGTTCTGAACCGCTTCCACCTCAGGGGTGGGCTCCATCTCGAAGATCGTGCACTTCTTCAGCCGCGAGCGGCGAATGGCGTCGAGATCGGGGAAGTGAGCCATGGTCTTCATGCCCACCCGTTCATTGAAGCGATCGATCTGGTCGGTGTCCTTGCTGCGGTTGGCCACCACGCCACCCAGCCGCACCTTGTAGTTCTTGGCCTTGGCCTGGATGGCGGCGATGATCCGGTTCATGGCAAAGATGGAATCGAAATCGTTCGCCGTGACGATCAGGCAGTAGTGGGCATGTTGCAGAGGTGCTGCGAAGCCGCCACAGACCACGTCACCGAGCACATCGAAGATCACCACATCGGTGTCCTCGAGGAGGTGGTGCTCCTTGAGCAGCTTCACCGTCTGGCCGGTGACGTAGCCACCGCAGCCAGTACCGGCCGGCGGCCCACCGGATTCCACGCACATCACGCCGTTGAAGCCCTCGAAGACGAAGTCCTCGGGACGCAGTTCCTCGGTGTGAAAGTCAACCGTCTCAAGGATGTCGATCACCGTGGGCACCATCGACTTGGTGAGGGTGAAGGTGCTGTCGTGCTTGGGATCACAGCCGATCTGCAGCACCCGCTTGCCGAGTTTGGAGAAGGCCGCAGAGAGGTTGGACGAGGTGGTGCTCTTGCCGATGCCGCCCTTGCCGTAGACGGCGATCACCAGGGCCCCCTCCTCGATGTGGAGCGAAGGATCCTGATGCACCTGCAGGCTGCCTTCGCCATCTTCGTGCTGGCGGGTCGGTGCGGAAAGCGTTGTCGTCATGGCGTCGGAGAAGCTTCGTCGGTGCGTGTTGGGCTGGAAAGGCGCTGCCGCAACGGACGCGAAAGCTCTTCCATTCCAGTGGCGCACCCTGGGCCTCAGGGGCCTGAGCACGCAAAGCGAAACATGCAGGGTTCGTATCGTCCACACACCAGCACATGCCCCTGAGTACAAACACTCAAAACGACCTCGAATGCTTGACGGAGCCCTTCCGTGATGGCGGTGACTTTGAACAGAACCCCGTCAGCTGGATGCCGAGCTGGCCTGGCTGAGCATCCGGCGGAGTTCATCCTCGAGCTCGCGGAACACCGACCGCGGGCTGAAGGCATCCACCATCGCCACGATGGGGGAGATCTGCGCCGGCGAAAGATCCGGCTGGCCGCTCAGGGCTTGAAACCTCACGTTCACGATGTGATCGCGCAACTGATCGAGGCTGGCCTGCTGGCCCACAAGATCGGCAACGACTTTGCTTGACTTTGCAAATTGAATGAAGTCCTTGTTCAGGAGCTCATAGGAAAACTCTCCTTTCCTGTTCGTGTAGGCGGCAACGATGGCCTTGTATTCGGCACTGTCCACCGTCGCCAGATCCTCGTCGGAACTCTCGGCCACCGGGGGGGCCTCATCCAGCAGCGTTTCGCCCATTGGCGACTCTCCCCGGAGACGAACCTTGCCTCGGCGGGAGAAGGGCAGGCCCCCCGTGAGCTCCATGGCCTCCTGGAAGGCTTCAAGGGGGTAGAGCGAGGGGTCGGTGTTCGCCGTCGGCAGGGGTTGCCCGGTGGTGCGGCTGATGCCGGCAAGCCCGGGCTGGGCCGAGTCGTAGCGAAACAGCACCAGTCCCGGCCCCTCCCTGAGCTTCTGCCGATAGGCCACGGCGTCCAGCGTCGAGAGTTCGACCAGCTTGGTTCGGATGATCATCGTCAGGGTCGCGAAGGGTAGTGACCCGGGGCGGGAGTGGCCTGTCTTCAGCGGCTGAAGTGGGCCTTGGCGTCGTAAAGGGTTTCGGCGTCGATCACGGCGATGCCCCGCTCCCGGGCAAAGGTTTCGGTGTTGCGCCGCACCTTGCCGCGCACGAAGAAGGGGATCTTCTGCAGTTCCGCATCGCCATCGGGGCTCCAGCGGATGGCTCCAGGGGATCCCTCCGCCAGCGTGGCCGCGGCCTGGGCCGGCGCTGTGAGCGTGGCCGTTGCCGTTGCCGTTGAGCCGCCATGCACCGCATCGGCCGCCGGCGCCACCGAGGGCGCCCCATCGCCGAGATGGCTGCGGTGGCCGTCCACGAACTCGAAGTCGTGGCGGAACATGCCGATCAGGTGCTCCTCCAGACCCATCATCAGCGGGTGCACCCAGCTGTCGAAGATCACATTGGCGCCCTCCCAGCCCATCTGGGGCGCGTAGCGGGCCGGCACGTCCTGCACATGCAGCGGCGTGCTGATCACGGCGCAGGGGACGCCGAGGCGCTTGGCGCTGTGGCGCTCCATCTGGGTGCCGAGCACCAGTTCCGGAGCCGCTTCGGCCATCGCCTGCTCCACGACGAGGTAGTCGTCGCTGATGAGGGCCTCCAGGCCCAGCTCCGCCGCAGCCGCGCGCACCTCGCGGGCCTGCTCGCGGCTGTAGCTGCCCAGACCCACCACCTCGAAGCCCAGTTCGTGGGCGGCGATGCGGGCGGCGGCCACCGCATGGGTGGCATCGCCGAAGATGAACACCCGCTTGCCCGTGAGGTAGGTGGAATCCACCGAGCGTGAGTACCAGGGAAGCCTCGAGCGGCGCTCCCCCTCCCGCGCCGCCCCATCGGTTGGCGGCTGGGGCAGGTCGAGCACCCGGTGCACCTCCTGCAGGAAGCCCTCGGTAGCGGCGATGCCGATGGGCACCGTGCGCACCACCGGCATGCCGAAGCTGCGCTCCAGCCAGCTGCAGACGGTGCCCGCCACCTCGGGGTAGAGGCAGACGTTGGCATCGGCCGTGGGGATCCGCAGCAGATCGGCGGGCCGGGCCCCCAGCGGGGCCACCACCGCCACATCGATGCCGTGCTCGGCCAGCATCCGGGTCACCTCGCGCACGTCGTCACGGCAGCGGAAGCCAAGCAGGCTCGGGCCCAGCAGGTTCACCCGCGGCCGGCGGCCCTCATCTCGCCAGCGGCCGGGTGCCGGTTTCGGCGTTCCCGGTGGCGGCACGCTGTTCTTCAGCAGACCCCGCACCAGCTGGTAGAAGGTTTCCGCCGCACCCCAGTTCTCCTTCTTGGAGTAGGCCGGCAGCTCCAGATTCACCATCGGGATGCCGCCCAGATCCATGCCGGCGGCCAGGGCGCCGGGCTGGTCCTGAATCAGCTCGGCGGTGCAGCTCTCACCCACCAGCAGGGCCTCGGGCTGGAAGCGCTCCACCGCCTGGGCGATCGAACGCTTCACCAGTTCGGCGGTGTCACCGCCCAGGTCGCGGGCCTGGAAGGTGGTGTAGGTGACGGGCGGCCGGCGATCGCGCCGCTCGATCATCGTGAACAGCAGATCGGCGTAGGTGTCGCCCTGGGGGGCATGGAGCACGTAGTGCACCCCCTCCATCGAGGCGGCGATGCGCATGGCCCCCACGTGGGGCGGGCCTTCGTAGGTCCAGAGGGTGAGTTCCATCGGATCGGCTCAGGCGAAGGACAGCAGGGAGCGGCGGCGCAGGGGCCGGGCGAACAGTTCGGCCAGGTCGCCCGCCTGGTCGCAGCCATGGATGGGGCTGAACACGAGCTCGATCGACCACTTGGTGGCGATGCCCTCGGCCTCCAGCGGGTTGGCCAGGCCCAGCCCGCAGACCACCAGATCCGGACGGGCCGCCCGCACCCGCTCCAGCTGGAGTTCCACGTCCTGCCCCTCGCTCACGCGGGTGCCCGGCGGCAGCAGGGCCAGCTCGCCCGCCATCAGCCGGCGATCCAGATAGGGGGTGCCCACCTCCACCAGCTCCATGCCGCACTCCCGGTGCAGGAAGCGGGCCAGGGGGATCTCCATCTGCGAATCGGGCATCAGGAAGAGGCGTCGCCCTTCGAGCACCCGGCGATGGGGCTCGAGAGCCCGGCGCCCCCGCTCCACCAGGGGATCGAGCACCTCCGCCACCCGCTGCGGATCGACGCCGAAGGCGGCGGCGGCCGCCGCCATCCAGTCGCGGCTTCCCTCCACGCCGAAGGGATAGGGAGCCTCCAGCAGCTCGGCGCCCCTGTGCTGGAGGGCGCGGGCGGTGCCACCCAGGAACGGCTGGGCCAGCAGCAGCTTCGTGCCCCGGCCCACCGGCGGCAGTTCGGTGGAGCGGCGGGGGGGCAGGCAGCGCACCGGCGGCAGGCCCATCCGCTCGAACAGGGCGAGGAAGCGGTCTTCCACCGCATCCGCCAGGGTGCCGGCGATCAGCAGCTGCGGCTCATCGCTGCTCGGCATCAGCGGCAGCAGGCACTGCAGCGCGTTGTCCTCGCCCTGGGTGAAGGTGGTCTCGATGCCGCTGCCGGAGTAGTTGAGCACCCGCACCCGGCCGGCCAGGCGAGTGGTGAGGCGTTCAGCAGCCCGCGAGAGATCGAGCTTGATCACCTCGCTCGGGCAGGAGCCCACCAGGAAGAGGGTGCGGATCTCGGGCCGGCGGGCCAGCAGGTCGGTCACCAGACGGTCGAGCTCATCGTTGGCATCCGCCAACCCGGCCAGATCCCGCTCCCCGAGGATCGCGGTGCCGAAGCGGGGCTCGGCGAAGATCATCACGCCGGCGGCGCTCTGCACCAGGTGAGCACAGGTGCGGGAGCCCACCACGAGGAAGAAGGCATCCGGCATGCGGCGGTGCAGCCACACGATCGAGGTGAGGCCACAGAACACCTCACGCTGGCCGTCCTGGCGCAGCACCTCAGCCGCTGGCGGCTCGGCACAGGGCGAAGCGGTGGGAGAGCCTGTCGGTGAAACGGACACGCGGCTGCCCATGGGGCGGGCTCCGAAGGGGGAACCCACAAGGGTTAGCGGCCTGGGCTGCCGCTCCCCAGTGCCCCGTTACATCTGTTGGGGAAGTGGCGGCCCAGAGAGGCTTCTGGTGTGCGATCCCGCACCCGCGCCCCCAGCCGCCAGCTCCGTCTGGACGGGTTCAGAGGCGGCGGCGGAAACCCTCACTGAACGAGGCGCCGACCCGATCGCCCCCGTCCTCGATCCGGCCCAGCTTCCAGAGGTTGCGCCCCAGCCGACGGGCCCGCAGGCCGCCGCGCTCCACCACCGGGCCGCCCGGACGCGCCCCCAGCAGCTGGGTGAGCTCGGCGGTGCTCAGGGGGGCGCCGGTCTGCAGGGCCAGCTGGGTGATCTCCAGGCGCTGGCGCAGGGCCGCCAGATCCACGCTGCCTCCGTCCTCCTCCTCGTTCCAGATCCAGGCCGATTCCTCGCCGCCGGCCATGCGCCGCATCAGCCCCAGGCCGATGAACGCCAGGGCCTGCTCCGGCTTCACCCCCTGGGCGGCCGCCTGGGCCATCCAGTCCGGCAGAGGCCCCTGGGCATCCTCCGCCGCCAACGGCTCGGTGGCCCGGGTGGCATCGGCGACCTCGGCGGCGGAACGGGTGGTGGGGCGCTTGGGGGCCATGACGTTCAGCGACGGGTTTGGGCCGGACGGTACCGGCTGTGTAAGGGAGGGCAAGGGGTTCACGCGGTACGATGCCCCAACTTCCAGAGCGTCGCCGGGCATCGCTTGCAGCCGGACCGGCGTCGGCGCCGTGACGGATTCCAGGTTGACGCGTTCCCTCAGCCCACCCTCCGGCTCCTCCTACGACGGTGAGGACAGGGCTGTGAGCCGGCGCCGTACCGCCCTCGGCAGCGGCGGGCCCCGCATCACCGGCACCGACATCAGCGGCCAGGCCTCCGGGGCCAGCTGCGTGATCACCACCGACAGCGAGGGCCGGCGGATCGCCCGCCAGTCGAGCCATGTGCAGTCGATCGAGCTGCGCACCTACGTGTTCCTGGATTCGCTGCAGCCTCAGTTAGCGGCCTACATGGGCACCGTGTCCCAGGGGTTCCTGCCGATTCCGGGCGACGCCTGCCTCTGGCTGGAGGTTTCCCCAGGCATGGCGGTGCACCGGGTCACCGACATCGCGCTCAAGGCCAGCACGGTGCGTCTTGGCCAGATGGTGGTGGAGCGGGCCTTCGGCTCGATCGCCATGTACCACCGCGACCAGAGCAACGTGCTCCACTCCGGCGAGGTCGTGCTGGAGGCGATCGGCAGCAGCATCGACCGCCGCAGCCGCTGTGACGTCACCTGGACCGAGATCATCCGGGCGATCACGCCTGACCACGCCGTGCTGATCAACCGCCAGAACCGGCGCGGTTCGATGATCCAGGCCGGGATGAGCATGTTCATCCTCGAGACCGAACCCGCCGGCTACGTGCTGATGGCGGCCAACGAGGCGGAGAAGGCCTCCAACATCACCGTGGTGGATGTAAAAGCCGTGGGAGCCTTCGGCCGCCTCACCCTGGCCGGCAAGGAGGGCGACGTGGAGGCGGCGGCGGCGGCGGCGATGCGGGCGGTGGCCCAGATCAACGGCTGATCGATCGGCAGCACCGCCCGTCGCATCAATCGGGGAGGCCCAGGAGATGGCGCAGTCCCGGGGCGATCGCGCGGGCGGCCTTGCCACGGCTGCCCAGGCGGCTGCGCAGATGCTCCGACATGCGGGCGTAGCTGCTGCCGGCCTCCCGCACGTGAAACACCGGGGCGTAGCCGGCGCCGCTGCCCTCGGGCTCCCTGAGGATCCGCCCGTGACAGATGCCGCAGCCCTCGAGCACGGTGGTGCCGCCTGGATCGGCCAGGGCCATCGCCGTCACGAAGCGGGCGCCGCGGTAGAGGGAATCGCCCAGTTCATGGAGGAGCCGGTGGATCTTCTCCGGGTCACTCGGGGCATAGCGGGCCGAGAACAGGCCGGGAGCCCCTCCAAGGGCATCCACCTCCAGACCGGAGTCATCGCCGAGGGCCCAGCGGCCGGTGAGCAGGGCAGCGGCCTCGGCCTTCAGACGGGCATTCTCCGCGTACGTGCTGCCCGTTTCCTCCACCTCCAGATGCGCCGGCTGGGGCCGCACCTGGAGGTTCACCACCGCCAGCATCTGGCTGATCTCGGCGATCTTGTGGGGGTTGGAACTGGCGATCACCAGCACCGGCACGTCAGGCCGGAGATCGGAGCGGAGCGGGTGGGGCAAGGGCCGGACGCCGGGCCCTCATTGTGCGGGAGGGGGGTGAGGCAGGGACGGGTTGAACATTCCACCCCCGGAAAAACTCCAGGGTTCCTGCCTCGCGCGAAACCTTAGGGACTGCATCCGGAAACGGACGATTCCCCGATCAAGCTTGCCCGTCCCCTGACGGCCACCCCCCGGATCCTTCCCTACCTTTCTGCGACAGGCATGGATGGGCAATGGAATCAAATCTGGTTCTCCAGAACCTTCTCTCCGCCCCGGTCCTGTTCTTCTTCCTCGGCATCCTCGGCGTGCTGCTGGGGTCTGACCTTGAACTGCCCACTCCGCTGCCGAAGCTGTTCTCGCTCTATCTGCTGCTGGCGATCGGCTTCAAGGGCGGCATGGAGCTGGCCCAGAGCGGTCTGGGCAGCCAGGTGCTGCTCACCATCGGCGCTGCGGTGGCGATGTCGCTGCTGGTGCCGCTGAGCAGCTTCCTGATGCTGCGCACCCGGCTGGACACCTACAACGCGGCAGCGACCGCGGCGGCCTACGGGTCGATCAGCGCCGTGACCTTCATCACCGCCCAGAGCTTCCTCAACGTACTGGCGGTGGAGTTCGACGGCTTCATGGTTGCCGCGCTGGCCCTGATGGAATCGCCGGCGATCGTGGTGGGGGTGCTGCTGGCCCGGCTCACCGCTCCCCGCGACGAGGGGGAGGGGGAGACCCTGCAGTGGCGCGAGGTGCTGCAGGAGGCCTTCCTGAACGGCTCGATCTTCCTGCTGGTGGGCAGCCTGGTGATCGGCTTCGTGGTGGCCAGCTTCAGCCCGGCAGGGCTGGCGAAGATGGATCCCTTCACCGAGAAGCTGTTCTACGGCGCCCTCTGCTTCTTCCTACTCGATATGGGAATCGTGGCCGCCCAGCGGCTGCGGGATCTGCGCCAGGCCGGAACGTTCCTGATCGCCTTCGCGATCCTGGCCCCGCTGCTGCACGCGCTGGCCGGCCTGGCGATTGCCCTGCTGCTGGGCCTGCCCCAAGGCGACGCCCTGCTGTTCATGGTGCTTTGCGCCAGCGCCTCCTACATCGCTGTGCCGGCGGCGATGCGGATGACGGTGCCCCAGGCGAATCCGAGCTTCTACATCTCTTCCGCCCTCGGTGTCACCTTCCCCTTCAACGTGGTGGTGGGCATTCCCCTGTACATGCTGCTGGTGCAGCGCCTGATCCCGTCGGCCTCATGAACCGCATCGACCTCTTTCTCAGCGAACGGGAGGTGGCCCGCGTCTGCAAGGCCATCAGCGCCGCCGGAGCTCCGGGCTATTCGGTGATGCGCCATGTCACCGGGATGGGCGTAGGGGGGGCGATCGACGAGGCGATGGACTTCAGCGGCCTGGGGGCCAATGCCCACGTGATCGTGTTCTGCGAGCCGGAACTGCTGCCGAAGCTGCGGGCCTCGGTGGGACCCGTGCTGAGGCGCTACGGCGGCGTCGGCTTTGTATCCCAGGCAGAGGCGTTCTGAAGGCTCACGTCAGCACAGGGAAACCAGTCCCCACCAAGCATTGCTTACGTTTTGTGTTGACCGGATAAGCCCAACTTATCAATGCGGGCGGGTTTGGTGATGGCCGGAAAGGGCCCGATGGGTTGACGAAGGGAGAGGCGGAGGAGGAGGGTTGCAAGCGAACATTCCACCCCCTCCTCCAGGAGCAGGCAATGGCAAACGAAACCATGGGCATCGCCCTCGGCATGATCGAGACGCGCGGCCTGGTGCCCGCGATCGAAGCGGCCGACGCCATGACCAAGGCCGCCGAGGTGCGCCTGATCGGTCGCGAATTCGTCGGTGGCGGCTACGTGACCGTGCTGGTGCGGGGCGAGACCGGTGCCGTAAACGCCGCCGTCCGTGCCGGCGCCGATGCCTGCGAGCGCGTGGGTGATGGCCTGGTAGCCGCTCACATCATTGCCCGCCCTCACCGCGAAGTGGAGCCGGCTCTGAACAGCAGCTTCGGCATCGGTTCGAAGGACTGAGCGGTTGAGCGCCTGAGCTGAGGCGCCAACTCTCTGCATTCACCCCCGAACCAACCGCACCACCCCCCATGAGCAAGAAGTACGACGCCGGGGTCAAGGAGTACCGCGACACGTATTGGACTCCTGATTACGTCCCCCTCGACACCGACCTGCTGGCCTGCTTCAAATGCACCGGCCAGGAAGGCGTTCCCAAGGAAGAAGTCGCCGCAGCCGTGGCCGCTGAATCCTCCACCGGCACTTGGTCCACCGTTTGGTCCGAGCTCCTCACAGATCTCGACTACTACAAAGGCCGCTGCTACCGCATCGAAGACGTTCCCGGCGACAAAGAGTCGTTCTACGCCTTCATCGCCTATCCCCTCGACCTGTTCGAGGAAGGCTCCGTCACCAACGTGCTGACCTCCCTGGTCGGCAACGTGTTCGGCTTCAAGGCCCTGCGCCACCTGCGCCTGGAAGACATCCGCTTCCCCCTGGCCTTCATCAAGACCTGCATGGGTCCGCCGAACGGCATCCAGGTCGAGCGTGACCGGATGAACAAGTACGGCCGTCCCCTGCTGGGCTGCACCATCAAGCCGAAGCTCGGCCTCAGCGGCAAGAACTACGGCCGTGTTGTGTACGAGTGCCTGCGCGGCGGTCTCGACTTCACCAAGGACGACGAGAACATCAACTCTCAGCCCTTCCAACGCTGGCAGAACCGTTTCGAGTTCGTGGCCGAAGCCGTTCAATCCGCCCAGGCGGAAACCGGTGAGAAGAAGGGGCACTACCTCAACTGCACCGCCGCCACTCCCGAGGAGATGTATGAGCGGGCCGAGTTCGCTAAGGAACTGGGTCAGCCCATCATCATGCACGACTACATCACCGGTGGCTTCACCGCCAACACCGGTCTGGCGAAGTGGTGCCGCAAGAACGGGATGCTGCTCCACATCCACCGCGCCATGCACGCGGTGATCGACCGCCATCCCAAGCACGGCATCCACTTCCG
>JBKDPV010000103.1:0-22423 GCA_046342315.1 Cyanobacteriota bacterium
GTGCAGGTGGCGCGTCAGCGCAGACCGCGGGACTGCCAGCGCTGACGCTCCTCGTTCCGCCAGCGCAGGTCGGCTTCCGCGTCGGCCTGCTCCAGCTGCCTGCGGGTTCGGTCGAGGTGCTGGGAGCCCTTCAGATAGGCCGCGGCCCCCAGGCAGAGCACCACCATCCCGGGAGCCGGATGGACCGTGAGCAACAGCAGGCCGATCGGCACCAGGATCAGCGCCAGGCAGCCGACCGCGCCCCGGTCGGGGGAGAGGCTGGCGTCGTGGGCCAGGCGCACCTGCTCGCGATGCAGCGCGAAGGCCTGGCGCTCGGCGTTGGCATCGGCGAGACGCACCAGTTCGTTTCTTTCCTGGCGCCGTCGCTCGTGCTGGTCGTCGGGCGGGCCTGGGGATGGGGGCATCGGCCCGACGACACGCCTGCGCATCATCGCCAGGGAGAGAAGGGGCAGGGAAGGGCGCCCAGGGGCGCAGGAGTGAGTTACGAGATGTGCCCATTGCCACCGCAGCGCTTAAGGATTGCTTTAGAAAGTGCTGATCAGGGGGCCGCGTCCTCCTCGCTCGCGCGCTCCTTCACCCGCCCCATCACCCATCCATACGGGGGTTCTATGTTCCGCACCACCACCCTGCTGGCTGCCACCTCGCTCACCGGTTTCGCCATGGTGGGCCTGGCCTTCCGCTTCCTGCCCTGCTGAGTTCCCCTCCAGGCGGCTGCCTCCATGCCCGTCCTGACTGCGAAGGCAAGGCCAGCCGCGCTTGCGGCCCGCCAGATGCACCGCCCGGCTGTTCCTCAGAAGCTGCTCGGCCCTCCCCCGGCAGTCGATCAGGGCCTGATCTTCGATCGGCACTTAGCTGCGCTGGTCGGCGTTGGCCCCTGACGACCAGCGCCTGCGGCGATGCGGCCAGGATGTAGGGATGGGTGCTTTCCAGGCTGGGCTGTCCATGCTGGGGACTCTCCAGGAAGGCATGGTGCGGGTCCAGAGCCAGGTGAGCCCCTCACAACGGGATCGGTAGGGCGCAATGGCGCTGCTGGAGCCCACCAACCTGCTGCTGCTGGCCTGTGCCCTGATCTACGCCGTGATCGGTGAGCCCGGCGAGGCCCTGATCCTGCTGGCGTTCGTGGTGGGGATCACCCTGCTGGATGTGATCCAGCAGGGACGCAGCAGCCGGGCCCTGCAGGAGCTGGCGCGGCTGTCCGCGCCCAGGGTGCGTCTGAGCCGGGAGGGGATGGAGCTCGAACTGCCGCCGGAGCAGGTGCGGGTGGGCGACATCCTGCTGCTGGAGGAGGGGGACCGGGTGGCGGCCGACGCCCGCATCAGCGAGGCGGTGGGGCTGGCGCTCGACGAATCCCTGCTCACCGGCGAGTCGATGCCGGTGGAGAAGGGGGTGCAGGAGCGGATCCTGGCCGGTTCTCTCGTGGCCGGGGGCCGCGGCCGCGCGGAGGTGGTGGCCGTGGGCGAGGCCACCGAGCTCGGCCGTCTGGGCCACAGCCTCGCCACCGTGAAGCCTCCCCCCACCCGCCTGCAGCGACGCACCCGCCGGATGACGCGCCGGGTCACGGTGGTGGCCCTGGGCCTGTGTCTGCTGCTGGCGCTGCTGCTGGCAGCCCGCAGCGGCCAGTGGCCCGATGCTCTGCTGGCGTCCCTGGCCCTGGCCCTGGCGGTGCTGCCCAACGAGATCCCGGTGGTGCTGGCGCTGTTCCTGGCCCTCGGGGCCCTGCGTCTGGCACGGATCGGGGTGCTGGCCCGCTGGCCGGCGGCGGTGGAGAGCCTCGGCAGCGCCACCGTGCTGGCGGTCGACAAGACCGGCACCCTCACCGCCAACCGGATGGCCGTGGCGCGTCTGCTCACCTGGCCCGAGCGTCGCCTCTGGACGGCGGACGAACCCCTGGAGGAGCCGTTCCATGGCCTGCTGGAGCTTGCGGTGCTGGCCTGCCGCGAGGATCCGGTGGATGCGATGGAACGGGCGATTGTGCGGCTGGCCGCCGAGCGGCTGAAGGGCAGCGAACACCTGCATCCCGACTGGCCCCTGTGGCGGGAGTATCCGCTGCAGCCCGATCTGCTGGTGTTCTCCCAGCTCTGGCAGGACCCGGCCGGCGGCTGGCGCCTGGCCGCCAAGGGTGCGCCGGAGGCGATGGCGGATCTCTGCCACCTCGATCCAGCCGCCCGCGGGGCCCTCGAAGAGGCAGCCGCCGAGCTGGCCCGTCGGGGGCTGAGGGTGCTGGCGGTGGCCCGCGGCCTTGAGGGGGCAGCCCTGCACGGGCGGCCCGCCGGCCTGGGGGCGTCGGCACCACCGACCGCTGTGCACGACTTCCTGTTCGAGCCGGTGGGGCTGGTGGGGCTGGCGGACCCGCTCAGGCCGGAGGTGCCCGAGGCGATCGCCCTCGCCCGCGGCGCCGGCGTGCGGGTGGTGATGATCACCGGCGACGGGCCGGTGACCGCCCGCTCGCTCGCCGATCAGGCGGGTCTGCCGGCGGGGCCGGTGCTCACCGGCCAGCAGCTGGAGAGCCTGCCCCCCCAGGAGCTGGCCCGGGCCGTGGCGGCGGTGGGCGTGTTCGCCCGGGTGTTGCCGCAGCAGAAGCTGCAGCTGGTGCGCGCGCTGCAGGCCGGAGGCGAGGTGGTGGCGATGACGGGCGATGGCGTCAATGACGCACCAGCCCTGCGGGCCGCCGACATTGGCGTGGCGATGGGGCGACGCGGCAGCGCCGTGGCGCGGGAGGCGGCGGATCTGGTGCTGCTGGACGACACCTTCGCTGCGCTGGTGAGGGCCCTGGAGCTGGGCCGGCGGGTGGATGTCAATCTGCACCGGGCCCTCGGTTACACCCTGGCGGTGCATCTGCCGATCGCCGCCCTCGGGCTCCTGCCGCTGCTGCTGACGGGCCAGGAACTGATCCTGCTTCCCGTCCACATTGCCCTGCTGCATCTGGTGATCGATCCGGCCTGCACCGTGGTCTTCGAAGCGCTTCCCGGCGGGCCCCGGCTGCTGCAGCAACCGCCTCGGGCTCCCGAGGCCCCGCTGTTCGGCCCCGACACCTGGCATCGGTCGCTGGTCCAGGGGTCCGTTCTGGCCATCGCCGTCCTGGTGCTGGCCTTCTGGCCGCAGGCGGAGCTGGAGACCCGCCGAAGCCTGGCCTTCTCCTTCCTGCTCCTGAGCGGCGGTGGGCTGGTGTGGCTCGAAGGAGGGTTAGGCAGCTGGATCTCCGCCGCGGGGGCGACGATCGGTCTGGGGCTCTGGCTGCTGCTGATGGCTGTCCCCTCCCTGCGTGGGGCTCTGGCGCTGGCTTCCCTGAGCAGCGCCCACACCGTGCTGGTGCTGGCGATCAGCGTCGGGGCCCTCGCCCTGGCTCAGGCCGCGGCCTGGGCCACGGGCAGGCTCAGCCCCACACCCCGAGGTGCGGCCGGGTCGAGTCCCTGGTGATGCCCGCGCCGCCGGTGCCCGCCCTCTGACGGCACGACGTGCCGATCGGCGGATCGGGTGCATAATCGCTCTTCAGGCATATGCGGTTTCATGGGCGCCACCGGCTCCATGCCTTCTCCCGAGCTGCTGGAGGAGTACAGCCAGTTCTTCCGTCTTCTCAGCGAGCCGGCCCGGCTCCTCCTTTTGTGTCATCTGCGCCTGGGTCCCACGGATGTGGCCTCCCTGATCGAGGCCACCGGCTTTTCCCAGTCGCACATCAGTCGCCAGCTGGGCCAGCTCCAGCGCGCCGGCCTGGTCACCTGTGAGCGGGATGGGGTGCGGATGATCTATCGCGCCGACGACGAGCTGGTGGCCGACCTCTGCTCCCTGGTCCAGACCCGCCTCAAGCAACGCCTCGAGGCCCAGCTCAGGCAGCTGCAGGCCGCCTGAGCTGGCCCAGGGAAACAGACAGGGATCTGACGCAGCCTTCCCTCAGATCAGCCAGCCCGGACGCAGCAGCAGCACCAGACCCAGCGCCAGCATCACCGCGCCGCTGAGCCCCTTGAGTCGGCTTCCTGCCGCTTCGCTGAGGCGCCGGTTGCCCAGAGCCCATACCGCCAGTCCCACCATCAGGGCGTCATCGGCGATGTAGCCCAGGATGTAGAGGCCCAGATAGGCGTAATGGCCCCAGGCCGGCAGCGCCTGCTGGCTGAGCACGGCCGTGTAGAGCGCCGGAAGCCCGGCGGTGCAGAGCAGTTCCACCAGATTCACCACCACCGCCAGCAGCGCCACCCCGGCCAGGGCGGGAGCCAGGGCCTGGGTCTGCAGCACGCCGCGCATGCGCCCATAGAGCCCCGGCTTGGCCTTCTCGGGAATCGCCAGCACAGGGCGCTCGCCGGGGCGGCGGGCGTCGCGCAGGTTCACCAGGCCGATCACCAGGGCCATGGCGCCCAGCAGCAGCTGGATCTGCCGGCTGAGCCCCAGCACCAGAAACACATTCAGCCAGGCCGCCATGAAGGCGTAATACACGGCCCCGCTCACCAGAACGAAGGTGCCGGCCACCAGGGCCAGGCGCCGGCGGTCGTGCCAGTGCACGAGCAGCGAGAGCAGAAACAGCAGCACCCACATGGCGCAGGGGTTGAAGCCATCGAGCAACCCCAGGGCCAGGGTGAACAGGGGCAGCCCCAGGCGACTCACGTCCAGGTGTGCAAGGGGTCCGGCGCGGATCGGCGCGGGCGCCCGCTGCTTGCGCCCATGGGCCCGCACCAGGTCCTCCAGCTGGCGACCCACGCCCGCCGGGCCGTCAAAGCCCACCAGCACGGTGTCGCCGATCACGAAGGTGGGGACACCGGGGGTACGGATGCCGGCCCGGCGGCTGATCTCCTGGAGTTCCCTCCTGGCCCTGGGATCGCCCTCGATCTGGTGCCGTCGCACCTCCAGGGCCGGATGGGCCTGCTGCAGCTCCTGCAGATAGACCTCGGCGGCCGCGCAGTGCGGGCAGCCCTCCCGCACGAATACATCAAGGACGGGGCCCGCCGACGGCGACTCTGCGGGCACCGCCCGAGGGGTGAAGAACAGCACCAGGCCGACGACCATGGCCAGCAGCCACCTGCCAAGGGGGTGTTGTGCCTTCACGGCAGTGCCTCCTGTCCACCTGGGACTGCAACGCGGTCAGGGTGTCGGCGGCCACTTGGATGGCCCTGGCCCCCGAAGCCATCTTGCGCAGGTTGAGACGTCAACGGAAGAGCTGTGCCGAGCCGAGCATCGGTCACAGCAAGGAGAAGCATTGATTTCGATCAAGCAATCATCGGCGCCGGTGCTTGCTGTGCCTGATCTCCTCAGGATGGTGCTCCCTAGTTGGATGTCTTCGTGACAGGCTTTACGCCGCCATTCAGGCAGTTGAGCAGCGCAAGTTGCAGCTTGAACGTGACCTGACGATATCGTTGCACGCTTCTCAGTCTGCTTCATGACCAATCAACTGTTGTGTTTAATCACCATCCAGAGCGTCTGCTGCTGATTGATCGCTTCCAGCAGCTCAAGATGTTCGGCCGTGAGCGCGCGTGCTAAGGGCATCTTGTCTTCCAGCGACAGCGTGGACAGTCGCTCCAGGCACCAGTCATGCAACTGGGTGAGCATCAGCATGCGGCGCAGACTCGCGTTGTCCTGATCGTCATCTTCCGGCAGGAATGACTGCATCGGCTCTGGCCTGTTCCTTGAAGGGTGAATCCTGGCCAGGAGATGTGGTCTGCCCGCGCCATTGCCTACCGGTGGGTGTGTGGTATTGCACGGGACGGGGTTCGCTGTTGATGCCTGACGCGCTGGACATCGTTGTGTACCGAAAGGCACCCCTGGCCTGCCGCCGGGTTGCCGCGCCCGTCGACCGCCCCTAACTGTGAAGGTGTTGATCCAATCCCCCGACACCGCCGCCATGACGGAGCTGCATCAGGCCATCAACGCCCATCTGGCCTCTGAGTTCCAGGCCAGCCACACCTACCTGGCGATGTCGATCTGGCTCAGAGAGAAGGATCTGGCCGGCTTTTCCCAGTACATGCTCGCCAAGAGCGATGAGGAGCGCGGTCATGCTGCGCGCATGATCGCCTACCTGGTGGACTGCGACGCCGAGGTGGAGCTGCCCACGATCGCCGCGCCCGAGCGTGGCTGGCCCTCGCTTCAGGGCTTGTTCGACCATGTGTACGTCATGGAGCGGGGCGTGACCGCCTCGATCAACCGGCTCTATTCCCTGGCCGAGAGCCAGGGGGAGCGCAGTGCCACCGCCATGCTCGATTGGTTCGTTGCCGAGCAGCTCCAGGAGGAGGCCGAGGCCCGTTTCGTGCTGAAGCGCTTGCGGCTGGCCGGTGACAACAGCGCCGCTCTGCTGCTGCTGGATCAGCAGTTCCTGGAGGGCACGGCGCTCGCCCACGTCAAGGGATCGGGAGCGAACACCGGGGCCTGAACCCCCTCACTCGGACCCGGTCGCGAATCAGCGGCGGATTCCGCTCGTGGGCATGGGTATGGGGCTGATGCGTTTTCTGCATGATCCCTGTGGGTGAGCCACGGCTCTAGCCGACACGTCCCCAGCTCCCCCAGTGCGCGGATTCAGTCCTCAGCGGTCAGCAACTGCTGCAGCCGCTCAACCGCCAGAGCCACCGGCGACAGCGAGACGTGCTCCACCGACGAGGCCAGGTTTGCCGAGAACGGGTTGTCGAGGTCGGCGATCAGCCAGAGCAACTTGATCAGCAGCAGGGAGATCGCGCTGATGAAGAAGAGGGATTCGCCGAAGGGTTCGATGTCGGTGAACAGAAGCCCGCCTGAGAGCAGGCCGGTTCCGATGTAGGCCATCCCGTAGAGCGTGGGCACGAAGGTGGTGGCACGAATCACTCCGATGCGATACACCAGCCTGCGGATCTGGGCGAGTTCCAGCAGCAGGCGTGCCTGCAGCGGGGCCGGGTTCTTCTGGGCCAGCCGCTCGATCGCACGCTGCACGTCATCGAGCCGGTTCAGCAGCGAGGCCGCCGGGCCGTCCTCCTTCATCCAGGCCAGGAGGTGTCCACTGAAGCCGGCCAGCAGAACCAGGGCCTCGTTCACAACGGCTTCCGGCTGAAACTCCCGGGCGCCTCTGGTCTCCCTGGCGAGGCATTCGAGCGCGGCCGCCAGCTCCCCTGGCATCTTCTCGCCTTCCTTGTAATCCATCAGCACCCCATTCAGCAGGAAGCCGAGCAGGAAGACTTCGGAGGCCACCAGCGCCGGGAACAGGGGATTGGGCGTCAGCAGCTCCCAGTGCCTCTGGTGCACCAGGACCTTGAGGGAAGCCATGCTCACCAGCACCAGGCTCACCCGCAGAAAGAACCACACCCTTCTCTTCCAGGAACCGTGGTCCGGTTCGATCTCAGGCTGGACGGGCAGGCCGGTCATGGTCTTGCGATCAGAGGGCACCCGCTGGGGAGCGTGGATCCCCTCCTTCGATCGGGTCCGGGCCAGGCAGCGGCGGCAGGGCCGGAGGCGGCAGCACCTCCAGTTCCGGAGGATTGGGCGCGGTGTCCGGGCCGATCAGGTCGACGGCGGTGCGCTGCACCACCAGCCGGAAGCGCAGCGGCGCCTGCTGCCGGTTGATGAAGGCCTGCACGTCGGCCACCTGCCTGGGTGTGGGCAGGTCCGGGTCGGTGACGCGGACCCGGGCACGGATCAGCGGCGGGTTCTTCTGCCAGTCGACGGCCAGCCCCACGAGATCGATGGCAGGGTCGCTGCCGAGCGTGATCGTGCTGGTGCGCAGCTCCCGCTCGATCGTGGCCTCCAGCTGCTGGGCCTTGGTTTCCTGCCGGGATCGGTTCACGAGGCGAACGAAGCTGCTGCTGAGCGGAAGCACCAGCAGCAGGGTGAGAGCCACGCTGGTGAGCCCGAGGCGGCTGCGCCACAGGCGCTTGCGGTACACCCGCTCGAGGGTTCCCAGGCTTGCCATCGCCCCCACCATGATCCCGAGCAGGTTGGTGGCGAACAGCAGCAGCGCCCCGTAGGCCTGCGTCCAGGCGGAGGAGGCCAGCAGGATCCCCACCACGCACATCGGCGGCACCAGGGCCACGGCGATCGCCAGGCCCGCCAGGGCCGAGATCGCGTCCTTGCGGAGCTTGGCGTACATCGCCACCGCACCGGCCACCAGGGCCACGCCCAGATCCAGAAGATTGGGGCTGGTGCGGTTCATCACCTCGCTGCCGAAGGTGGGGAAGGCCACCAGATGACTCACCGCCATCGACAGCAGCACGCAGATCGCCACCCCCAGCAGCAGGGTGCGCAGGGCCCGCAGGAACATCGGCAGCCGCCCCCGCAGGATCTCGAACGCCATCGCCTGCAGCGGCAGGATCCAGGGGGCCACCACCATGGCTCCGATCACCACACCGGGGCTGTTGGCCAGAAGACCCAGGGTGGCGATCAGGGTGGCGCCCACCGTGAGCACCACGAACACCTGGCTGAAGCTGGCCTCGTGCTCGAACTCCTGGCGCAGGGCTTCGAGGCGGGCGTCGTCTGACAAGGGCGTGATCACCGCCTGGTACCCCCTGCGGCCAACAGCTCAGGGTGTACGTGCGTCATACCGGTTGCGATCCATCGGATCGACCGGATGCTAAGGCCGTGGTCCTGCGGCGCAGAAAGCCCTGGGGTCTGTTGGCGGTTCGTGCGCCAGGATGCATTGGCTGTTGGCTGCATGGAAACGACCAGGGTCAATGGTGGAGGATCTCGGTACCGGCATCGCTCCGATTCCTCCGGATGGATGCTCCCCAGCAGCGTCCGCCCATGAGGCGCTGGTCGATCTCGTGCACAGCCATGGCACGGTGGGGTCGGCGCTGCTGACGCCTTCGGGCCGCTTCCTGGCAGTGAGCGAGAGCCTTTGCCGCATGCTCGGCCGCTCGGAGAGCAGCCTGCTGGCGTTGGAGCTCCGGGATGTGATCCACCCCGACGACCTGGCATCGAGCCTGGCGCTGGTGGAGGAGGGGCTGGCCGGGTCGCGGGAAGGCTTTCAGCTGGAGAACCGCTATCTCCATGCTGACGGTCATCTGCTCTGGGGCCAGGCGTCGGTGTGCGGTCTGCGGCAGCAGGCCGAGCCCGCCTGCCTGTTCCTCGTGCAGATCCTCGAGATCTCCGAGGCCAGGCGGGAGCAGCTGGAGTGGGCTCGCCGCACCGATCCGGTCTCGGGCCTGCCGTGGCGACAGGAGCTGATCGCGCAGCTGAAGGTGGCCCAGGCCCGCAGCACGGGCGATCCGGGGACGCTGGCGGTCCTCAGCATCGGCATCGATCGCCTGTCGCAGGTGAACGATGCCCTCACCCACCAGGCCGGCGACCTGCTGATCGCCACCCTCGCCCGCCGGCTGGAACGTGCTCTCGATCCTCCCCATGCCCTGGTGCGCGGCACCGGTGACACCTTTCTGGTGCTGCTGCCCGAGCTCCGCTCCGGCGAGGATGCTGCGGCAGCCGCCGATCGGCTGCGCCGCTCCTGCTCCGGCACGGTGTCGTTCGCGGGGCAGGCGAGTGATCCTTCGGTGACCATCGGCATCGCCCTCGCCGCCGCCGGCCAGGACGCCGATGAGCTTCTGCGGGACGCCAACCTGGCGATGCGGCAGGCCGCCGTGCGTGGCCGCGGTGGCGTGGCGTTCGCGGAGCGGCAGGCCTCCGAGGAGGCCCGGCGTGAGCTGGTACTGGTGGCGGATCTGCGCAACGCCCTCGACGCCGGTGAGCTGCAGGCGTGGTTCATGCCGGTGGTGGATCTGGCCAGCGGAGAACTGTGCGGTTATGAGGCACTGGTTCGCTGGCCCCGTCCCGATGGCAGCATCGAACGGCCGGACCAGTTCCTTCCCGCCGCCCGCCGCGCCCACCTGGCCAGCGCCATCGATCGCTGCGTGCTGCGCCAAAGCATTGCCGCCCTGGCGTCCCTGCCGGCCACGCTCAGCGTGGCGGCCAACGTCACACCCACCACCCTGGGCCAGGAGGATCTGGCCGAAACGGTGTTGGGCTGGCTTCAGGAGGCGGGCGTGCCGGCGAGCCGGTTGCAGCTTGAGATCACCGAAACGGCCCTGCTCACGCTGTCGGCCCCGGTTCACGCCACGATCGAACGGCTGGCGGCCCAGGGAGTGCGCTGGCTGATCGATGACTTCGGAACGGGATTCTCTTCGATCAGCTATCTGCGCGACCTGCCGATCCATGGCATCAAGCTCGATCGTTCGTTCACGAGCGCCATCGGTGAGGGGGATCAGAAGAGCCTGCGGCTGGCCCAGGCCCTGGCGGGGATGGCGGAGGGGCTGGGGCTCGACACGGTGGCCGAGGGAGTGGAGACGGCCACCAATGCTGCCTCCCTGCTCGATCTGGGCTGGCACAAGGCCCAGGGATACCTCTACGGAGAGGCGGCCCCCCTGGGGAACGATCCGCCGGGGAACGGCCGGCCGACCCGGCTTCCGCCGGCCGGGGAGGGGCGCAGCCGCAGCCGTTGGGCGCTGGCGGTCACCGAGAACGTGCCGGTGGGGCTCTGGGCGATGCGGATTCGGGTCGAAACCACCCCCCAGTTCCTGTTCGTGAGCCGTCGCTGGCTGGAGATGCTGAAGCTCTCGCGGGAGGAGGTGCTCGCCGATGCCTCGCTCGCTCTGAAGCGTGTGCATCCGGAGGATCGGACGGCTTTTCAGGTGCAGTGGGACGTCAGCATGACGACCGGCGAGCCCCTGCAATGGGAAGGACGCCTGCAGATCCAGGGCGTCACCTCCTGGGTGCGGATCGAGGGGCTTCCCCACAACCAGGTGGATGGCAGCCGCGTCTGGCAGGGGGTGATGAGCGACATCACCCAGCGCAAGCAGCAGGAGCTTGACCTTCGCCGAGTCCTCGATCACGCGCCCATCGCCATTGCCGTCAACTCCCTGTGCGACGACGACCCGGAGATCACCTACCTCAATCGAGAGTTCCTGCGCACCTACGGCTACGACCGGGACACCATTCCCAGGCTTTCGCAGTGGGCCCGGCTGGCCTACCCCGATCCCGCCTATCGCGCCCAGGTGATGGAGCGATGGCGGATGGCCCTGGAGCGGGGGCGCCGGGAAGAGGGAACGGTGGAGCGGATCGAGGCCCAGGTGACGACGGCCGCAGGACATCGCCTGGATGTGCTGTTCAGCGCCGTGGTGATGGACAACAGGCTGCTGGTGTCGATGCTCGACATCACCGAGCGCCGCCAGGCCGAGCGGCAGCGGCGGCAGGCCCGGGCCGAGCAGGCCGAAACCGCTCTGGCGATCACCGAGGCGATCCCGGTGGGCACCTACACGATGGTGCTGCCACCCGAAGGCGGCATGGCGTCCTTCGGATTCATGAGCGATCGCTTTCTGGCCATCGCCGGGCTGGATCGGCAGACCGCCGCCGCCGATCCGCTCAACGTCTTTGCCTGTGTGCACCCCGACGACTACGAGAGCTGGCTCCAACGCAATGCCGAGGTGTTCGCCGGCAGGCTTCCCTTCTACGGCGAGACCCGCATCCTTGTGAATGGCGAGGTGCGCTGGATCAGCGCCGAATCGATCCCCCGTGATCTCGCCGATGGCAGCACCGTCTGGGAGGGCGTGCTGATCGACATCACCGAGCGGATCCTGGCCCAGCAGCAGCTGAAGGAGGATCAGGAACGGCTGCGGTTGCTGGCCGAGAACGGCACCGATGTGGTGCTCAAGCTCGGCCTCACGGGCCAGGTGGACTGGGTGTCGACCTCGATCGTGGTGGTGCTGGGGTGGCAGCCGGCTGAGGTCGTCGGCAGGCCGGTCACCGATCTGGTGTCCCCGGAGGACCACGCCCTGCTGCGGGAGATCCAGGCGGATCCCGAGGCGGCAGCGGTCCATCGGATCGAGGTTCGACTGCTGCGCTGCGATGGTGGCAGCCGCTGGATGGCCCTCACCCTGCGCCCTGTATTCGATCCGCAGGGGCAGCGGATCGCCCAGGTTGGTGGATTGCGTGACATCCAGCAGGAAGTGATGGCGCGTCAGCAGATGGAGCGCGAGAAGGCCAGGCTGGCCTCCACTCTCGATTCCCTGCTCGATCCCCACATCACGCTGGAGCCCGTGCGCAACCGGGAGGGGTG
This sequence comes from Cyanobacteriota bacterium, assembly GCA_046342315.1. GTDB lineage: Bacteria > Cyanobacteriota > Cyanobacteriia > PCC-6307 > Cyanobiaceae > Cyanobium. Next base: position 11,981 of record JBKDPV010000103.1, read on the forward strand.
GATCGTGGATTTCCTCTGCCTCGATGCCAACCTGGCCGCCTGTGCCGATCTCGCCTGTCCGCGGGAAGACCTGATCGGTTCCTCCCTGCACCAGCTTCTGCCCGCCCACCTCGAGCCAAGCCTGCTGGCGCGCTATGCCGCGGTGATGGAGAGCGGCGAACCCCTGGTCCTCAACGAGGTGCCCATCCCCAGCCCCCACCATGGCGAGACACGCCGCTGGGACCTCCGGGTGGTGCGGGTGAGCGAAGTGCTCAGCTGCTCCTGGCGGGATGTGAGCGAACGCTTCGAAGCCGCCTGCCGCCTGGCGGCCTCCGAGGAGAAGTACCGCCTGCTGGCTGAGAACTCCTCCGATGTGGTGCTGCACTTCGCCGACAACGGCGTGATCCTCTGGGTCTCCCCCTCCCTCGAGGCGATGCTCGGCTGGCGACCGGAGGAGTGGATCGGGCGGCACGGCACTGAATTCCTCCAACATCAGGGCGACACGGAGGAGTTCCGGCGCAATCAGGAGCGCGTCCTGGGCGGCCAGACCGTGGTGGCCCGCGATCGTGTGCTCGCCAAGGATGGAACCTGGCACTGGTGCGAGACTCACGCCAGCGCCTTCCGCTCGGCCAGCGGAGCCATCGACGGCATCGTGGCCTCGTTCCGCACCATCGACGGCGAAGTGGAGGCGGAGGAGGCGCTGGCGCGCCAGGCCCGCACCGATTCGCTCACGGGGCTGCCCAACCGGCGCGGCACCCTCACGCAGCTGGCCGCCCTCACGGGGGCCACCACCGCCGCAAGCCGGACCGTGGCCCTCGCTTTCTGCGATCTGGATCACTTCAAGGAGATCAACGACCGCTACGGTCATGCTGCCGGCGATGCCCTGCTGCTGGCCGTGAGTGGGCGGCTGGTTCAGGTGCTGCGCAGCACCGACCTGGTGGGACGCATCGGCGGTGATGAACTGCTGGTGCTGCTGGATGGGGTCGATGGGCTGGAGGAAGCCATCGCCCTGGCCGAGAGACTCCGGCGGCGTGCCCGCGAGCCTGTGGAGGTCGACGGCCGCCGCTTCGCGGTGACCCTGAGCATCGGCGTCACGCTCTACCGCCCGGGAGAGAGCGTGGACGCCCTGGTGGCCCGCGCCGATGCTGCGATGTACGACGCCAAGACGTCGGGCCGCGACCGGGTGATCGCGATTCCAGCGGACTGTGGCTGATCTGGCCGAGCCGTCGGTCGGCGCCCACAAAAAAACCCGGCGGGGCCGGGTGCAGCAGCATTGCTGGGGCGTTGCGTTCAGAAGCGCGGTGCGTTCAGAAGCAGAAAGGAAGGAACTGGGTGTGGCAGGCGGCGTAACCGTCGATCAGGGGGCCGAGGCCAATCTGATGGGCGATGCCGGCGCCGGTGAGGCCTTCGGTGATCACACCGATGACAATGCCGAGCATGGCGGCCCGGCCGTTGAAGCGCTCGGCCCGCTCGAGCTGTTCGCGGTGGGTCTGCTCGGCGGCGCGGTTCTCAAGCCACCTGTCGGAGGCGGGGGTGTGGGTCATGGGTGTGGGGAGCGTCGGCGTGGTGATCAGGACCTTGGAGCGAGGTCGCTGGGACGGCTGAGAACGAAGGCCACCATCCCGGTGAGAACGACGATCAGGGCGACCATGCCGGCGATGGCTGCGGTGTAATCGGTGCTCATGGCGATCAACCGAGACCGATCTGGGAAAGGATGCCCTGGCCCGTGAGCAGTTCGGTGGCCAGGCCGATCACGAAACCGAGCATGGCCAGGCGGCCATTCCAGGTTTCGGCGAAGGAGACGAAGCCGAAGCGGGAGGAGGTGTCAGCCATGGACTTTTCGAACTGTTGCAAACACTGTAACAGGATGTGAAGCGCCTGGGGCGTTGGGCTGGCAGCCCGTTCCTTCAGCGCCTTGCCCGCCTGCTCGTTCAGGATCGCCAGGTGGGTACCGATCGCTCGATACTGATCGGGATGTCCCTGATCCGGTGACCTCCCCCAGCATTCCCGAGGTGGTGTTCCTCCAGCACCAGCAGTTGGTGGGGCCGGGATCCCTGCCGGATCTGGTGGCGGAACGGGGCTGGCGCTGGCGTGTCTGCCGTCTGGACCAGGGAGATCCTCTCCCCAGCCCCCAGGCCGTGGGCCAGATCCTGGTGGTGCTCGGCGGCACGATGGGGGTGGCCGATCGCGACGATCCTGCCCACGGCTGGATGCCGGCGGAGCTGGCCCTGATCCGGGTCCGCCTGGAATCCGGTGCTCCGGTGCTGGGTCTGTGCCTGGGGGCCCAGCTGCTGGCCCATGCGGCAGGGGGCCGGGTGGAGCCGCTGCTGCAGGGGGACCCGCCCCGGGCACTGCCCCAGGTGGGCTGCGGCGCGGTGCAGTGGCTGCGCGGGGTGGAGCAGGAGCCGGTGCTGGCCGGTCTGCAGGCCTGTGAGCCCGCCTTCTTCTGGCATGGGGACCGGGTGCGCCTGCCTGCGGCGGCCGTGCTGGTGGGCTCGTCGCTGGCCTGCCGCGAGCAGGCCTTCCGTATCGGGCCCCGGGCCTGGGGCCTTCAGTTCCATGCCGAGATCACGCCGGCGCTGGCCCGCTCCTGGGTGGCGGCTGTGCCGGAGTTCGTGCGCCGCGCCCACGGTCCTGACGGGGTGGAGCGGCTGCTGGCGGATCTGGATCGCTGGGGCGAGGGCCTCCAGGCGCGCAACCGTCTGCTGCTGAGCAACCTGCTCGATGCCCTGGCCGAAGGCCTCTGAGGCCAGGATCGCCTCGGCCGGGCGGACGGGTTGGGGAACACTGGGTGCAGCGGCAGCGGCGCCATGCCGCTCTCCCCCCTCCCTGCCGTTTCCCACCGATGGATGCCTCCGACCCCTCCGATCTGATCGCCGCCGCCGGCCTCTACCGGGAGACCGCCTGGCGGCTGCTGAGTGAGCAGGGCCGCCTGCACGTGGAGACCCTGATCGCCTCCACGGCCCGCATGGCCGGATCGTTGCTGTACCGCAGCTTCGGGCTCGATCCGGCCCTCACTCCGGGCACGGCGGTGTTCTCCGATCAGGCCAACCTGCAGGGCCCCCAGCTGATGCAGGCGATGCTGGCCACCCTGCAGCGGCTGGGGCACGCCGTGAACGAGTCCAGCCTGGATCCTTCGTTCTGCAGCACCGCGGGGTCCCAGCTCGATTTCCTGGCGGCCCACGAGCGCCTGGCCCCCTTCTTTCTCAAGATCGCCGAACTGAAGGGTCTGGATCTCGCCCGTGCCGCCGAGGCGGCGGCGATCGCCACCGGCCTGCTCGTTCACGACGGCCGGGAGCTGCTGGCGGTGGAGCGGGGCGCCGCCATCGCTGTGGCCGGTTTCGTGGAGGGCTGCAAGACCGCTCCCCCGCCGGTGGTTTCCGTCGCCTGAGTTCCGTCTGCCGGGGATCCCCAGCCGCTGGCAAGCACCGCGATGGCTGCCAAGGTGGGCCTGCCCGTGCCCCTGACCATGCTCCGGCTTCTGATCCCGCTCACCCTGTTCGCGATCATGTTTGCCCTGGGGTTGGGCCTGAAGGGCGAGGGTCCGTCCCTGCTGCGCCGTCGGCCGGCTCTGGTCCTGCGGGTGGTGATCGGATCCTGCGTGCTCGTGCCGCTGGTGGCCCTGCTGCTGCTGCATCTGCCCCTGAGTCACGCCCTCTCGCCGCCGGCGCGCTTCGCTATCGCCCTGATGGCGATCAGCCCCAGCGCCCCGCTCCTGTTGCGCAAGGCCGGCCGGCAGGGGGGGGACAGGGAACTGGCCTCCATCCTCCAGGTGGTCGCCGCCCTGGTGGCGATCGTCTCGATCCCGCTGATGGCCGATGTGTTCCGCGCCTCCTTCGACGTCAGCGACTGGGACATCGTCCCGGCCCAGGTGGCCCCGCAGGTGGCCAAGGCCCAGCTGCTGCCGCTTCTGCTGGGGCTGGCGCTGCGCCGCTGGCGGCCCGCCCTGGCCGACCGGATCGTGGTGCCGCTGCAGCGCCTCGCCGATCTGCTGCTCCTGCTGCTCACGGTGCTCGTGCTGGTGTTCGCCGGCCGTCAGCTGGTGCCGTTCGTGGCGGCCAATGCCCTGGCCCTGCCGTTCATGGCGGCCATGGTGCTGGCCTCGCTGGTGATCGGTCTGCTGCTGGCCGGCCGCTCGCCGCAGGAGCGCATCACCACCTCGCTGGTGACCTCGATGCGCAATCCGGGCCTCGCCCTGCTGTTCGCCAGCCTCTACGGGCAGGACCTGCCCGGCGTGAAGCTCGGGATCCTGGCCTACCTGCTCACCACCGTGATCCTCTCGATTCCCTTCCTGCGCTGGCGCCGATCCCTGCGCCCGGAATCCTTACGGTGAGGGGGTGACCGACACCCCCCGCTCCCGCGACGCCGAGGCCCGGGCCCTGCTGGCCCAGCTGAACCTGGAGGAGAAGCTGGCCCTGCTGGAGGGTGACACCCCCTTCTGGTCGGGGATGGCCGACATCGCCACCCGCGACGCCTCCCATCGCCATCCCTGGCCCGCAGGGGTGATCCCCCGGCTGGGGCTGGGGGGCCTGCAGTTCGTGGACGGGCCCCGTGGCGTGGTGCTGGAGGGCGGGGCCACCACCTTTCCTGCGCCGATCGCCCGAGGTGCGAGCTGGGATCCGGCGCTGGAGGAGCGCATCGGTGAGGCCATCGCCCTTGAGGCCCGCTCCTTTGGCGCCAACTGGCTGGCGGGGGTGTGCGTGAACCTGCTGCGCCATCCGGGCTGGGGCCGGGCCCAGGAGAGCTATGGCGAGGATCCGCTCCACGTCGGCGCCCTGGGCGCCGCGATGACCCGGGGGGTGCAGTGCCATGCCCTGGCTTGCGTCAAGCACTTCGCCCTCAACTCGATCGACAGCTCCCGCTTCCTCGTGGACGTGCAGGCGACCCCCCGCGTCCTGCACGAGCTGTACCTGCCCCAGTTCCGCGACTGCGTGGAGGCGGGGGCCGCGTCGGTAATGAGCGCCTACAACCGGGTCAACGGCACCTGGTGCGGTGAGCATCAGACCCTGCTCACCACCATCCTCAAGCGCCGCTGGGGCTTCAGGGGCTTCGTGGTCAGCGATTTCATCTTCGGCGTGCGCGACGGCGTGCGCGCCCTGAGGGCCGGCCTCGACCTGGAGATGCCCTTCCGCATGATCCTGGGCGGGAGCGTCCCTGACGCCCTCGCCGAGGGGCGTGTGGCGATCGAGCGGATCGACGATGCGGTGCTGCGCCAGCTGCGGGCGCAGCTTTCAGTGCCCGTGGGGGCCTATCCCGCGTCGCTGCGGGGCTGCCAGGCCCATCGGGCCCTGGCGCGGGAGGCGGCCACGAAATCGATCGTGCTGCTGCGCAACGAGGGCGCCGTGCTGCCCTTGCGGGGCCTGCGCTCGCTGGCACTGATCGGGCCCCTGGCGCAGGTGCCCAACCTCGGCGATCGCGGCTCCTCCGACACCCGGCCTGCCCCCGGTTCCGTGGTGACGCCGCTGGAGGGGCTGCGGGCCGCTGACCCCGATCTGGAGCTTCGCCAGGCCGATGGCCGCGATCCGGCCGCGGCCGCCGCCCTGGCGGCCCGCAGCGACGCGGCGGTGCTGGTGCTCGGCCTCGACTGGCGCCGGGAGGGGGAGCACATCCACCCCGGCGACATCGCGCCGATCCTGCACCAGGTGCCACCGCCGGAGCCGTTGCAGCGGCGGTTCGGCCGGCGCCGGCTGCAGCCGCTCTGGGCGCCGGTGGCCGGCCTGATGGCGGCGGTCACCGCCTTCGGCTCGGCCCGCCCCGGGGGCGACTTCGCCGCCGGCGATCGCACCGACCTGCGGCTGGAGCCGGAGGAGGAGGAACTCATCAGGGCCGTGGCCGCCGCCCATCCCCGCACGGTGGTGGTGCTGATGGGCGGTGGGGCGATCCTGGGCGAATCCTGGCGGCGGCTCGTGCCGGCGATCCTGCTGCTCTGGTATCCGGGCCAGGAGGGGGGCCATGCCCTGGCCGACGTGCTGCTCGGCCGGGTGTCGCCCTCGGGCCGGCTGCCCTTCGCCGTGCCCACCGACGCCGCCCATCTGCCGCCCTTCGAGCCCCGGGCCCCCCGGGTCACCTACGACCTCTGGCACGGCTACCGAAGACTGCGGCGGCAGGGCCATCCGGCGGCCTTTCCTTTCGGCTTCGGCCTCTCCTATGCCCATTTCCGCCCTGGCGATCTGGCGGCTGAACTCACGGGCGCAGCCGGCGAGGCCGCTGGGCTCCTGGTTGCCGTCACGGTGCACAACGACGGGCCGATGGCCGCCGATGAGGTGGTGCAGGTCTACGTGGAGCCGCCGGCGTTGGCGGTGGAGCGGCCGGAACGGTTCCTGGCGGGCTTTGCCCGGCTGGCTCTGCGGCCCCACCAGGCTGAGCGGGTGGTGATCACCATTCCCCTCCGGCGCCTGGCCTACTTCGACGAAAGCCGCGACGCCTTCGTGGTGGAAGGGGGAGAGCATCGGGTCCGGGTGGCCCGCCATGCCGAGGACGAGGGCCTGGTCGTGACGCTGTGGATCGACGAGACGGTCGTCGGCCCCTGAGACGGCTCCCTGAGGCGTGCCTTCAGCTGCCCCGGCGGACCTGATCCATCCGGCTCAGCAGCTGCTGCAGCCGCAGGCGGTTGTAACGCTGCAGCCACAGGCAGGGCAGGTTGAACAGGGTGGCAAACAGCAGGTTGATCAGCACGCCAGAGGGCGGCAGCCACAGCAGGGTGAACAGCCAGAGCGGCCAGAGGGCGAGGTGCACCAGCTCGGCCCGGCGGGTTTCCGCCACCAGCCGCTCCAGGGCCTGCCGGTCGCGGCTCACCAGGCTCGCCTTGGGCACGCCGCCGGGCAGGGCGTTGCCCGCATCGGGCAGCCGGTTCTTCCAGAGGCGGATCCCCAGCCACCGCTCATAGCCTTGCGTGCTCTCCCCCCAGGGCCTGGGGCGGGTGAGCACCCCATCCCGGGCCAGGGCCGAAGCCGGCAGGCGGTTGGCCAGGCCGCCGATCACGAGCGACCCGATCAGCCACAGCAGGCCACTGGTGAGCAGCGGCTGCGGCGCCATCAGCGGGTGCGGAAGGTGCGCCCCTTCCAGCTCACCTGACCCCGCTCGAGGTTGAGGATGGCCAGCAGGAACACCCCCAGGAAGAAGAGCACGGGAATCGGGAACACCAGATTGATCCAGCCGAACCGGCCCACCCGCCGGGTGATCACCACCATCTGCAGGGCGAACGCGGCGTAGAGCACCAGGTTGGGCAGCAGGGCCCGCTCCCCCACCATCGGCCAGCCCAGCAGCGAGGCCGGCAGGCACCAGGCCGCCCAGAACAGGCCCGAAATCCAGAGCAGAACGCCCAGCATCCAGGCCCAGCGCACCTCGCCGGCGGCGGTGGCGAAGTTCTTGCCGAAGCCGACCACCATGTCGCCCAGGCCGCCGGGATACATGCGGTAGGCGATCGTGTTGTGGCCGATCCAGGCACTCACCGGCAGCCCCGCCTGCTGGTAGAGGTGCGCCAGGAACCAGGCCTCCACCCCCTGGGCGGCCACGGCGGCGTGGCCGCCGCTGCGCACGTAATCGGCGCGGCTGGTGGCGATGGCCGGCCCGAAGGCCACGCCCACGTTGCGGCCCAGCGGCACCGCCATCAGACCCACCAGGTTGAACAGCACGGACAGCTGTTCGTAGGGGCGTTCGGTGCGGTGGTAGGGCTGCACCGACACCAGCCCGCCCACCTCCTCCCAGGCCGCCACCAGCGACTCCAGGAAAGCGGGTTCGGGTTCGGTGTCCGCATCGAGGAATACCAGCAGCTCGCCGCGGCTGGCCCCCACCCCGTGATGCAGGGCCCAGGTCTTGCCGCACCAGTGCGGCGGCAGGGGCGGAGGCTCCACCACCGTGAAGCCGGCGGCGCGGGCCAGGGAGCCGGTGGCATCCGTGGAGTGATCGTCGATCACGATCACCTCCAGCGGCTGCATCGTCTGGCGCCTCAAGGCGCTCAGCAGGTGGGGCAGGGTGGTGGCTTCGTTGCGCGCCGGGATCAGCACCGACACCGTCGACGATCCCTTGCGCGTTGCCGTCGGCAGCACGGGCATGCGCAGGCAGAGCAGCCAGCCCAGCAGCCAGCGCACCAGCAGCGACACCCCCACCGCATCGATCAGCACGCCCGCCTGGCTCCCTCTGGAAGCACCCTATGGCGCTCCACCGCCTGTGGCGCGGCGGCACTCAGGGCCGTAGCAGCTCCTCGGCCAGGGGCCCGATCGCCGCCGGATCGCGCAGCAGCTGGGGATGGGTGAGCACCGGCAGCATCCTCCGGGGACCCACCGGCAGCACCGCCCGCCATCCCGGCAGCACCGCCAGATCGATTGCTGAGTAGAAGCTGCAGCATTCGATCCGCTGCAGCAGCTCCAGATCGCCGTTGAGCCGCTCCAGAAGAGGGCTTTGAGGCCTGAGATCGGCAATGCCCGCCAGCAGCCTGCGGGGCCAGGGCCGAGCGGTGAGCGTGCCCTGCTGAGGACTGCCTACGGAGGTGAAACGACGGGTGCGGCGGTGCCCCCCCAGCAGCTGGATCCAGGTGCGGGCGATCACCCCACCCATCGAGAACCCCAGCAGATCGAGCGGCTGCTCGAGCCCGAAGGCAGCCTCGATGTGGATCCCCAGCAGTTCCGCCGCTTCCAGCACCGGTGTACTGCCGAGCCGGAGCGGGAGATCGGGGATCAGCAGCGGCTGGCGGTGCTGTCCCAGGGCCTGCTTGAGCCGATCGAACACCCTGGAGGTGTCCAGCAGACCGTGCACCAGCACCAGGGGAGGGGAGGGCTGTTGTGGGCTTCCTTCCTTCATCGCAGGCATTCAAGGACACCTGAGCGGCCGCAGGTGGGCGGCAGCAGGCGGGCGGGAGTCTGGGCATCAAAAAACCGCCCCACGAGGGAGCGGCAAGGTTGGCTGGAAGCCGCCGATGGGCGGCAATTCAGCCTCGGATCAGCTGCGGATCACCAGCGGTTGCCGCCGCCGAAGGAGCCGGAGTTCTGGCGCCCGCCACCACCACCGTTGCGGGGCTCGGCCTTGTTGACGCGGATGTCGCGTCCCATCCACTCAACGTCCTGAAGGTCGTTGATGGCTTTGGTTTCTTCGGCGTCGCTGGCCATTTCCACGAAGGCGAACCCGCGCTTGCGGCCGGTTTCACGATCGAGGGGGAGGCTGCACTTGCGCACTTCGCCGTATTCGGCAAAGAGGCTCTGGACGTCCTGCACCTCCGCATCGAAGGAGAGGTTGCCCACGTAAATCGTCATGAGATTGAACTTGGAACTATGAACCGATTCGTTGAAAGCCCTGGAGAAAGTTGCCGGCCTAGTGGAGAAATCCTGTGGGAGACGCCGTTTCGGAGAGAAACCCGCTGAAGAGTGATCGTTGAATCTTTTTTATCCTACAGCAGCCGCAGGACGGTCGAGCGACCGTCACCCCATCCCGGCAGCGCTGGGCTGCGTCTGGTGAAAAGGCTGGCTAGGGATGGGGCCGGTCCCTGCCTGGCTCCCATGTCCCGCGCCCAGCTGAACGCCTTCGTGCTGAAGATTAATGCCGATCCCGAGCTGAAGGCGCGGGTGGATGCTGCCGTTGATGCCTCGGAGGTGGTGGCGATCGCAGCGCAGGAGGGTCACCCATTCTCCGCGGCATCTTGGACCCGCCACCTGCGGGGCTGAAGCCCAGCAAAAAGCCCCGTTGGTGGAACCATCGGGGCCCTGAAGCAGGAAAAGCTTCCGTTGCCGGGATTCAGCCCAGACCGATCTGGCTCAGAATGCCCTGGCCGGTGAGCAGCTCGGTAGCCAGACCGATAACGAAGCCGAGCATCGCGAGGCGGCCATTCCAGGTTTCGGCGAAGGCGACGAAACCGAAGCGGGAGGAGGAATCAGCCATGGAACTGGGTGAGTTACGAAACTTGAGGAACAGTAACGGATCGTGAAGGCGGTGGTGGTATCCGAGGTTGCCGTTTCCTGTGATCCCAGCAGCCCGGGTCGCTGCTTCTGTGGGCCGTCCTCAGTCGTCGAGCACGGCGCCGGGCCCCAGCGGAGGCGCGGCTGGGGCGCCCAGGGGGCTGGAGAGATTCGGAGCTGTCGGTCTCACGGTGGGGAACTGGGGGGCGAACATCTGGCGGTCCACCATCGCTTCCTGTGCGTCGCTCTCCGGCGGAGGCTGCAGAGCCAGTTCATTTCGGCCGACGGGAGCGCAGGCAGCCAACAGGATGCCGATCAGCACTACCCAGGCGGCACACCAGACTCGTCGCCAGCGGCGAGAAACGGCGCGCATGGCCTCGCTGTAGACCGGTGACCGCACCCTATCGATTCAGAGGCACCACGGCCATGCCGATCGGCGCTAGGAGCCTGTTGCGCAAAGATCCGCGTCCGCTTCTCCACAGACGCCCCTGAATCTGCCCAGATCCCTGTGACAGCAATGGATTCAGGCGAGAGAATGGGGCATGCAAAAGCCCAAGTCCTTCCGTCCCTGGCAGCC
>JBKDPV010000104.1:0-8666 GCA_046342315.1 Cyanobacteriota bacterium
GGTTGATGAACTTGGGAATCAGGCCCGCATCGAGAGGACCGGGGCGATAGAGCGCCAGGATCGAAGAGATGTCTTCCAGGGAGGAGGGCTTGAGGTCACGCACGATCTGACGCATGCCGCTGGATTCCAGCTGAAAGATGCCCTCCAGATCGCCGCGGGCCAGCAGGCCGTAGGTGGCCGGATCATCCATCGGCAGGCGATCGGGATCGAGGCGCTCGCCCTCGGCGCGGGCCACCAACTCGATGGTTTTCTCGATCATCGTGTGGTTCTTGAGGCCGAGGAAATCCATCTTCAACAGCCCCATCGACTCCACGTCCTCCATGAAATACTGGGTGATCACCTGGCCATCGTTGTTGCGCTGCAGCGGCACCAGTTCATCGAGCGGTTCGGCCGCGATCACCACGCCGGCGGCATGCACGCCGAAGGTTTTGTTGGTGCCCTCGATCCGCATCGCCAGATCCACCCAATGCTTCACCTTGGGATCGTTCTGGTACTTCTCGCGGAACTCGGGCGTGGGTGATTCCTCGCCGATCATCTCCTTCAGCTTCGCCGGCTTGCCGCGCACCACCGGGATCAGCTTCGCCAGCCGGTCGGCCTCGCCGTAGGGGATGTCGAGCACCCGAGCCACATCCTTCAGCACCGCCTTGGAGGTCATGCGGTTGAAGGTGATGATCTGGGCCACCTTGTCCTCGCCGTAGCGCTCAGTCACGTACTCGATCACCTCACCGCGGCGCTCGATGCAGAAGTCGGTGTCGATATCCGGCATCGACTTGCGTTCCGGGTTGAGGAAGCGCTCGAACAGCAGCCCGTGCCGCACCGGATCGATGTTGGTGATGCCCAGGGCATAGGCCACCACCGATCCCGCCGCCGAACCCCGCCCCGGCCCCACCGGGATGCCGTTCTCGCGTGCGAAGCGGATGTAGTCCCACACCACCAGAAAGTAGGTGGGGAAGCCCATCTGCTCCATCACCTCCAGCTCGAAGACCATCCGCTCGCCGTACTCGCCCTCGATCGGCGCCCCCTCCGGCAGCTCCAGGCGCGCCCTCAGCCCCTGCTCGGTCACCTCGCGCAGGTAGCTCACCGGCGTGTGCCCCTCTGGGATCGGGAAGCGGGGCATCTGGTAGCGGCCGAGGATGTCGTAGTCCTCCACCTTCTCGGCCACCCGTGCCGTGTTGGCCACCGCCTCCGCGATCACCTCCTGAGGCAGGTGGTCGGCGAACAGGCCGAGCATCTCCTGCTCACTCTTGATGTACTCGGTGCCGGTGTAGCGCAGACGCTTCTCGTCGCTGATCAGCTTGCCGGTGAGCACGCACAGCAGCGCGTCGTGGGCCTCCACATCGTTCTTGGTGAGGTAGTGGGCGTCGTTGGTGGCGATCAGGGGGATGCCCAGCTCGGCGCCGATGCGGGCGATCTCCACGTTCACGATCCGGTCTTCCATGCCGCCGTGGTCCTGGATCTCCAGGTAGAAGTCGTCCCCGAAAACCTCCCGGTACCAGGACGCCACCTCGCGGGCCACCTCGGGGCGCCCCCGCAGGATCGCCTGGGGGATCTCGCCGCCCAGGCAGGCGGTGGCCACGATCAGCCCCTCGCTGTACTGCCGCAGCAGGGCCTTATCGATGCAGGCCCGGGAGAAGATCCCGCGGCCGCGCATGCCGCGCAGGTGGCTGATGCTGGTGAGCTTCACCAGGTTGCGGTAGCCGGTGGCGTTCCTGGCCAGCACCACCAGGTGATAACGCCGCTCACCCTTCACCCACGGCTGCTCGATCGAGCCGTTGATCACATACATCTCGTTGCCGATGATCGGCTTGATGCCGGCCTTGGTGCACAGCTTCAGCAGCTCGATCGCCCCGTACATCACCCCGTGGTCGGTGAGGGCCAGTGCCGGCATGCCCAGCTCCACCGCCCGCTCCACCATCGCCGGCAGCTGGCTGGCGCCATCCAGCAGGCTGTAGTCGCTGTGGTTGTGGAGAGGGACGAAGGCCACGGCGTCGGAGGGCAGCGCCACCACAGGATGCGGTCAAGCCTACCGGGCACCACCAGATCTGGTGCCCTGGCTACCTGGCCGCCTGGAGGTTGGGGCAGGGCATGGCCCACAGGGTCTTGAGCTTGGTGGCCTGATCGGTGTCGCCCTTGGCGGTGAGCTGGTTCACGGTCAACTGAATCCGCTCACAGTCGACCTGCTTCTCGAGATTGGCTCGCTGGGTCCGGAGATCCTGAAGCTCCCGTTCCGCCTGCTGACGCTTGGCCTGCTGCTGGCCATCGGCTGCCTGGAGCCGGCTCGCCCCTGCGTCCATCTCCCTGAGCTGCAGTTGCAGGGCAGCCTCACGCTGGGAGGCGGAATCGAGTTCGTTCTTGAGCGCCAGTTCGCCCTCCATCCGTTGCATGGCCTCGCGGTTGGCCTGATCCTGGCTCGCCTGGGCCTGAGCCTGGGCGGCCCGGGCCCGGGCCTCGGCTTGAAGCCGTTGCTGATGCTGGGTGTTGAGGATGGCGAAAGCACCCACCGCCAACACCACGGCAGTCACCAACACCAGCCAATTCCTGTTCTGCCGATTGGAGAGGTTGTCCATACTCCGCTCTAGTCAGCTCTCAGGGCTGCGTAGCCAGATCTGTGCGGCAGATCAGTGGCAGATGTGCCTTTGCTGCCTGTCCGAGTCCGGAGTCAATGATCACAGACCTGCGCATTGCTGGCCTACGATGGCGGCCAAGTGCACCGACCGACGTTTAGGGCGTCCGCATCATCCACGAACTTGAAGATCCTTCCATCCTTGCGGATGTATCGGAAATCATCGATCAGTGCCCCCTGGTTGGTGTAGACGTAGCGTCCTGCTGACGCAGGGCCGGTCCATTCAAGCCACTGGGTTTCGAATTCCGATGGCCTTCCCCCAACGCCCCTTCTGAGCTCTGTCACCTTCAACAGTTTCAGAGGGATGGGACCTGTGCCGCCCTGATAAAGAACGGAGCCATTGGAATCGCTGTCAGATCCAACGTCAAACTGAATTCTGATCAGAGGTTGCACGCCGATGGATCTCAGGCAGCGGACGTTCTCCTGATCGGCCGAAACGGGTAGGGCCGCAACCATCAACAGCAGCAGGAGGGCCAGGTGTCGCTTCATCCGTGGCTCCATAGCAATTGGTCGATCCATCAGTCGCGTCCAACCGGTTGGGAGACGTGCTGATGGGCCACCTTCCAGTGGCCCTCACGCCTGAGGAGACAGAACGTGATGCGCACGGTATCGCCAAACGTCTGACCATTCGGGAGCGTCCCCCTGCACTGGAGAAAACCAAAGGCATACCCCGCATCAGTTCCTGCCTGGACAGAGAGATCGTGCAACGCGAACTGCACGGTGCCCCTGGCATCCGGCTGCCAGGACTCCCAGCTGTCCCGGTATTGCGCCGCTGAGGTGTACTGCAGCGGCGACAACCCATCAAACAGCACCAGATCATCGTGATGGTTTAGGTCGAGCTTCCTGGCGCCCCCGGCGGGGCCATGGTCCTGGTCAGGCCACCAGCGCCGCCGCGGGTCGGGACTCCATCACCCGGGCCGCCTGCTCGTACTGGTGGGCCACCTGTAACAGCCGCGGCTCCTCGAGCACGCCGGTGATCAGCTGAAGGCCGATCGGCAGGCCCTGGTCGTCGAAGCCGCAGGGGAGGCTGATCGCCGGCAGGCCCGCCAGGTTGGCCGGGATCGTGAGCAGGTCGGCCAGGTACATCGCCAGCGGATCCTCGGTGTGGGCACCGAAGCGGAAGGCGGTGGTGGGGGAGGTAGGGGTGAGCAGCACGTCCACCGTCTCGAAGGCGTGGTCGAAGTCGCGCCGGATCAAGGTGCGCACCTGCTGGGCCTTGCGGTAATAGGCATCCACATAGCCGGCGGAGAGGGCATAGGTGCCGATCAGAATGCGGCGCTGCACCTCGGCGCCGAAGCCCTCGGCGCGGCTGCGGGCGGTCATCGCCGCCAGCCCCAGCCCCTGGCTGCCCTCGCTCCCCTCGCTGCGGTAGCCGTACTTCACGCCGTCGTAGCGGGCCAGGTTGGCCGAGGCCTCCGACGGCGCGATCACGTAATAGGTGGCAATGCCGTCGTCGAAGCGGGGGCAGCTCACGTCCACCAGCTCGCAGCCAAGGGAGGCCAGTAGGTCGGCGGCGGCCCGCACCGACGCCTTCACCTGGGGATCAAGCCCCTTGGCCTCGAAGCACTCACGGATCAGGCCCACCCGCAGGCCCTTGAGCGGCTGCTCCAGAGCGGCGCGGTAGTCGGGCACCGGGGCGGTGAGGCAGGTGGCGTCGCGGGGATCGGCGCCGGCGATTACCTGCAGCAGCTCGGCCGCATCGGCCACAGAGGTGGTGAAGGGGCCCACCTGATCGAGGGAGCTGGCGAAGGCCACCAGGCCCCAGCGGCTCACCCTCCCATAGGTGGGTTTGAGCCCCACCACGCCGCAGAAGGCAGCCGGCTGGCGGATCGAGCCGCCGGTGTCGGAACCGAGGGAGGCCAGGCACTCGCCCGCGGCCACGGCGGCGGCGCTGCCGCCGGAGCTGCCGCCCGGCACCCGCTCGGGGTCCCAGGGGTTGCGGCTGGGGCCGAAGGCCGAGGTTTCCGTCGAGCTGCCCATGGCGAACTCGTCGAGGTTGGTCTTGCCCAGCAGCACCGCGCCGGCCTGCCAGAGGCGATCGGTGACGGTGGATTCGTAAGGGGGGACGAAGTTCTCCAGCATGCGGCTGGAGCAGGTAGTGCGGATCCCGCGGGTGCAGAGGTTGTCCTTGATCGCCAGGGGGATGCCGGCCAGGGGCGGCAGGGGCTCGCCGGCGGCCCGGGCGGCGTCGATCCGGTCGGCGTCGGCCCGGGCACGCTCGGCGGTCACCTCGAGGAAGGCATGAACCTCGGGCTCCACCGCCTCGATGCGCGCCAGCTGCTGATCGGTGAGCTCGCGGGCGGACACCTCGCCCTGCTGCAGTCGCTCACGCCACTCGGCGATGCCCATCCACCCGTCTGCCGGTTGGGGGCGACGCTATCAGCCGGCCTCGCCCAGATCAGGGGCCTCGGTAAGGGGCTCGCCGCGGCGGGTCTGCAGGGAATGCACCTCCAGCGAGGCCGGCCCCTCGGCCCGCAGGTCGTCGAGGAAGGCCGGCAGGGCCGCATCGAGGGTGTGGCGCCGCACGAATGGACCAAACCAGTACACAGCGTCGGGAGAACGTGTCTCCACCCTCGCCCACCACGCCAGTCCGAGCCCGTTGGCAACGCTGCGGGCGGGCCAGAGCAGGGGGTTCATGGGCGCGGGATGTCGTTGGTGGGCATTCTGAAGGGCGGGCGGACGGCCGCCGCCCTGGGTGAGCATCCGATCGCCGGAGCGCGAGGCGTCAGAGCCGGATGTCGCTCTCGAAGGCATCGGTTCCGGCCACGGCGGCGGCCCAGGGGGAGGGCGCGGGTAGGTCGGCGGCGGACTCGGCCGGGGGTTCACTCAGCACAGGAGCCCCGGGTTCGGAGGCAGCCTCAGCAACAAGCTCGTCCACAGCCGGAACTTCGGCTTCCGGCTGGGCTTCCGGCTCGATGGGAGAGTCGAGCTCCTCCAAGCTCGGCTGGTCGGCCGTGATCGGAAGGCTCGGCTCGAGGGGCTCCTCGATGGCCTCCCGGGCAACGTCCTCCACGCACACCGCCTCCACGGCGTCCGGATCCCCGCCAGGCTGCTCCTCGGCCATCGGCATCGGCTCTGGGGTGGGCAGCGAGGGCCGCACCAGGCGCGGAGCCGGGGCGTTGCCGCTCAGGCCGTGCATCCAGCCGCGACGTGCGATCTCGTAGAGGAGCAGGGCTGTGGCCACCGAAGCGTTGAGGCTGGGAGTGGAGCCCCGCAGGGGAATGCGCACCAGCTGGTCGCAGCTGCGGCGCGTGAGCATCGACAGGCCGTCGCCCTCCGAGCCGGTCACCACCACCAGCGGCCCGGAGAGATCGGCCTCCTCCAGGCTCACCGTGCCCTCGGCCGCCAGACCCACCACCCGATAGCCCTCCTGCTTGAGGGCCTCAAGCGAACGGTTGAGGTTCACCACCCGGGCCACCGGCAGGTGCTCGAGGGCACCGGCGGCCACCTTCGCCACCGAGCCTGTGAGGCCGGCATTGCGACGCTGGGGCAGCACCATGCCATGGGCGCCGAGCGCCTCGGCACTGCGCACGATCGCTCCCAGGTTCTGCGGATCGGTAAGGCCGTCGACGGCGATCAGCAGAGGCGATTCCCCCACCCCCCGACAGCCCTCGATCAGGCTGGGGAGATCAAGGGTTTCGGCGGCGGCGGGCTGCAGCACGATGCCCTGATGCACGGCGCCACCGCTGATCTGGCCCAGGCGCGCCCAGGTCACCTCCTCCACCAGCACGCCCGACGACTTGGCCTCGCGCAGCAACTGGAGGAAGCGGGGGCTGAAGCGCATCTCGGGGGTGCACCAGATACGGTGCACCGGCCGGCCGCTCTCCAGCACCGCCTGGGCGGAGTGGCGACCCCAGATCAGATCCGAGGGGGCCGCACCGGCGAAGGAATCGCCTTCACCCGGCTGGAGGGAGGCCCGTTCGCCGGAACCCTGCCCAGGAGCCTCCGGAGCGGCGAAGGCGGGCCGGCCGCCAGCGCCGGCGCGCCCGCCGAAGGGCCGGGGTCCGGGTCGATCGCCGCTGCGGAAGCGTCCGCCCGGCCGTTCGACCCGGCGAGCCTCGCCGCTGCGGGACGCCGGGAGGCGACCACCACCGAAGCGATCACGATCACCCTCAGCGGCACCGGCGCCGAAGCGGCCCGAGCCGGGGCGGCTGGGGCCGTTGCGGGGAGGCCCGAAACGGGAGGGAGCAAAGCGTGCGGGTCCGCGCCGATCGGCGGGGCCCCCTCCAGCGGGGCCACCGCGCTCATCTCCGGGACGATCGAAGGAGCGCCCCCCGAACGCGGGCTTCTCGAAGGGCCGACGGCCGTAGCTGCCCCGCTCCGATGGTCCCCGATCGCCGGGGCCTCGCTCATAGGGACGCCCCTCGGCACCGGGCTCCCGCTCCCGCCAGCCACCGCCGTCCTCACTCTCGCGGCGGCGCGGTGGCCCGAAGCGGCTGGGCGATCGTCCCCCAGGCCGGGAGCCGGGGCGACTGCCGGATGGACCACCCGGTCGGCGGGATCCACGGTCCGGCCTCGAATCAGGACGGCGATCGGGACGGGGGCTCATGGTCGGGAGGCGGTGAGAACGGTCGGCTCGACTCGAGTTGGTCCAGCAGTTCGGCCAGACGTGCGGGATCCCGGAGGAAGAGCCATCCCAGCATCGTCTCAAATCCCGTGGCCTGCCCATAGATCACCGCCTCCCCACGACGCGGTCCGCGACCGGCGCGGTTGCGCCCCCGGCGCACCAGGTCCCGCTCGCCATCGCGGAGCAGCGGCTCCAGGCGGGCCAGTGCGGCCGCCTGAGCCTCGGCCCTCACTTCCGCCACCACCGCCCGGTGCAGATCGCGGGAGCGGCCGGCCTGGCGACAGTGGCGCAGCCGCTGGTGCAGCTCCCAGACCGCGTCGCCCAGCCAGGCAAGCTGCAGCGGGCCTGGTTCCGGACCCGCCGAAGCCTCCGCCGAGGCATGTCCCCCGAGCCAGGCGGAGGGACGCTGGAGCGGCTCAGGCGGGGGTGATGTGGCCAAGGGCCGTGGCCAGATCCGGCTGCAGATGCAGAAAATCCTCCAGGCGCACCAGCTTCACCGTCTGCACCACCCGCGCATTGCCCACCACCACGAAGCGCACACCCCGATCGTTGCAGTGCTTGGCGAGCTGCACCAGGGCCCCCAGGCCCGAGGAATCGATGAAATCGATCTTGCTCAGATCGATCACCAGCGGGAGCTGCGTCCCGTTCTCGTGCTCGGTGATGAAGGTGGTGAACTGCTTGTCGGAGTAGGCATCCAGCTGGCCGGTGAAGCTGAACAGCAGGCACTGCTCCTGACGTTCACAGCCCCCACGCAGGGAGACGGTCAGTCGCTGCAGGTCGGTGATGGCTCGAACCCTCGTCGGCGGTCGCGTGGAGTGTAGAGAGGGTGGAGGGTCCTGGCAGATCCGCAACGAATCGTGGCGGCGTCGGCCGATCCGCTGCGGCCTTCTCCCGCTGTCAGCGGCGCTCCTCCATCAGGGAGGTGAAGCGGCCGAAGTGGTGGTCGGCGTCGTGCGGGCCGGGGCTGGCCTCCGGGTGGTACTGCACGCCGAACACCGGCTGGTCGCGCAGAGCCAGCGCCGCCACGGTGCGGTCATTGAGGTTGAGATGGGTGATGGCAACCCGCTGGGCGGGAAGGCTGTCGGCGTCGATGGCGAAGCCATGGTTCTGGCTGGTGATCTCCACCTCGCCGGGGGAGCCGCAGGGATGGTTCAGGCCGCGGTGCCCGTACGCCAGCTTGAAGGTGCGCCCGCCCAGGGCCAGACCGAGAATCTGGTGACCCAGGCAGATGCCGAACACCGGCAGGTCGGGGCGTTGGAGCAGATCGCGGGCCAGGGCGATGCCCCTGGTCACGGCCGCCGGATCGCCAGGACCGTTGGAGAGGAACACCCCCTCAGGCAGGTGCTCGAGCACCTGCCGGTGGGTGCTGGCGGGCGGCTGCACGGTGTCCTCGCAGCCGTGGGCACCGAGCCGCGCGAGGCTCGCCCGCGTGATGCCGCCGTCCAGCGCCCGCACCCGGGAGGGAGGCTCGGGCTG
>JBKDPV010000105.1:0-18337 GCA_046342315.1 Cyanobacteriota bacterium
ACCGCTCAATCCTCCGCATCAGATCAGGATCTCGATGACGATGATTTCACGAACCCGAAGCCCGTGACCGAGGACTCGGAGTAGGATTCATTTGGTGCTGAGCGCAGCATCCCGAGCGGACTTCTTTCCTGATAGGCGCCGCCCGGCTGCCCTCCAGCGTCACCACGGAAGACCTGAGGGCTCTGTTTGGTCAGCGGGTGGTGGTGGCTGGGGTCGCTGAGTTCCGCCCATCGGGCCGCGTTCAACAGATTGGCATCAGCCAGATCCAACCGGCCCATGGGGACGATGAGTTATTCAGTGAAGCGCCCAAAGCGTGGGGCTCCACGCCCGTCTTCACGCCGGCTGTTCAAGGACCGGGATCCGGTGTCGCCACCTTTTTCGGCACCTGGCCCGGTGATGAAACCGACGCCGAACTGATCACGGCCCTCGCCGCCATTCGATGACGGCGGCGTTAAGTGCCGGCAGGCCTTATCTCCTCGACACCACCGTGATTCTCCATCTGGTGCGTGGGAAGTCTCTGGGTCTGCAGATTCAGCAAACCTTTAACCTGATTCACTGCCAGCCTCGCCCGCTGGTGAGCGTGGTCAGCCTGGCTGAGGCTCGCGTGTTAGCGGAGGCTGGGAACTGGGGAGCAGCCAAACGCCAGGCCCTGGATAAGGCCTTCCGATCGCTGACGATCGTGAATATCAACCATCCGTCCGTGATTGATGCCTATGTGCAGCTGATCTCCATGCCCGCGCCCATCCCCAAGGCGCTCGAAACATGGGGAAGAACGACCTGTGGATTGCGGCAACGGCCGTTGCCGCCCAGGCCGTCTTGCTGACCACCGACAAGGACTTTGCCTTTCTGATTCCAACCCCTGTTCAGGGTCATGTGATTGCGAGCTCGTGATCTTCGGTGGGTTTCGTTCGATCCTTCAGCTCCTGGCCAAGATCACTCAGTTCGGCAAGGCCTGAGCACCAGGTGCTCCTCGCCATGGTTGGGGCAGACCAGACGGGCCTTCACGCCTTGAAAATGCCATGGGAGCCTCCAGCGACCTGCAACACTGGGCGGCTTTGCGCGGATCCGGTGTGCTCCACGCCGAGCCCGAAGACTCCGTGCTGGAGGCCCAGGCCTTCGATGCCCTGCGGTGAAGGTTCTGCTGGACACCCATGTCTGGCTGTGGTGGCTGCTGGGTTCCGAGCGGCTCCGGCCCGAGGAACGGCGTGCGCTGGATCGCCTGGCAGGCTCCGGCAGCCCCCACCTCTCGGCCATGAGCCTCTGGGAAGCGCAGATGCTCCATGCCAAGGGACGACTGTCTGCTGCCATGACGGCTGCCGTGTCTCCACTCTTCCCGGACGCACGGTCGACCTGCTGGCACCTCGCCGTGCTCTCTTACCGGTAGTGATACCGGCAGGCCAGGATGACAAGCAGCTCGCCATCCAGCCGGTAAACCAGGCGATGTTCCTCATCGATACGGCGCGACCAGCAGCCGGCCAGGTTTTCCCGCAGGGGCTCGGGTTTGCCAATGCCAGCGAAGGGATCTCGCAGGCAGGCCTGGATCAGTTGGTTGATGCGTCGCTCGTGCAGCCCATGTCAGGCCCTGTACACCACATCGTGGGAGCCGATGTCGATCGGAATGAGCTTTTGGTCTTCAATCAACAGCTCAAGCGTGATGCGATAGCTAAGGTTGATGGAGACAGAATGCATTCCTTGCAGGCGACCCCGCAGTGGGTGCAGTCGCAGCGAAGGATGGTGTGGATTGGCTTCCAGCAAGAGCAGGGTTTTGCGGTAGGCCTCCCTCATGTCGGGATGGCGTCGCAGAAACCGCGCGGCTCGGTGGTTGTACCGCTCGGTGAAGACCAGCGACCACATCAAGGCTGGGTCTGCGTGCTTGGCGCCTCGTCATCGGGGGCCGTGGCCAAGGCGTCCAGGCGCTTCAGGTGATCGTCCACGGATTCGTGCACAACCCGGCCGGCGGCGAGGTCGGCACGGGCTTCCTGCAGCGCGATTTCCAGTTCACAGTCCCGCAGCCGCTGATAGGCGTCGGCCTCCATCACCACAAAGCGGAGCTCGCCTCGCACGCTCAGCCCCACCTCCCGTTCGTGCTCCAGCGCCCGTGCGATGGCGCCGATGCCGCAGGTCTTGAGGTCGTTGGCCGAAATGGACTGCACAGCTTTCCCGACAGCTGGGTTTATCGTACGGCCAATCGTACGGTTGGATGCAGGGCGATGCCCCCTGGGCCGTGCCCGCCTTGCGCTCTTACCGGACGTGGTACCGGCAGGCCAGGATCACAAGCAGCTCGCCATCCAGCTGGTAAACCAGGCGATGTTCCTCATCGATGCGGCGCGACCAGCAGCCGGCCAGGTTTTCCCGCAGGGGCTCGGGTTTGCCAATGCCAGCGAAGGGATCGCGCCGCCTGATCGGGGGAGGTACGACCATCAGCCAGGAGATGGCGGACCGTGTCTTCCAGGATCTGCGCTGACCAGTGGACCCGGTACAGGTGGGCATCCGCCACCTCCAGCAACAGATCGCGCAGCTCGTAGGGGTAGAGCACGCAGCTGTCGAGAAGGACCGGAAAGACGGCAGGCTCCAGCCAGAGGCTCACACCGCCTCCACCTGCAGCTCCTGGCCAAGATCACTCAGCTCAGCAAGGGCCGAGCGACGGCTTCGCTGGCGCTCTTCCCGCAGCAGCAGCACATCCTGGATCCGCAAGCGCCTGTGGCTGCCAACCCTCACCACCGGCACGGCGCTCTGCTCGATCAGCCGGTAGAGGTAGGGGCGCGGCCACGGGCCCGACCCGCGCTAGCGTTCAACACATCGTTGTACGGCTGACGCCATGGTGCTCGGAGTGAGGGTGGAGCCAGAGCTGGAGCGCCAGCTGGATCAGCTGGCCCGGCAGTTGGGCAAGACCCGCAGCGCCTGCATCCGCGAGGCCATCAGCCACTATCTGGCCCGCCATGGCAACGCTGCCGAGGCACGCCGCCAATCGGAACACCTCGCCCAGGTGGAGCCGCCGCACTGGAGTGAACAGCTGCCCGACTGGAACGACTGGACCGCATGACACCGGCCGTTCTCTGCCGCGGATCGGTGGTGACCGTGGCCAGCCCCGGGGTCTACTCCGGCAAACCACGGCCAGCGGTGGTGGTCCAGGCGGATCGCTGGCTTCAGGCCCATCCCAGCGTCACCCTCTGCCCGCTCACCAGCACCCTCAGGCAGGCTCCCCTGGTGCGGATCGCCGTGGAGCCCTCGGCGCGCAATGGCCTGCGCAAGCCGTCCCAGCTGATGGTCGACAAACTCTTCACCGTGCCGCTCCAGGCGGTGGGCGAGGTGGTGGGGCAGCTGGAGCCCCAGGTGTTGGTGGATCTGGATCTGGCCCTGCGTGGGTGGCTGGAGCTCCCCTGAGAGATGTGCCCGGCTCAAGCCAGAGGCTCACAGCCATGGATGGGGCAGACCAGACGGGCCTTCACGCCTTGAAAATGCCCATTGCGATGGGTCGATGGACATTTCCGTGACCCGCTTCCGCGCCCACTGCTTCGAGTTGATCCGGCAGGTGGAAAGCGGTGGCGAGGCGGTATTGATCACCCGGCATGGCAAACCCGTGGCCCGCCTCACCCCACCGTCCCTGGGAGCCTCCAGCGACCCGCAACCCTGGGCGGCTTTGCGCGGATCCGGTGTGCTCCACGCCGAGCCCGAAGACTCCGTACTGGAGGCCCAGGCCTTCGATGCCCTGCGGTGAAGGTTCTGCTGGACACCCATGTCTGGCTGTAGTGGCTGCTGGGTTCCGAGCGGCTCCGGCCCGAGGAACGGCGTGCGCTGGATCGCCTGACAGGCTCCGGCAGCCCCCACCTCTCGGCCATGAGCCTCTGGGAAGCGCAGATGGTCCATGCCGAGGGACGACTGTCTCTCGATCGCCCATTCCCGTCCTGGCTGAGGCAGGCGGCTGCCCCAGGAGTCGTTCAGCTGGTTCCGATCGGCTGATCGTGGCCACAGCCTTGGCCCATGGCCTGGTGTTGGCCACCCATGACCAGGCCACCCACGTGCCCAGGACTGGTTGAGCCTTCCGCCACGGCAGCTTCAGCAAGCCCCTCCAGCGATCACAACCTGGTGGATGATGTGCTGCTGAGCACGATCGTGGGCGAGATGCAGGAGGTGATTTCAGTCGCCGAATTGCGCCTGTAGTCCCGTGCTTCAGCCGTCGGCTACGGCTCCCGCGCCCAGCCACCCTGGCCACGGACCGACTCAGGGCTTGGCGCTCGTCGTTTCCTGCATCAGAAGCTCGACGTTTCCAGCACTAGAGCTCCGACATCTGCTGCATTGGCTGCTGCCGCATGGCCTCTGAAGGCCCCGGGGCGGCTGATGGTGCTGGACAACCAGCCCGCCTGGCGGCCCCATCTTCGTTCGAGAGCGGCCCTGCGCCAGGCCAACCACATCAGCGGCAATCAGCGTGCAAGCGGCGTGATGAAGGGGGAAAGGCTGCAGATCAGGCGGTTTTTCGCAAACCCTTAAGGTTGTGGGTGTGATCCTCCCGAGGCTCGGCTGTCGCTCCGGCCTTGACGTTCAGGAAGGCCGCCCCGATCTCCTCCACCAGCTCTTCGGCGGCATAGGCCGCCGTTCCGTACCCGCAGGCCTGAGCAGCGGTAGCGGCCCTTGAGGTCGCTATCCAAGCGGCTCTTGTGCCCGCTCCAGCGGGCCAGCTCGTTAAGCGCCTTGGCGTAGTAGCCCTCGCTGCTGCGGAACTGCTCCGGCGGCGGCAGCTGGATGTGGTCGGCAGTGGCCCGGTAGAAGGCTCGATCCCTGCAATGCACGATCACCGCCTCGGTGGGTGGTTAAATTATATTGCGTGGGCACCGAGGTACATTTGTTCAAATTAAATTAGCTGTTGGGAGCTGGTCTATCATGGGCTCTCGCCTTCTCTTCAATTATACCGCAGTTATGGCAAAGTTTACTGCAACTTCGGCTTCTGGAGATTTCTCAGAGGCGTTGCGCGGCGCGATTAGGTCGGCCGATGAAGCGCTGAATGCTCTTTTCTTTACTTGGAAGCTAGAGGACGTGTCGGGTACTGTTGGGGGATTCGTAGGAGCAAAGACTGTATCAGTGACCATTGAGGCCAGTGACCTGGCCGGCCCGCTTGGCATCGCACCAGTTGATGAACAGCCCTTACGCTTGAGTGACTGGCATGCCTGGCATGATCGGATGCCGGGTGCTCCGCAAACACTCCATGTTGTAGGTACCGAAGTATTCCCGACAGCCGGATACCGTGTCGAGCTTCGACCTAGGGTGCCACAAGGTATTAATCCGTCAATCTACATACTAGATAAGATCGTGTATCCTCCCGAAGGCGAAGTTGCACAAGTTGAAACTGAAGTGCAAATTCACTACCGAGAGGCCACGTCAAGCGTTTATACTTCAGTTACCATCTATCCTGACGACATCACAATTGAGGTTCGAGAAGTTGCCTGAGGCATGAACTTAAGGCGCTCCTCGTTCAGTGGCCTTTCATGGCTTCATGCCGCAAGTGTGGTAACGATGCTCTTGCGCCTGTCAACTGTCTACACTTGTCAAGCCGCCGTGCCCTCATACCGGTATAAAGGCATGGCGGCATGCTGTTCTCTAGGGCGACGCTTGCCCAACGTCATTTGTTGACCACCACGCTGGTATGTGCCGGTGGCTTGCGTGATCTTGCATCCACGATCAGGGCATGACGGTTGTCCATGACCACATGTCCCCTGTAGCTGGGCAGTGCTGGATGGGCATTGGATTTGCGGGCCAGCAAGGCCTCTGAATCCGTGCTGCAGTGGTGGGTCTCGTTGCTGAGCTTGATGCCGCCAAAGTCACCTTTTGCTCGCCTCTTGCCCTCTTTGGGGGCTCCGAATCCTTCGCCAGGACCTGTTAGTGGAGGCGGAGGGTCCTCCTGCCCATCGATCCGCTGCAGGGAAGCGTATGACGCCCAGGCCTGTAGCAACGTGCCGTCCACGGAGAAGTGGTCGTCACTGTGATGTGACCCCCTTTATCGGTCCAGGCCTTATGAGAGTGGGTGGATGTGGTCATGCTGCAGCTGCCTGTTGAGCTGCCTCCAGGGGCGTTAGCCCCTGGAGGGCCGAGTGCGGCCTGAGCGTGTTGTACTCCCAGCGCCAGCGATCGGCCAGGATCTGAGCTTCTGGGGCTGTGGTGAACAGCTCAGTGTTGAGGAACTCATCCCTGAACCGGCCGTTGTAGACGAAGTCGAGCGGAGCTCATACGACTCCGCAAAGCCGTTCTCCCAAGGGGATCCTGGCTCGATGTAGGCCGTGGTGGTGGTGCCGCTGGCCTCGCACCAGCCCCGTAGAGCTTGAGCGTAGCCGCAAGGCTTCTGCGAAGCAGTTGAATTCAGGCCCGTTATCGGACCGGATGAATGCCGGCGCGGGGTAGAGGCTGGTGAGTTCCTCCAGCACGGCCACCACGTCCTTGGCCTTTGCACCGCCTGCCCACCCGGATCGCCAGGCAGAGGTGGCTGTGCTCGTCGATCACGTTCAGGAACTTGAGCCTCCGGCCATCAGCGGTGGCGACGAACTGGAAGACCATGGCCCACACCTGGTGGGGATGCTGGGCCCGGTGACGCCTCACCGACCCGTCGGCGGCGGGCCGTGCCCGTTTTCGCTTCCTGGGAGTAGGCCGCTGCAGGCCTTCCTCCCGCTAGAGCCGTTGCACCCGCTTGTGATTCACGGTCCAGCCCTCCCGCCTGAGCAGCCGCTAGGCCATCCGGCGGCCCCAACGGATGTGCTCAGCAGCAATCTCCCGTAGGCGATGCCTGAGCTTGCCCTCCTCGATCGAGACGACCTTGCCGTTGTGGCGCTGGGTACTGCGGTGCTGGCCCACCACCCGGCAGGCCAGGCGTTCAGAGGCCCGGTTGTCCGACGACAATCTGGTTGAGGGGCCCATCAACCAGATTGACACGGGACACCCGGTAACGCTCCTGCAGGGCCGTGACAACCCGTCGCACCGAGAGGTGCTCCTCTCGGCGCAACGGCGTTCCGGGCTCAGAAGTTTCCCTCGGCAAGATCCCACTGCTGCGCAGAAGCCTGCGGCTAGAGCCTCGCTTTCTCCAGCTCTGCCCCCGCCAGAAGCTTCCACTCCTTCGGAGAAGCCTTCGGCTAGAGCCGGGCGTTCTCCTTCTCCAGCTAAGTCAGCCTCCTGGCCTCCTCGGCCTGCATCCCGCCGTACTGCTGCCGCCAACGGTAATAGGTCGGCTGCGTCACCTCGATGACGCGGCAGACGTCGGCGACGGTCTTGCCCTGGGCGATCAGCTGCTCGGTGTCTTGAGCTTGCGGATGATCTGCTCCGCCGTGTGCCTAGTGCGTTTCATGGTCGAGTCCGCGGCCCAGTCTGGCCGGCTGAGGACTCTCATTCAGTCCGGACCGGTTTCCGGGGTCCACGTCAACTGAGCAGCGGTTTGACCTCGGCATCTCCCATCAGCTTCTCCAGAAACAGCCCCATGACGTCGTCATTGAGGAGACGATCACGGTTCTTGGTGAATGTTGTCGGTTGCCAGATCGCATCGTCGGGGCTCAAGCCCACGAACCAGCGGAACAGCAGGTTGTAGTGGAGCTGCTCCAGCAGCAGCCTCTCGGAGCGGATCCCATAGAACGCCTGCCGCAGCGAGGCCAGCAGCAGTTGCTCCAGTGGAACCGATGGGCGTCCTTCTGAGGTGTACAGCGTGCAGATGGTGGGGCTGAGTCGATCGAGGGCCTGATCCGCCAGCTTGCGAATCCGCCTGTGCGGATGGCTGCTCGGGATCCGCTCCTCAATCGAGACTTAGGAGAACAAGGAGCCGCTGTGCGCCCCTGTTGTCCTCGCATCAGATCTGCTGCAGTTGTCCCATTATCGCAGAGGGGGCGCGAGAGAGTCGCTCGCTCGGAACCATACATACGCATAGAGCTTTGTATCCAAAACTACCAGTCTCAAACTATAAACTTTTGAAACCATAGCCCGACGGCCGCAATGAATGTGGCCTATATTATTCTTGTTATTTTCTCTAACATGAAACTCCCGAACCACGCTAAGCCCGTCACTAGAGACCATCGAGGGACGTTTATCAGCAATCATTCCTCCCAAGGCAATATGACACATCTAGGCTTGCGACCAAGCGAAAGTTATATCGAAAAATGCATCGAAACCTGCGTAAGTAACACGCGCCAAGGCCGCGAAAGACAATTGTGCATTGATGCGTGCTATTCATTCTAAGATCTGCGATGTACTTGTTATATCATGACTTAGTGGATTCAGCAATTTTAATGGTTTAGAATCTAAACCCATTTTTATGTGCTTAGATTGCTTGCTTCCCGTCTACTCGGTCCGTTTTTGGTCACTAGTATATAGCCCTAAGGATTTAACTACTGGGTTGTCACCCTGATTTTTCACCGCCTCCTTCCATGAAGAAGCCACCTCTCCTGAATTTAATTGCATTCTCCAAGGTTGTTATCCTCAGCACCTTGCTGCTTCCTGCACGATCTTTTGCCCAGCCCGTTGTCTACGGTGCAGATGGAGCAGGAGGCTTCAATGGCCCAGTGGCACCGAGCCCAGCAAATGTAAGGTTTGAAACCACAACTGAATGTCCCACTACCACATTCAATCTTTTCGGGTTTGCACGCAATGCTGATAATTGGGGATCCGGCTCCTACAATGGCCGTGCCATTAGTGATCCTGGGCAGGGCCGTGCATTTTCCAACTCAGGATACGGAAATTATGGCGTAGCAACTGGTATCTCTATGCCTCTAGGCATATTTGGCGATACAGCATTAAGGGCTTGTCGGGAGGCTGCTGCAAGCTATGCTGAACGCAAGGCCCTTCAACGTGAACAGGAAGTTGCAGGTTTTTGCAGGGGTATTATAGAAGGGATAGATCTGGCGAAATCTGATTTATCAGAATTTCCAAGAGCCGCAAAATGCAAAGGACTAGAAATTGTCGATCGGAAAGAACAAGAGCTATCTTTACTGGAAAAGTGTCTACAGCTTCGTACGAAGTATGGAATTGATTTTTCACGCACAGATGATCAAGCATTTTCTTACTTTCAGAAAGAAATAGGTCATTGTAAAGGCTTAAAATTTACAGACCTCAATATTGTTTCCGGGAAAAGTGCTTTCAATGCTGCTCCAGGGGCGGGTTCCGAACCCCGCACTAATCCGGACGGATACCCAGTTCGCATTCAGCTAAATCAATGACCATTATGGAGTCCCTGGATAATCCAGCTTTCCCTCGGTTAGTGTTATGGAATACTTGACAATATTTGAGCAGCAGTTAGAGGCTCTGTGGAGAGAATCTCTTGGTGAGCCAAGCGTGTGCGTTGCCGTACTTGACGGACCTGTTGACCAGTCTCATCCCTTCTTTAATGGAGCGAATCTGACTCGGTTTTCAACCTTGGTTTCGGGTGTCGCCGATCGCGGTTCTGCATCCCAGCACGGAACTCACGTTACCAGCGTCATCTTTGGTCAACACGACAGCCCTGTTCATGGTATTGCACCCAATTGTCGGGGTTTAATCATACCTGTGTTTACTGATGGGAGAGAAGGAGGGCTTGCCCCCTGTTCCCAGGTTGACCTCGCACGGGCGATTACCCAAGCAGTTGAGCAAGGAGCCAATGTCATCAACATTAGTGGCGGTCAGCTGGCTACATCGGCTGAACCTGACCAATTACTGGAAAATGCCGTCCGTTTGTGCCAGGAAAACAATGTTCTCATTGTGGCGGCTGCGGGCAATGATGGCTGCGAATGCCTCCATGTTCCGGCTGCCCTTGAGTCGGTACTGGCGGTGGGGGCAATGAATGACCAAGGAAATCCCATTGGGTTTAGTAATTGGGGCGAGGCTTACCAAAACCAAGGCATTCTCGCTCTCGGTGAAAACATCTTGGGTACTATCCCTGGTGGTGAGACTGCGGCTAAAACAGGCACTAGCTTTGCGACTCCCATCGTGTCGGGTATTGTGGCTCTGTTGCTAAGTATTCAATGGCAACGAGGGGAAAAGCTCAATTCCCATGCTATCCGTGATGCCATCCTCCAAAGTGCGTTGCCTTGCAACCAAGCAAAGGGTTTAGACAGCCGTCGCTGTCTAGTTGGAACTCTTAATATTACTGGGGCATACGCCCTAATTACAAAAGGAGAAATCAAACCAATGTCAACCGAGAAACCAGAGGAAGACATGCTTCAAGCGAGTGAAGCTGACAACGCGATTGAACAACCGCAACTGAGTGAGGCGATCGACCACTGTTTAGAACAACCTGTTCCCCTGCCCTCAGGAACTGCCGTACAGGCTGCGGAGGTTAAGACATCAATGTCCACAGCTAGGTCAAGAGGAGCAACCCCGATGATGGTTACTCCTGGCAACGCAAAAACTCCGTCTGTCAATCCTTCTGGAGCTGCTGGGGACTGTGGCTGTGGCGGAGGCGGATCGATGCAACTAGTTTATGCTTTAGGAGACTTGGGCTACGACTTCGGTACTCAAGCTCGCCGAGATTCGATTCAACAGGCTATGAATTTGAACAGGCCACCCCTTCAGCAAGAGCTGCTCTACTATTTTTCGGGCGAAGATATAGCGGGTAGTCCTTTTAGAAACGATCCTCATCCTTGGGATGCTCAATCAATCATTTGGACGCTTAATCTTGATGCTACACCTATTTATGCGATCACTCCTACGGGTCCATTTGCAGGGGTAGTATATGACAGGCTTCGCGAGTTTCTTGGCTGCGAGGATGTAGAAAGGGTTTCAATGCCGGGGTATATCGGAGGTAGCGTAAGACTGATGTCAGGTGAAGTTATCCCGGCTATCATTCCGGAAGTGCGAGGTATGTATAGTTGGTCTGTTAATGCTTTATTGAACGCGGTGATAGAGCCGAGTTCACCAGCAGAAAGTCAGGAAGGGTTAAAAAATCGAATTAGAGAAGTTCTAGATCGGATTTATTATGACTATCGCAACCTTGGCGTAACGCCACAGGAGCGCGCTCTCAACTATGCGGCAACCAATGCTTTCCAAATCTCAGTAGCAATTTCTCAGGCAACCTTGAGCGATCTAGTAATTGAAACGATTGATGTGGTCAAGAGTCCCATCTGTCGCATTGATTCTGAATGCTACGATGTAAAGTTGCGGTTCTTTGACCCAGATAATCTTCAGCGTTCAAGGACAGTCAAAAGATTTACTATCGATGTCAGCGACGTGATTCCCGTTACAATTGGTCCGATGCGTTCCTGGTCTGAGGCGTAAACAAAGTTCAGCCTAAAGCGGTTTAAACAAGGAGAAACAATCATGAAACTTCCAACTCAAGCCCGCCCAATCGTGAGAAGTGTAGGTTCGTTCAAAATTTGAGAAGCGCTAATGAGGGCCTCCTGAAAAAGGCAAACCCACTGCAGCGCAGCTTGTTTCAGCGATAGAGACCCGATAAACTGACCTAGATCAGGGCAATCGACGATTGCTACAACTGCTGAGCGCTGCAGATGTACCGGAAACACCATAACGGGCAGCTTTCAATCGAGGATTTCCATGTGCCTTTCGGTGGCACGTTGGACTCGGACAACCGCTGGGTGATCTTCTCGTCCTTGATGCCTTGGGAAGAGCTGGAAGAAACATATGCCCCTCAATTCAACCCTACGACTGGCGCCCCTGCTAAGCCGGTACGGCTGGCGGTTGGTGCGTTGTTCATCAAGCAAAGGCTGGGCCTGACCGACGAAGAGACCGTAGAGCAGATTCGAGAAAATGCTTACATGCAGTTTTTCCTTGGCTTTGCCGGCTATTCCACAAAGCGCCATTCGACCCATCAATGATGGCTCATTTTCGCAAGCGATTCTCGGAAGAGGAGCTCAGCCGGATCAATGAACTCATTGCTGAACGGGGCAAGGCCATGGTGATGGAGGCTGTGGCAGCACGACAAGATGACGACGATCCTGACGATCCAGACGCCAGTGCTGGCAGCCAGCTCTCAATCGATGACTTTGTGAAGCCGGCCGATTGGCCAGAAGGGAAGAATTGGGGAACACTGAGCATTGACGCCTCCTGCACACCAGCCGACATCACCTACCCAACTGATCTGAAGTTGCTCAACGAGGCCAGAGAATCAACAGAACGGATCATCGACGATCTCTGCGAGCAGAGTTCAGATCTACGCAAACACCGACCACGATATGACCGCGGCAAGGCACGTGCCAATTTCCTCAGAGTTGCCAAACAGAAAAAGCCGCGTCGTCGCAACATAAAAGCCACGATACGACGCCAGCTTGACTACCTGCAGAGGAATCTTGATGCCATCGATGCCCTGATCGCCTCTGGTGCAGTGCTTTCTGGCTTGAAGACTCATTGGTGGCGGAAGCTCCTTGTGATCAGTGAGCTGCACCGCCAGCAAAGCATCCTGTTGTATTTCAAAACCCGCAGCATGCCCGACCGCATCGTGAACCTGGTTCAGTCACACATTCGGCCCATGATGCGTGGCAAGGCAAGGGCTGCAGTTGAGTTTGGCGCCAAAATCAGTGTTTCTGTTCGGAACGGCTTTGCCTTCTTGCACAGGATCAGCTGGGATCCATACAACGAATCAGAAGACCTGATTTCACAAGCCAAGATATACAAGCAAGCGCATGGCTGCTACCCCGAGCGAATCTGCGCTGATCGCATTTATATCAATACCAAGAATAGAAACTTCTGCACTAGAAACAATATACGGCTATCTGGTAAGCGATTGGGGAGACCGCCGAGAGATCCTGAGATCAATGCTGCTCACAAGCAGCAGCTCAGCGCAGATCAACGGAGGCGGAACGAGGTGGAAGGATGCTTTGGATCAGGGACGAGGAAGTATTCCCTCGATCTGATTATGGCGCGCCTCCCCAAAGGTGCAGAGAACACGATCTCGATGGCATTTGTGGTGATGTGTGCAGAGAAGATCTGGAGGCTCCTCCGCCTCTTTTTTACTACTATTTTTGCTTGGTTTTGTTCTCGGCAATGGCCTCGCTGCCTCTTGATCAGCCTCAGGAACATTTGGAAGCTTGAAATGATAGATTCACTGGCCGCTGTATAGCCAAGCGTTTGGGCCGACAACGCGCCGCTCGTTCGCAGTATTTGGATCCAACCGGCGGATCCCTTTTTCAGGAGTCCCTAATGAGCGATCTTACCGCTTCAGATTGTCAGGCGGAATGTGCCTGGATTGTCGCAAAGTGTGCTTCTTCGAGGATTCTGGGTTCACAAGCATATGGTATTTGCCTTGCTGGAGCGGCGGTTGCGAATGCCCATTGTCATGACTGCATAGCGGAGCTCGTGAAAACAGCCTTTAGTGGTGATATCGGATGTGTGTGCAACTGGAAGATTGGTATCTGCCATGGGAACTGTCATTAAGTGGCGGGGCTCCACCCCGATACAGGGTTCACCACCCATGACCAAGCGCAAAACCCACAGTCCCGAGTTAACAGGCCCGTGTGGCCATGGAGGCCATTTCCGGCCGCAAGACCCTTCAGGAGATCGCGGCGGACCATGCCCCGGCGCCATTTCTGCGACCCCTCCCTGGCGGTGGCGGCCCTGAGCGGCAACCCCGATCGCCTCCTCAACGATCTGGAGTGGCTGGGGTTGCTGATCGAGTCGCTCGTGATCCGCGACCAGAGAGTGCCGGCCCAGGCGCTGGAGGGCGATGTGTTCCACTACCGCGATGCCTACCGGCGGGCGGATCGCATCGCCGTGGTGCCGGTGGGGGCGCTGGGGCCCTGAGGCCCTGGGCCGCACTAGCTGGTCTAATCTGGTCTGGTCTGATTGATCTTTGTGCGGCCATGGCGTCCCGTCCCAGCGCCGGCGGCCCGAGCCGTGTGGTGAACATGCTCGAAGCCAAGACCCACCTCTCGCGGCTGGTGGAGGCGATCGAAACCGGCGCCGAAGCCGAAGTGGTGATCGCCCGCAACGGCCGGCCCGTGGCACGGCTCACCAGCCTGCAGGCCCCAGAACGGCCCCGCCGGCTGGGCATCGCCCTTGGGCAGTTCGTGGCGCCCGACTCCATCGATGCCGCCAACCCCCTGATCGCCGACCTGTTCGAGCAGGCGTGATGCGCCTGCTGCTCGATACCCACACCTTTCTCTGGGCCATCAGCGATGACCCGAGGCTGGGGCCCGCCAGCCGTGAGCTGATCACCGTCCAGGCCAGCGAGGTGTTGTTCAGCCATGTGTCGCTCTGGGAGATCGCCATCAAGCACGGCCTGGCCCGTGCCGACATGCCCCTGTCGGCTCGCCAGGCCATCCCCTGGGCGGAGCAATCCGGCTTTGCGTTCCTCCCGATTGAGCTTCCCCATCTGCTGGCCCTCGAACAGCTGCCTCTGCACCACCGCGATCCGTTTGATCGTCTGCTGGTGGCCCAGGCCATCCACGGCCCCTTCACCCTGCTCAGTGCCGATGCGGCGTTCACCGCCTATGGCTGCCCGCTGCAGGATGCCCGCAGCTGAAGCAGGCAGAGCCCGGCAAGCCGCGCCAAACTGCCCCCATGACACCCACGGCCCGCCCCTCCAGCTATCACTACGTGGTGGATGAGCCGCTGCTGCGCACGATCGCGGCCGAGATCCAGGCGGCCATCCCCGGTGCCGAGGTGCGCCTGTTCGGCTCCCGCGCCCGCGGCACCGAGCGGCCCGATTCCGACCTGGACCTCCTGGTCACCGTGCCGGATGAATGGCTGGCCACGCACTCGCGTTTTGAGGAAACAGGAGATTTGGGCTGGAAGTTGGCCCATCACCGGATCCCGATCGATCTGCTCCTGTATTCAAACCAGGAAGTGCAGGATCGCCTCCAGCACAGACAGCACGTTGTCGTGGAGGCCTATCGCCACGGCAGAGAGCTCCATGCCTGCTGATCGTCAACGCGATGCAGCACTCATGCTGCGCATAGCCCAGCGGGATCTCAAAGCCGCCCGAGCGATGCTCGATCACGTGGCCTCCCTGATCCCATGAACGAGGCCGAAACCCGCGCCGAGCTGATTGATCCGTTGCTCACCGCCGCCGGCTGGGGCGTGGTGGAGGGCAGCCGCATCCGGCGTGAGTTCTCGATCACTCCCGGACGCATCGAAGGTGGTGGCCGCCGCGGCAAGCCGCTCACCGCCGACTACGTGCTCACCTACCGCAACACCCAGCTGGCGGTGGTCGAGGCCAAGCCCGACACCGCCCCGCTCACCGAAGGCGTGGCCCAGGCCAAGGGCTACGCCGGCAAGCTGCAGCTCCGCTTCACCTACGCCAGCAACGGCCTCGGTGTCTACGCCGTCGACATGAGCAGCGGCGAGGAGGGTC
Organism: Cyanobacteriota bacterium; assembly: GCA_046342315.1. Lineage (GTDB taxonomy): Bacteria > Cyanobacteriota > Cyanobacteriia > PCC-6307 > Cyanobiaceae > Cyanobium. The sequence goes on from JBKDPV010000105.1 coordinate 15,242, forward strand.
CGGTGGACGCCTTCCCGTCGCCCGAGGAGCTCTGGGCCCGCACCTTCGCCGAGGAGAACGCCTGGCGCGACCGTTTCTCCGCCATCCCCTATGCCGACAAGGGCGGCAGCTGGCAGATCCGCTTCTACCAGGACATCGCCGTGTCGCGTGCCCTGGAGGCGATCGCCACCGGTCGCAATCGCGTGCTGCTCACCCTGGCCACCGGCACCGGCAAAACGTCCATCGCCTTCCAGATCATCTGGAAGCTGTTCCAGGCCCGCTGGAACCTCTCCCGCCAACCCACGCGCCGGCCGCGCATCCTGTTCCTCGCCGATCGCAACAACCTCGCCGATCAGGCCTTCAACGACTTCACCGGTTTCGCCGCCTTCGAAGACAACGCCCTCGCCCGCCTCGAACCCGACGCCCTGCGCAAAAGGGGCCGCGTGCCCACCAACGCCAGCGTGTTCCTCACCATCTTCCAGACCTTCATGAGCGGCCAGGGGCCAGAAGGCAGGCCCTCCCCCTGGTTCGGCCAGTACCCGCCCGATTTCTTCGATTTCATCGTGATCGATGAATGCCACCGCGGCGGCGCCAACAACGAATCCACCTGGCGCGGCATCCTCGAGTACTTCGCCCCCGCCGTGCAGCTCGGCCTCACCGCAACCCCCCGCCGCGAAGGCAACGCCGACACCTACGCCTACTTCGGCGAGCCGGTGTTCACCTACTCCCTCAAGGAAGGCATCAACGACGGCTTCCTCACCCCCTTCCGCGTCAAGCAGATCAGCACCACCCTCGACGACTACGTCTACACCCCCGACGACACGGTGGTGGAAGGCGAGGTGCAGGAGGGCCGCCGTTATACCGAAGCCGAGTTCAACCGCATCATCGAGATCGAGCAACGCGAACGCCAGCGGGTGGAGATCCTGATGAACCAGATCGATCCGCGCCAGAAAACCCTGGTCTTCTGCGCCACCCAGGAGCACGCCCTCGCCATCCGCGACCTGATCAACCAGCGCAAAGCCAGCACCGATCCCAACTACTGCCACCGCGTCACCGCCGACGACGGCGAACTGGGCAACACCTGGCTGCGTGCCTTCCAGGACAACGAGAAGACGATCCCCACGATCCTCACCACCTCCCAGAAGCTCTCCACCGGCGTGGATGCCCGCAACGTGCGCAACATCGTGCTGCTGCGGCCCGTGAACTCCATGATCGAGTTCAAGCAGATCATCGGCCGTGGCACCCGCCTCTACGACGGTAAGGACTACTTCACGATCCTCGACTTCGTGAAGGCTCACCACCACTTCAGTGATCCCGAGTGGGACGGCGAACCGATCGAACCGATTGACCCGGGTTCCCCCGCCCAGACCACCGGCGACGGTGGCACGATCAACGACCCGCCGCCTCCAGGGCCGGAGCCACCGCCGCCACGGCCCCGCGTGAAGATCAAGCTGGGCGACGGCAAGGAGCGCTCGCTCCAGCACATGCTCCAGACCAGCTTCTGGCATCCCGATGGCAAGCCGATGAGCTCGCAGCAGTTCATCGAACTCCTCTACGGCCAGCTGCCCGAATTCGTGCGCGATGAAGCCGAACTGCGGGCCCTGTGGAGCGTGCCCGATACCCGCGCCAAGCTGCTGCAGGGCCTGGCTGAGAAGGGTTTCGGCCCTGAGCAGCTGGCCGAGATGCAGGCGATCATCTCCGCCGAGAACAGCGACCTGTTCGATGTGCTGGCCTACGTGGCCTATGCCCTGCCGCCGATACCCCGCGAATCACGCGCTCAGCAGGCCCGCCTCTACATCCACTCCCGCTTCACCAGCAAGCAGCAGCTGTTTCTCGATTTCGTGCTGCAGCACTATGTGAGCAGCGGCGTGCAGGAACTGGCCCAGGAGAAGCTCGCCCCGCTCCTTCTCCTCCGCTATCCGAACTCCATCGCCGATGCCGTCGCCGATCTCGGCCATCCCGAGGAGATCGGCCGTCTGTTTGCCACCTTTCAACGGTATCTGTACGAGCCGCAGAACTCGGCATGAACGGATCGGATGGCATCGATCTCGCGATCCGGCGTCAACCGCCCGGGCCGCCTGGAGCATTCGGCCGAAGGGCTGACGGTCAAAGTGCTGGCCGAGCGCCTGACGAAGCCGTGGACGGCAGCGCCACCTTCGATGGAGCGGTGCTGGATGGGGTGAGCCCAAGTCCGCGGTAGGCATCATGTATCGGCCCGGGGCCTGGAGTAGTGGTGCGGTCGCGGACGCGGCGACGGTTGCCGGTGGTGCGGAGCGAGGGGGAGGTGAAAGCGGTTCGCCAACGGCTGGAGGCTCAAACTGGCTTGGTGGTGGGGGTGCTGGTCGGGAGTGGGCTGCGGTTGATGGAGGCGCTGAGGCTTCGGGTCAAGGATCTGGATGTCGAGCGGCGAGAATTCACGGTGCGGGATGGCAAGGGCGGCAAGGATCGCAGGACGCTGCTGCCGGAAACCCTGATCCCTGGGCTGCAGAACCATCTGCTGATGGTGCGCCGGCTTCATCAGGACGATCTGTCGGCAGGCTGGGGCCGGGTGCTGATGCCTTATGCGTTGGGGAGGAAGTACCCCAATGCCGAGCGGGAATGGGCCTGGAAATGGGTTTTCCCTCAGCAGACCGGTTGGCACGACGGCGCATCGGGAGCGCAGGGCCGCCACCCTATGGATCCGAGCGTGGGCAGGACATCCAAACGATCCAGGAGCTGCTGGGCCATCAGGATGTGAGCACCGTGATGATCTACACCCATGTGCTCAACCGTGCCCCTTGGGCGTCCGCAGCCCTGCTGGTCTTCTGTAGTAAGCGCTACAGGAGGTTCACGGACCTGTGAACCACTGCTAAGCATGGTCCATGGTTGCCTAGACCTCTTGCGGCTGCTGGCATTATGTCGAACCCGATCGACAAGAATGACGTGGTTCACGGACTGCCGGGGCTGGAGGGCCGTGGTTCTCGGAAACCATCCAATAAGCGTTAGCTGCACAGGAAGGCCGATGTCAGTATCGTTGATGTGATGGTGGCGCTTTCGGATGCCGACAATCCTCAGAAGCGGTCCATATAGGGTCTACTTCTACAGTCACGAGCCAAACGAGCCTCCCCATGTTCATGT
>JBKDPV010000106.1:0-12033 GCA_046342315.1 Cyanobacteriota bacterium
TGGCCAGAGCAGCCAGGGCTGATTCAGCCCTACGACGACGGGCATGCTCACCAGAAGAAAAAAGCCGCAGCAGTTCAGCTCAGGGGTGGAGTTCGCCGTGTCAGCCGGGCTGCTGCTCTATCGGCAACAAACTCCTAGCCCCTGGCGCCAGCGACATCCGAGCCAATCGAGACAGATCGTCATAGTCATGTTTTCTTAGCTTTTATGACGATAAGATCATAGCAAGATTCGGATTCCTTTCCCCTGTCCACTCCGCCCATGGCCGTCGTCCATTTCCCTGCCCGGTCAGGTCTCGGCTTTCCCTCACGCGCTGTCTGCTGATGCTTGCCACGTTCGATGTCGTGACCCTGTCACGGCTGCAGTTCGCTCTGACGGCGATCTTTCACATGCTCTGGCCCGTGCTCTCCACCGGCCTGGCGATCTATCTGGTGGTGCTGGAGGCCATCTGGCTGCGCACGCGCAACCCCCTTTACTACCGGCAGGCCCGCTTCTGGGCGAAGCTCTACGTGCTCAATTTCGGCATCGGCGTGGCCTCCGGGCTACCGATGGAGTTCCAGTTCGGTACTAACTGGGCCCCCCTTTCCGAGTTCGCCGGTGATTTTTTCGGCTCGGTCCTGGGCTTCGAGGGGGCGATGGCCTTCATGCTCGAAGCCGGCTTCCTAGGGATCATGTTGTTCGGCTGGCAGAAGGTGCCACCGGTGATTCACTTCCTCTCCACCGTGATGGTGGCCTTCGGCGCCAACCTCTCGGTGTTCTGGATCCTCAGCGCCAACTCCTGGCTGCAGACTCCGTCGGGCGGCACTTTTTCCGAGGGCCATTTTCATGTGCAGAACTACTTCGCCGCCATCAACAACCCCTTCATGGTGAAGAGCGTGCTGCACATGGCCCTTGCCACGGTGGAAACCTCCATGCTGGTGGTGGCCGCGATCAGTGCCTGGTCGCTGATGCGCCAGAAGGCACCCGAGTTCTTCCTGTTCTCCTTCAAGCTGGCGCTGGTGATCCTGCTGGCAGTGGCGCCGCTGCAGATCCTGGCCGGCCACGAAAGCGCTGTGCAGGTGGCCGAGCATCAGCCCACCAAGCTGGCCGCGATCGAGGCCCTCTGGGACGACCAGGCCGCCGGCAGCTCCCCTGCATGGACCGTGCTCGCTGCTCCCGATGAAGCCAACGGCAGCAACCGCTGGAGCCTGTCTGTGCCTGGAGCCTTCAGCTGGATCCTGGAGACGCGGCCGCAGCTCAGCCAACCCCTGCGTGGGCTCAACAGCTGGCCCGCCGACCAGCGGCCCCACATGGTGGGTCTGCTCTTCTATGCCTTCCGGGTGATGGTGGCGATCGGCCTGGCTGCTGCGGCCCTGATGGCCCTCAGCCTGCTGCTCTGGTGGCGAGGCGGCCTCAGCGCCGTCAGCTTCGCCCAGTGGCCCTGGTTCAGCTGGGCCTGGATCCTTTCGGCTCCAGCCGGCTACCTGGCGATTGAATCCGGCTGGGTGGTGCGTTGCGTGGGCCGCCAGCCCTGGACGGTCTACGGCCAGCTGCGGACCGCCGATGCCGCTTCGGTGCTGCCGGTGGGCGAGGTTCTCACCAGCTTGAGTGTGTTCGCTGTGATTTACACGGTGTTGCTGGTGTTCGCGCTGTATTTCGGCTCCCGGATCATCGCCAAGGGGCCGAATCTCACCCTTGAGCCGCCCCCTGGCCTTGCCGCCCCCGTGATTCTTTCCGACCCATCGGCGGGCGCTTGATCATGGAGTTCCTCGAATGGTTCATGCCCACGGTCTGGTTTGTGATCCTGGCCCTGTTCCTGCTGCTCTATGTGATCCTCGATGGTTTTGATCTGGGGGTGGGCATCCTCTCGCTCACCTCCCCCAGCGAATCCCAGCGCACGATCCTGATGACGAGCCTCGGCAATGTGTGGGATGCCAACGAAACCTGGCTGGTTCTGATGGGCGGTGCCCTGTTCGGAGCCTTTCCCCTGGCCTATGGCACCATCCTCAAGGCCCTTTACGGCCCCATCTACCTGATGATCCTGGGGCTGATCCTGCGGGCGGTGGCCTTCGAGTTCCGCGATAACGCCGTCAACAAGCGTCCCTGGAACCTGATGTTCGGCATCGGCAGCGTGCTGGCCGCTGCCTCCCAGGGCATCTGTCTGGGCACGGTGCTCTCGGGCATCCCCACCGATGCCGCAGGCCACTTCACAGGCTCCGCCTGGATCTGGGTGAACCCCAGCAGCCTGGTGGTGGCTCTCACGCTCATCCAGGGCTACGTGCTGATCGGCTCCACCTACCTGATCATCAAAACCAGCGGGGAACTTCAGCGGCTGCACGTGCGCACGGCCCGTCTGGCGGCCGCGACCACCCTGGGTGCAGCCCTGCTGATCACGTTCACCGCGCCGTTCGCGTCGGAAGCCCTGCGGCAGCGGCTGTTCGATCCGGCCTTCCTGCCCTTCTTCGTGGTCTTGCCCCTGGTGGGTATCGCTCTGATCGTTCAGCTATTCCGCAGCCTGGCGATGCAGCAGGAAGTATGGCCCTTCGTTTACACCGTACTGCTGTTCATCCTCAGCTTTGCTGGCCTGGGGGTGATGGTGTTTCCGGCGGTGATTCCGCCGTCGGTCACGATCTTTCAGGCCTCGTCGTCGGTGAGTTCGATGGTGTTCATGCTCACCTTCATCGGCGTTCTGATTCCGCTTATGCTGTTTTACAACATCTACAACTACATCGCTTTCCGCGGCAAGGTGAGCCCCGAATGAAGTGGTTGCCTGGATCCACCCCTGGCATCCGCTGGCCGGGGGGCGGTCAAACTTCCTGGAGTTGCTGTAACTGTTGTTCCAGCCGCTGCTTGAGACGGCGCTGCACCAGATTGCACAGTTCGTCCACCAAGGGGTCGGCGACCGCATAGATCATCCGCACCCCGTCGCGCTCACAGCTCACCAGGCCAGCCCGCTGCAGCTGACCCAGTTGGCGGCTGATGTGGGACTGGCTGAAACCCGTGGCGTCGATCAGGGTGGCCACATCCATGGCGCCTCCCTGTTTGAGCTGACAGAGCAACTGCAGGCGGGCAGGCTCGCTCAGCAGACGAAAGAACTGGCTGATTTCGTTCAGGAGCTGGGGGTTGGCCAGGGAGCCTGCTCCGCGTTCGTCCATGTCAATGCTGTATGACCCTAGAAGCATTATGCATGGAGCCCGTCAGGCATGGCCACCCCACGCGTTTCCCCCCTCGGAACACCGCTCGACTTCTGGAACAAGCGCTACAGCGAAGAGGGATTCGCTTACGGCAGCGACCCCAACGAGTTCCTGCGGGAGCAGGCGGCCGCACTGAAACCCGGCAGCGCCATCTGTCTGGCGGAGGGGGAAGGGCGCAACGCCGTGCACCTGGCCCGCCTCGGCCACCGGGTGATGGCCCAGGACCTCAGTCCCGTTGGTCTTCTGAAGGCCAGCCGTCTTGCGGCCTCCCACGGCGTTTCCATCGAAACCCACTGCTGCGATCTGGTCGATTTCCAGCCTGAGCCCGAAAGCGTGGATCTGGTGGTCGCGATCTGGATGCACCTCCCTCCGGCCCTGCGGGCGAAGGTGCATCGTCAGGCCGCGGCGGCGCTCAGGCCTGCCGGACTCCTGATCCTTGAGGCCTACACCCCTCGCCAGCTGGAACTGGCGACGGGCGGACCACCCTCGAGCGATCTGCTGGTCGAGCCGGATGCGCTGCGGTTTGAGCTGGAGGGCCTGGAGTTCCTGGTCCTGGAGGAGAAGCAGCGCTGGATCGAGGAGGGGCCGTATCACCGGGGTGAGAGCGCGGTGGTGCAGGCAGTGGGTCGCAAGCCGGCCAAGGGCGGCGACCAGTCCCAGGGGTGATTGCCTTTAAACGCATAATGCGCTTACACTCATAGCAGTTGGTGGCCGATCGCCCCATGACCGTCGCTCCCGCTCCCTCCCTCTCCCTCGCTGCCGCCGCTGGTGGGACAGCTCTGCTCTTCCGGCAGCTGTTCGACGCCGACACCGGCACCTTCACCTACCTGCTGGCTGATGTGCCCAGCCGCAAGGGACTGCTGATCGATTCGGTGTTCGAGCAGCACGGCCGCGATCTCGCCCTGATCCGTGAGCTGGGCATCGATCTGGTGGCGTCCATCGACACCCATGCCCATGCCGACCACGTCACCGGCAGTTGGCTGATGCATGAGGCCACCGGTTCTGCCATCGGCCTGGCTGCCGTCGCCCGTGCCGAGAACGTCAACCTGCCCCTGGCCCATGGCGATCGCGTCGCCTTCGGCAGCCGCTTCGTGGAGGTCCGCGCCACCCCCGGCCACACCGACGGCTGTCTCACCTTCGTGCTGGATGACCAGTCGATGGCCTTCACCGGCGATGCGCTGCTCGTTCGCGGCTGCGGCCGCTGCGATTTCCAGCAGGGCAATGCCCACACCCTCTGGTCCTCGATCACCGAGCAGATCCTCTCCCTGCCTGATGCCTGCCTGCTCTATCCCGGCCACGATTACACCGGCCGCACCGTCACCTCCGTGGCGGAAGAGAAGGCCTTCAACGCCCGCCTCGGCGGCGACGCCACCGAGCGGGACTTCGTGGGCCACATGGAGAACATGAAGCTCCCCCATCCTCACAAGATCGCCGAAGCGCTTCCCGGCAACCTGCGCTCCGGCAAGCCCCGCGAAGCAGGCACGACTCCCGCCTGGGCGCCCCTGTCCCGCAGCTATGCCGGACTACCGGAACTCTCGCCGGCCTGGGTGGTTGCCCATCAAGGCGACGTCACCGTGCTTGATGTGCGCTCCGCCGAGGAATTCCAGGGGCCTGATGGGCGGGTGGCCGGCAGTCTGCTGATCCCCCTGCCGGAGCTCGAAAGCCGCTCCAGCGAGATCCCCACAGGTCGCCCGCTGGTGGTGGTCTGCCATTCCGGCAGCCGCTCGGCCCTGGCCACCCAGCAGCTGCTCAAGGCCGGCCGTCAGCAGGTGGCCAACCTGCGTGGCGGCCTGAGCCGCTGGGCTGCCGAGGGCTACCCGCTGGACGGTTCCGTGCCTGCATGACTTGCGCCATTTCCTGTTCATCCCACCCCCCGAAGACCATGGCCCCCACAACCACCCACGCCCGCATCGGCGCCCACGAACTGGCTGAGCAGCTTGCGGCCCGCGAGGTCGCCGTGATCGATGTGCGCGAACCGATGGAATACGCCTCCGGCCACATCGGCGGCAGCCTCAACATTCCGCTCTCGCGCATCTCCCAGGCTGATCTGCCCCGGGGCCCGCTGGTGCTGGTCTGCCAGAGCGGCAACCGCAGTGCCAAGGCCCTGAGCCAGTTGCTTCAGCAGGGTCACCCCCACCCGGTGGCCGACCTCATGGGAGGCCTCCCCGCCTGGCAGCAGGCCGGGTTCTCCGTGCGCAAGCTCAGGAATGCGCCGCTGCCGCTGATGCGGCAGGTGCAGATCGTGGCCGGCAGCCTGGTGTTGCTGGGCGTGATCCTGAGCCAGGCCGTGGCCCCGGGCTGGATCTGGCTGAGTGGTTTTGTGGGGGCCGGCCTCACCTTCGCCGGCATCAGCGGTTTCTGCGGCATGGCGCGCCTGCTGGCCGTGATGCCCTGGAACCGAGTCCCGATGAAACCGATGGCGGAATGATCACCGCCACCTGGGGGCTGCTGCTGGCGGGCGGCGCCCTGATCGGTTTTCTGCTGGCCGTGCTCGGGGCCGGAGGATCCATCCTGCTGATGCCCTTGCTGGTGAGCGTTGCGGCCCTGCCCACCCGGGCGGCTGTGCCCTTGTCCCTGCTCGTCGTCACCCTTCTGGCCCTCGCCAATGTGGGCCCCTACATCCGCCGCCGCCAGGTGGCGATCCGCCCTGCCCTGGTGCTGGGGGTGCCGGCCCTGGCGGGCAGCTGGATCGGCGGCTCGTTGGTGAAGGCCGATCTGATCGCCGAGCCGGTCCAGCTGGGGCTCTTCACGGCAGCGGCCTTGCTGGCCTCCTGGCTGCTCAATCGCCGCGCTGCGGTGGACCCGTCCTCAAGCAACCGACGCCAGGCGGGTTCCCCCGTGGTCCTGGCCGGTCAGGGCCTGCTGGTGGGCCTGCTCACCGGTATCGCCGGGGTGGGGGGCGGCTTCGCGATCGTGCCGGCCCTTGTCCTTCTGGCGGGTCTGCCGATGCAGCTGGCCAGCGGTACCAGTCTGCTGCTGATCGCCACCAATTCCCTGGTGGCCCTGGCGGCCCTGGGCCACTGGCCCGGGGCCCAGCTGCCGCTCCTGCTCCCTCTGGTGGGTGGTGGCGTCCTTGGGGCGATAGTCGGCCAGAGGCTGGCGCCGCACCTACCAGAGAGAAGGCTGCGCCAGGGTTTCACGGCTCTGCTGATCGGCTCGGCGTTGCTCACCGGCTTCGAGGCCTGGCGCCGTCATGACCACCCTGCCGCGGGTCCAACCGCTGCAGCCGGCCACCGGGCCCTGCGCCCATCGCCCAGGCCGGCGGCTCCCGACTCCTCTTCCTTCACCGCTTCGGTCTCCACCCCATCCGCCACGCCATGAACGAACGCACCTTTCAGTTCCGGCTGCGCAGCAGCCATCCCGCTCCGGATCGAGCCACCCAGGATCTGGTGGTGGAGTTCCTTGGAGACTCCGGCGCCTGGGAACCCCAGCAGCTCAGCCTCTCCATGCCGGGGTTCCGGATCTACCTGATCTCCCTGCTGCTGTGTCAGCACTTCTATCTGGTGGCCAATGCCAGGGAGAAGGCCATTCCGCTGCAGCAGGTGGAGGCCGACTTCAACGTCACCACCAGCAGCGACTGGATCGTGGCCGGCGTGGAGGGTGATTTCCGCATTCGCCTGGATGCCGCCGCCTCCGAGCAGGAACGGGGCCTTGCTGACGCCGACGCGATTGCCTACATGCAGGAACGCATGAAGCTCTGTCCGATCTCCCGCAACCTGCCCGATGGGGTGCACAAGCGCATCGATCTCACCTCCCTGGGTTGACCCATGAACGAGTCCCTCGATCAGGCGCAGCGCCAGTGAATCCCAAGATCCGAGGGGTGGAGGTGTTGGCGGCAGCAAGTGGTGCACACTCTTCAGGTGAGGGGGATGGGCATGGAGTGGAGGTCAGGCGATGAGATGGCCGTGATCGTCCGGTCGGGGTGCCATGCGTTGGGCCTTGGGCCCCCTGGGGGGCGGACATCTCAGCGTTCCTTGCAATAAGTCACATCCAGCACCAGGCACCCTTCGTCGCTGCGAAAGGGTCCATGAATCTCCCCGGGGGGACGGCTGGCGGTGTGCCCCGTTTCGAGCCACAGTCCGAAAGCTTCATCCCAGAGCCTGCCGCTCAGGATCAGGATCTCCTCCGGATGGGCATGGCTCGTGGGCCCGAACGCACGGGTGTCGGCGCCGGGGTGGAAGCGCGTGAGCCGGGTGAATCCGCCCGTGGAGAGATCACGGCTGAGGATCACTTCCTCCACCTGCCCTTCGAGCCCCTCCAGCCAGCGCCAGCGATGGCGATGCGCCTCGTTCAGGGGGTTCCAGTAGGTGGCGGTCGTTCTGCTCATGGTGGGGGAGTCAGGTGGTGGTCGATCAGCGGGGCGACCTGTTCAGCCTTCTCCATGGCTACATCGTGGCTGCCGCCAGACAGAACGATCAACCGGCTTTCCGGCAGCAGGGAAGCCAGGCGCTGCCCCACACCCACCGGGCTGATCGGATCGGCATCTCCCCACAGCAGCAGGCTGGGCATGCGGAGGGAGGGCAGCCGGGCGCCGAGATCCTCGCTGGTGCTGGCGAACCATTCGGGCACCAAGGGATGTGCGACACGGAAGGCCGGCCGCCAATCCTGGGCCGCATGCCCCGCCATCGGCAGGCCCCCCGAGGTGGCGGCCAGGACCAGGTGGGTCACCTGTCCCGGGCAGGAACAGCAGCCGGGCGGGAGGATCCATAGGGGGCGATCCGGATCAGGAGATGGTGGCCCCCCTCCTGCCTGTCGCCAGGTGTGCTGACGAAGAAAAAGTCCGCCACAGCGGCTGCGGCGGACCGGGAATCTCCAGGAACCGTCATCCAAGCAAGGCCGGAGCGGCAGCGGACGACAAACGCCCACCTCGGCAGGTCGTAACCACTCCCTAGGGTCCGCCCACATCCGCGGCCAGCTCTTTCCGGATCATCCTTCATCCCTGGCAACCGTGATCTTTGCGCTGATGGGTGTGGATCGGCGAGCATTTTGGGCGGGTCAGCCGCCGGGGGTGAGCCTGAGCATGGAGGACATGAACCTCACCCAACGGCAGCGCGGAGACGGAACGCTCCTGTCCGTTCATCAGGAGCTGCGCCATCCGACGGCAGCAGCCCCCTTGGCCGGGGCATCGGGATCCAGTGGCAGCCCCCGCAGACCGAGGGCCAGGCGTCGTGCCAGCAGCAGCAGTGGATAGAGGCGCCGGGCCCGGGTGTCATCGGCCATCAGCGGGGCGAGCAGCGCCAGCAGCGCCGCACTGGGTGTCATGCGTTCGCACAGCCAGGCGATCGCCTCGGCCCCATGCAGCACCCGCTCTCCTTCGATCACCATGGCGCCGTTGCGCAGCGGGAATCCTCGGCGGGCCAGGGCCTGCCGCAGGGCTCCATCGGCCCGGCCGTCGCGGATCGTCAGTCCAGGGATGCCGCTGCGCAGTTCGCTCAGCTCGGCGAAATGCCGGCAGAACGGGCAGCCACCGTCGAACACCAGCACCGGCGTTGCCGCCGCAGGCCACGCCTGGGTGTCAGCAGACTCAGGTTCCATGCTTCCGGCTGCCATGCCCTCTCAACCCCCAGCCTGGCGCAGGTTCCAGGTGTCCGCGGTGCTGGCGGCCGCCCTGGTGATCCTGCTGCTGTCCTGGGCCTGGCCGGCGCTGGCCGACACCACCGCCTCGGCCGCAGCCTTCCGCTGCGACGGTGATCCCCTCAGCGCCCTGCTGGTTCCCGGGGCGATGGACGAGCCGGGCATCCCCGACCCCACCTCCGGCCCCGTTCCCGTTGGGGGTTTCGTGGTGCTGCAGTGGCGCGACCTGAGCCTTCAGCTGCCCCGTACGAACAACGCCGGCCCCGCGAGCTTCACCGACGGAAAGTGGTGGTGGAGCCTGGAGGATCCGCTCCACCCCCGCTTCCGGCTGCGGCGCAGCCGGGGGGATGTGCAGGACTTCGCCTGTGAGGCGACGACCTGAGGGCGGTAGCGGTACGCACCCGGCAGCCTCCCCCACCACCCTGGGCCTGCTCAGCGGATGGAGCCACTATCCCCTGGTGGGGATGAGGAGGCATGGCCCGAATGGAAGTTTTGAGGCATAGCCAACCTCCGCGCGGGTAATCCTCGGCAATTTGCTGTACAAACAGTCTGCGGATCGCGCGAGGGGAAGCGGGATGTCGCCAAAGCCGGTGACTGGATTTGAACCTGCGACCTACTGATTACGAATCAGTTGCTCTACCGCTGAGCTACACCGGCAACCAGGTGAATTTAGCATCGTGCAGTTCGCCGATCCCCTGGCCCATGGCAGTCCCACCCCGCGGCCAGCTCGATCCCGCCCTGAGGGAACGGCTGCTCACCGAGGCCCGCACCCCCTGGCGGAGCCTGCGCCGGGGGCTATGGTTCGCCTTGGTGGCCTCGGCCGCCGTGGGTCTCGCGGCGATGGCCCTGCGCGCGTCCGCCGGAGGCGAGGTGGCGCTGGCCGATCTGGGGATTCAGCTGGGGGCTCTCACCCTGTTCGGAGCTCTGCTGGTCGTCGATCGCAACCGCCCACCGGCCTGATGCGGCGGTTCAGGCGCGTGGTTCGGGGTCGGGTTCAGCCTCGGCGACAACCTCAACGATTGCCGCCTCCCCAGCCTCAGCTTCAGGCTCGGCAACTTCCGCCTTCGGCTCCGCGACCACCTCCGCCTCCGCCTCCACCTCGGCGACAGCCTCAGCCTCGGGGGAGGCGATTGATTCAACGGCATCAACACCCGCTACTTCCTCATACGCTTCCACGTCCACGTCCCATTCCACTTCCTCTGAAGCCTCGGTCTCAGCCACGGGCTCCGCTTCCACAGGCTCCGGGGAGGGTTCCGTTGCCTCAGGCTCGATGAGCGCCTCCGGTGCGGCGTCGACCTCGGAAGGAAGGACGATCGGGGTGACGGGTGCGGCAGGAGTTGGTGGGGATGGCGGCGGCGGGGCCACCGCCCGCGGTTCGGGCAGTTGCAGGGGATCGGGCAGCAGCAGCGGCAGGCCGAGGCAGAGCCGCTGGTCGCCGATGTCGGCGGTGGGCATGGGGGTGGCCGCGGCCACGGCAGCTTCCGGGCGGCTGAGCAGCCACAGGGCCTGGATCACCTGCTGCCACTGCCACACCATCACGGCGAGCAGCAGGGCGGCCAGTAGCAGGGCCACCAGGCGGGGACTGCCGTCGAGGGGAGAGAGAGCGGCGGCGAGGGCCGCATGCTCGTCGGCCCACACCAGCAGCGCGAGGGCGCCTGCCATCCCGACCGCCAGGCCCGCCTTCGGCGGCAGCGCCGCTTGAAGGGTCGCCAGCCGGCGCTGCAGCTCGCGGCGACCGCGCAGGGGGGTGCTCACCAGCAGCAGGGAGAACGGATCCGCCGGCCGGCGCAGGAGCAGGAGGCCGGGCAGCAGGACCCCGATCGCCCAGGCGAACAGGCGCTCGAGGCCTGGCAGCCGCCCCGGATCGCTGCCCGCCAGAAGCAGGAGCAGCAGCAGCGCCTGCAGGGGAAGCGCCCCCAGGCCGATCAGCTGCAGCCAGAGCAGGGGCTCGCTGCGGGGGTTCACGGGGGCGGACGGAGCGGGGGTCAGGTGCTGAGGGTGCGGCGCTGGGTGACGAACTTGAAGGCCTCGACGCGATCACCGTCCTGCCAGGAGGTGAAGCGATCACAGCCGATGCCGCACTCGAAGCCGGTGGCCACCTCCTTGACGTCGTCCTTGCCGCGGCGGAGGGAGTCGAGGTCGCCCTCGTACACCTTCTCCTTGCCGCGGTGGACCCGCACCTTGCAGTTGCGCTGCAGCTTGCCGCTGGTGACGTAGCAGCCCGCCACGGCGCTCTTGCCGATGGTGAACACCGCCCGCACCTCGGCTTCGCCGAGGGCTTCCTCCACCAGCTCGGGTTCCAGCAGACCCTCCATGGCCAGCTGGATCTCCTCGAGCAGCTTGTAGATCACGTCGTACTCGCGCACGTCGACGCCGGTGGCGTCGGCCGACCGCTTGGCGCCCGGGGCCATCGAGGTGTTGAAGCCCACGATCACGGCGCCGGAAGCGGCGGCCAGATCCACGTCGGTTTCGGTGATCTCGCCAGGCGCCGAGAGCAGCACCCGCACCTGCACCTCCTCCTGGGGCAGCTGCTCGAGGGATCCGAGGATCGCCTCCACGCTGCCCTGTACGTCGGCCTTGAGGATGAGGTTGAGCTCCTTGAGTTCGCCCTCGCTGGCCTGGCCGGACATCGACGCCAGGGAGACCCGGCGGGAGGCCATCTGCTGGGCCAGACGGGTGGCCCGGGCTTCGTTGGCGCGGTCGCCCACCACGGCCCGTGCCGATTTCTCGTCGGCGTACACCTCGAACTCGTCGCCGGCGGTGGGCACCTCGCTGAAGCCGAGGGCCTCCACGGCGCAGGAGGGACCAGCCTCCTTCACCCGCTTGCCGGTGTCATCGACCATGGCGCGCACCTTGCCGAGCACCGGACCAGCCGCCACCACATCGCCATTACGGAGCGTTCCGTTCTGGATCAACAGGGTGGCCACCGGACCCTTGGCCTTGTCGAGGTGGGCCTCGATCACGGTGCCGCGGGCCATCCGGTCGGGGTTGGCCTGCAGGTCCTCCACATCGGAGACCAGCAGGATCATCTCCAGCAGCTGGTCGATGTTCTCCCCCTTGATGGCGCTCACCGGCACCATCACGGTGCTGCCGCCCCAGTCTTCGGACACCAGGTCGTGACCGGAGAGCTCCTGCTTCACCCGATCCGGGGACGCCCCTTCCTTGTCGATCTTGTTGATCGCCACCACGATCGGCACTTCAGCAGCGCGGGCGTGACTGATGGCCTCCAGGGTCTGGGGACGCACGCCGTCATCGGCTGCCACAACGAGAACGGCCACGTCGGTGACCT
>JBKDPV010000107.1:0-9813 GCA_046342315.1 Cyanobacteriota bacterium
GCTTCGATCTGGCCCTGCTGGGAGCCCAGCCGCGCCATCAGGTGAATTTCGCGCTCGTTGGTGGTGAGCTCCGCTTCCGCGGTGATCGCTGGCATCAGCTTCTCGAGCAGCAGCAGCAGCGGCAGGCTGAGGCGCTCCGCCACCAGCAGCACCCGCGAGGCCACCAGGCTGATCGGCATGGCGAAGCTGTTGCCGATGGTCTTGGGCAGGATCTCGGCGAACAGGATCACCATCAGCGTGAAGGCCACGTTGAAGGCGATCAGGCCGGCGGCGCCGCCGAAGCCGGCGTGGAACACCCCATCGGCCTGGCTGCCCAGCAGCATCGAACCGGAGATGTTGAACAGGTTGTTGGCCACCACCAGCAGCGCCAGTGCCCGGCCTGGCCTCGCCTTGATGCGCTCCAGCGCCCGCGCCCCCGGCACCCGCTGCTGGGTGAGGGTGTGCACCTGGATTGGATTCACGGTGAGAACCGCCGCCTCGACCCCTGTGGCTATGGCCGAACCCACCAGGATCACCGCCGCCAGGACGATGAGCGCAACAACCGGGTTCATGGGGGCGGCGAGCCTTCGTCCTGGACCGGACCTTACCTACGGTTTGGCGGTTCCACCCGCTGCGGCTGGATGATCAGCGCCACGAAGACAAACCCGCTCCAGTTCCTGTGGCGTTGGCGCCATCAGCTCACGGTGCCCCAGTTCACGGTTGTCACCGGCCTGCTGGTGATCCTGGTGGGCACCTTCCTGCTGGCCTCGCCCCTCTGCTCCAGCGACGACGTCGGCCTCTGGCAGGCCCTGTTCACGGTGACCTCGGCGATCACGGTGACCGGCCTCTCGATCATCGTGGTGGACCGGGATCTCACCCTGCTGGGCCAGATCGTGCTGGCGGGGTTGATCGTCACCGGCGGCCTTGGGCTGATGGCGATCACCACCTTCCTGCAGGGCTTCGTGCAGGGCCGTTCCGGCCTGCGCCAGCGGCTCGATAAGGGCCGCGCGCTCGATGAATTCGGCGTGGGGGGCATCGGCCCCACCTTCAACAGCATCCTGCTCACCGCCTGTTGCGTGATGGGCCTGGGCACCGTGGTGCTCTACGCCTTCGGCTTCACGGACATCGAGAACCCGCTGCGGCGGCTCTGGGCCTCGCTGTTCCACGTGATCAGCGCTTACAACAACGCTGGCTTCGGGCTCTGGGCCAAGAACCTCGAGGCCTACCGCGACAACCCCGTGGTCAATGGGGTGATCGCCAGCATGATTGTGATCGGCGGCATCGGCTGGCGGGTCATCAATGATCTGTGGGTGAACCGGCTTCGGCTGAAGCGCCTGCGCCGGCTGAGCCTGCATACCCGCCTGGTGCTGCGCACCACCGTGCTGCTGATTGTTTTCGGCACCCTCGGCCTGCTGGTCACCGAGCACTTCGGCTATGAGGCCATGGCGCTTGGGAAGCTTTCCCTCTGGCAGAAGCTGCAGATCACCCTGTTCCAGTCGGTCAGCACCCGCACCGCCGGTTTCAACACGATTCCGCTCTCGGCGGAAACGATCACCGATGCCGGCCTGCTGCTGATGATCGTGCTGATGTTCATCGGTGCCAGCCCCGGCGGCACCGGGGGTGGGATCAAGACCACCACCTTCGCCGTGCTGATGGGCGCCACACGCTCCACGCTGGAGGATCGCGATGAAGTGATCATCCGCCGGCGCCAGATCTCCGGCGAACTGGTGCTCAAGGCCGTGGGCGTCACCCTGGCCTCGGGCCTGTTCGTGCTGCTGATGACCCTGCTGCTGGGGCTGGGCCCCACCGCCGGCGGCGAGCCCGTGACCGGCACCTACAGCTTCCTGGAGAAGCTGTTCACCGCGATGTCGGCCTTCTGCACGGTGGGGCTGGACGTGGGCGTGACCGCCAACCTCAACCGCTGGGGACAGCTGGTGCTCTTGATCGGCATGTTCGTGGGGCGGCTCGGCATCCTTCTCCTCCTGGCGGCGCTCTATGGCAACCGCCCCCAGAATCGGGTCGGCTTCCCGCGGGAGGATGTCTATCTGTGACCCCCCTGTCACCCCAAACCATCTCCAATCTTCGATAACCATGACCCGAACCACCTGGTGGCAGTGGCAGGGCGAATCCGGCGCTGTGTCCAACAGCTTCGCGGTGATCGGTGTCGGCCGTTTCGGCAGCGCCGTCTGCCGTGAACTGCTGCGGGCCGGAGCGGAAGTGCTGGCGATCGACATGAGCCAGCGGGCGATCGATGAACTGCGTCAGATCGATGGCGCCATCGAAGCCCGGATCGTGGACTGCACCGACGAGGAGGCGCTCAGAGCCGCCGGCGTGCTCGACGTGGGTACCGTGGTGGTGGCGATCAGCGAACCGATCGAGGCCAGCATCACGGCCACCCTGATCGTGAAGGACAGCGAGAAAAGCCGGGTCACCCAGGTGATTTCGCGGGCCACCAGCGACCTCCACGAGAAGATGCTGCGCCGCGTCGGCGCCGACCGGGTGGTGTTCCCCTCGAAGATGCAGGGCACCCGACTTGGTCAGGAACTGGTGCGCCCCAACCTGCTGGAAAGGCTGCGCCTCGATGACAGCAACAGCATCGAGGAGATCAAGGTGCCCTCCGAATTCGTCGGCCATTCCCTGCGCGATCTCAACCTTCGCAAGAACTACAACGTGAGTGTGCTGGCCGCCGGACCCGAGAACCGGCTCACGGTCAACCCGCCGGCCTCGCACGTGCTGAACGGCAACGAGCTTCTGGTGGTGATGGGCAGCTGCGCGGCGCTCGAATCCCTCCCCTCCCGCTGAGCCGATGAGGGTGCTCGGCCTGATGAGCGGCACCAGCGCCGACGGCATCGACGCTGTTCTGGCAGAGTTCTCCCACCGCCCGGATCGGCCCCGCTGGCGCATCCTGGCCAGCGCGTCCCTGCCCTACTCCCCCGATCTGCAACAGCGGCTGGTGGCGCTGGGCCAGGGACAAGCCCTCGCCGCCGCCGAGATTCTGGATCTGGCGGAGGCCGTCACCGAGGCCCAGGCTGCCGCGGCCCGGGCGGCCGATCCCGACAGCAGAGCGGAGCTGGTGGGCTGCCATGGGCAGACCGTGTGGCACCGGCCCCCGGAGGCCGGTCGCCGCGGCCTGAGCTGGCAGCTCCTGCTCGGCCCGTTGCTGGCCCACCAGCTGGAGTGTCCGGTGGTGTTCGACTTCCGCAGCGCCGATCTGGCCCTCGGCGGTCAGGGCGCGCCGCTGGTGCCAGCGGCCGACGCGGCCCTGCTCGGCGGGATCGGCGGTTGGCGGGCCCTCCTCAATCTGGGCGGCATCGCCAACCTCACCCTGCTGCCCCCGAGCGGCGGTCCAGAGCGCGGCGCTCCTGTTCAGGGCTGGGACTGCGGTCCGGCCAACACGCTGCTCGATCTGGCCGTGCAGCGGTTCAGCGAGGGGCAGCGGCGCTTCGATGCCGACGGCGCCTGGGCCCGCAGCGGCCGCATCGACGAGGAGCGGATCCAGTCCTGGCTCGAGGAGGCCTACTTCCGCCAGTCGCCGCCGAAATCCACGGGGCGCGAACTGTTCGGACGGGATGACCTGGAGCGACGCCTGATCGAGTTAGCGGGCGGCCCAGGCGGGCCACCTCCGGATCCGTCGGACGCCATGGCCACGCTCACCGCCTTCACGGCTGCGGTCGTTGCCGCCGACCTGGAGCGAGGCACCCGTCCGCTGGAGTTGTTGGTGGCGGGAGGCGGAGCCCGCAACGGCTTCCTGATGGAACAGCTGCGGCGCCGCTGCCACGGCACCGCCGTGATCCCCCTGGCGGAGCTGGGCATCGCAGACGAACAGCGCGAAGCGCTGGCGTTTGCCCTGCTGGCCTGGTGGCATCAGCTGGGGCATCCCGGTTGCCTGCCGTCGGTCACGGGGGCCGTGAAACCGTCGGTGCTGGGTCTGCGGGTCGATCCTCCCGGCCGGGGCCTCTAGCGGTAGGGCCGCTGAAGCCGAACACGCCGGGGAGCTCCCCGCAGCCGCTTCGGCTGAGCCTGCCCCTGGCGCTCCAGTTCCGCGCGGAACCGCTCGGTTCCGGCAGGAGCGGGCGGCCCGGCGGCAGAGGCCTCGTCGCGCCGTTGACGCTCCAGCCTCTCCACTCCCTGCTGGATCAGCACCTTGGCCATGTTGCTGACCGTGCGCGAATCCTCCTCGGCCAGGGCGGACAGACGTTCGCAGAGATCCTCCGGAAGCACCACCTGGATCCGGGGCGACTTCGGGCGTCCGCTGGAGGAGGTCTGACGGGTGGGCACGGCCGCAGGCTGCCGCCGGGATAGGAGAGGGTAGGAAAAAGTGTACAGAGGCTGTGTTGGATAGTATCCAGCAGTATGCTTGGGGACCCAGCCGGCACCCACCTCTGCGCCGGCCGCGACGGCCACTCGAACGCTTTCACCGCCATGGCCCGTACCACCACCCCACGCCCCCGCACGGCCGACACCACAGCCCGAGCACGGGCGGCGAAGCGCCGCCGCACGGCCGAACCCAGCGACGTTCTGGTGTCGGCGGTGATCAGCACCTACCTGCTCACCCACCTGCACCATGTGCTCCAGCGCGCCGAATACGGCGCCGAGCAGGAGGGCCGCCAGTCCCTTGCCGCCAACTACGCCCAGCTGCGCAAGGTGCTCTGCCTCGACGCCCGCAGTATGGAAGACGCCTCCGCCAGCGGCACCGACGACGACCAGCGGGCCAAAGCCGCCTGAAGCCGCCCCTGACGGAACGCCTGCCCCGACATAGCGTCGGAACGGTTTCCGTCCCTGTCGATGCGATGACCAGCCCCAATGCCGCCTCGCTGTACGAGCGCATCAGCGCCGACCCGGAGCTCACCCAGTCGCTGTTCCGCCAGGCCCTGCAGGATCCCTCCGGTGCTCTGCGGCGCATCGTGGCCTTGGGGGAAGCCGAAGGGCTGCCTGTCACGGTCGAGGAGGTGCGCGACCACCTCGCCTCCCTCGACGACGGTGCGACCAAGCAGTGGCTGCTCAAGGCCCGCGGCGGGCTCTGATCAGGCTCGGGAGGGGGTGGAAGCGCTGCAGGAGAGAGGCCCAGCGATGCCGGGTGTCTGGGACTGTGCCGCTGCCGACCACGTGAGGATCTGATCCGCTGGGAGGGAACCTTGTTCGGCCGGCGTCTGCCGGTGGCGCCGATCCACCCCACCTCCCTGGGCCCAGCTGAAGAACAGCCAGTAGCTCACGATCGCCAGACCGGCAGCCACGACGAGCGCAGCAACCTGCTCGAGGCGCTTGATCATCGGGCTTGTGCCGTTTCGGCTCTCCAGTCTGCCTGGAGGCACGCCGGAGGATGATGCCCGGACACCCGCCACCACCGCATCCGTGCTGCGCCTCGAACGCATCGGCAAGATCTATCCCACCGGCGAGGTTCTGCGGGAGGTCACCTGGGAGGTGAAGGCCGGCGACCGGATCGGCCTGGTGGGGGTGAACGGGGCCGGCAAATCCACCCAGCTGCGGATCATCGCCGGACTGGAGGAAGCGAGCAGCGGTCAGGTGGTTCGCCAGGGCGATCCCCGCATCGCTTATCTGCAGCAGGAATTCGACGTCGATCCCGCCCGCACGGTGCGGGAGGAGCTGTTTCAGGCCTTCGGCGAAGCGGCCGAAGTGCTCGGGCGCCAGCGGATCGTGGAGGAGGAGATGGCCGGCGAGCGCGCCGCCACCGATCCCGACCACCTCAACGATCTGATCGAGGAGCTGGGGCGGCTGCAGAGCCGCTTCGAGGCCCTGCACGGCTACGAGCTCGATGCCCGCATCGACCGGCTGCTGCCCAGCATCGGCTTCGGGCTTGAGCACGCCGACAAGCTCGTGGGCGACTACTCCGGCGGCTGGCAGATGCGGCTGGCCCTGGGGAAGATCCTGCTGCAGGAGCCGGATCTGCTGCTGCTCGACGAGCCCACCAACCATCTGGATGTGGAAACGATCCAGTGGCTGGAGGACTACCTGGTGGGCCAGAGCGCCGCCCTGGTGGTGATCAGCCACGACCGCACCTTCCTCGACCGGGTGTGCACCCAGATCGTGGAGACCGAGCGGGGCATCTCGCGCACCTATCTGGGCAACTACAGCCAGCACCTCGAGCAGAAGGCACTGGAACGGGAGGCCAGCCAGGCCGCCTTCGAGCGACAGCAGAAGGAACTGAGCAGCCAGCAGGCCTACATCGACCGGTTCCGGGCCAGTGCCACGCGCTCCACCCAGGCCAAGAGCCGGGAAAAGCTGCTGGAAAAAGTGGAGCGGATCGAGGCGCCGGTGGAGAGCGTCTCCGGCCCCCGCTTCCGCTTCCCGGCCGCCCCCCGCTCCGGCCGGCTGGTGGCGCGCATCGAGAACCTCACCCACAGCTACGGCGAGCGGATCCTCTTTCTCGGGGCCGATCTGGAGGTGGAGCGGGGCGACCGCATCGCCTTCGTGGGGCCCAACGGCGCAGGCAAGTCGACGCTGCTCCGCCTGGTGATGGGGCTGGAGGCTCCGGATGAGGGCTTCGCCGGGCTGGGGGAGCACAACGTGGTGGCGGGCTATTTCGAGCAGAACCAGGCCGAGGCTCTCGATCTCTCAAAAACGGTGATCGACACCGTGTTCGAGGCGGTACCCGACTGGACCCAGACTCAGGTGCGCTCACTGCTCGGCAGCTTCTGCTTCAGCAACGAGGCCGTGTTCAAGGAGGCCGGAAAGCTCAGCGGCGGCGAGAAAGCCCGGCTGGCCCTGGCCCTGATGCTGCTCACTCCCTGCAACCTGCTGGTGCTGGATGAGCCCACCAACCACCTCGACATCCCCGCCAAGCAGATGCTCGAAGATGCCCTGCAGGAGTACGAGGGAGCGGCCCTGCTCGTCTCCCACGACCGGTACTTCATCTCAAGGGTGGCCAACCGCATCGTCGAACTGCGCGAGGGCGAACTGGTGCTCTACCGGGGCGACTACGCCTACTACCAGGAGAAGAAACGGGAGGAAGCCGAAGTCGCCCGCTCGGCCGAAACCCGCAAGCAGGCTGAAGCGCGACGACTGGAGAACAAGGCGAAGCAGCAGGCCAAGACTGCGGCCCGGCGGCAGGCTCGTCGCAGCGGCGGAGAAGGGGCGGGGGAATGAATCCGGCGAGCTCTCCATACAACTTCATGGAGCTCTAGGCAAGAGCGCTCATTTCACTGGTGCCACTGGCACTGTGTGCATAGGCTGACATCACACTCATCGGAGTTTCCCCATGGGCCTTGCGCAGGCAGCCTTCGGCAATTGGGAACAACTGGGGGCCACCATGGCCACCTCGGGACAAGAAGCCATGTCCCCAGAGGAGAGCTGGGATGCGGTGGAGATGTATTTCGAGTGCATCACGACCTGCTCCCTCGAGGACGGCGAGTGCGTGACCCGCTGCGTGGAGGCCCTGCGCGAGGGAGGCTGAAGCGCTTCAGGAACGGGATTCGCTGACTGACGGATTACACCTGTCGCATCGGCTACGTGGCGCCTTGAAACAGTTCGTAGCTTTGGCGCGTCCGACGATCCATCGCCGAGTCCGCCATGTCCGAACCTCTCGCCCTCAGCATCGGCCAGCAATTCGAGCTCGAGCGCATGAGCCGGGCCATCGACGCCACTGGTGACCCCCAGACCCTGCGTGGTCTGGCCAAGCAACTGCTCCAGGCCTGGCACAGTCAGAAAGCGGCCACTCAGTGGATCATGCGCCAGCAGCTCGGAGCCCCTACCCCGGTGGCCTCGGCGCTGGCGCTTGATCCTGCGTCCCTCGATGCCCTCAAGCCGAGCCCTCGTCCCGGCTCGATGGACGTTCTCTGAGAGGGAGGATCCCACTCTGTCCCCCCTCAGCCGGCTCCCCGCCGCGCCATCTCGGCGGGGATCACCTGCAGGTCCCGCCGGCTTCCCCTGCGCTCGATGGTGAGCTCAAGGGGTTGGCCAATGGAGGCCCGCTCCACAGCCGTCACCACATCCGAGGGCCCTTTCACCCCGCGGCCGCCCACAGCCACGATCACGTCACCGCGCTGTAGCCCGGCGCGATCGGCAGGCCCACCGGGCTGAACAGCCGACACCAGCGCACCGCCCTGGGCAGGGTTCCCGGAGGTATCGCGCAGATTGTCGAGTCCCACGCCGATCACCGGATGGCTCACGCGGCCACTGGTGAGCAATTGGCCGGCAATGTTGCGGGCCCGATTGATCGGGATGGCGAACCCCAGGCCAGCGCCGGGACCGCTGCGCACCAGCGTGTTGATGCCCACCACCTCACCATCGGCATTCAGAAGCGGCCCCCCCGAGTTACCGGGATTGATCGCAGCATCGGTCTGGATCAGATCGAGACGCTTGTCCGTGATGCCGAGCTTGGTGGCATTGCGGTTCAGACTGCTGACGATGCCCAGAGTCACGGTGTTGTCCAGGCCGAAGGGATTCCCCACGGCGATCGCCCAGTCTCCCACCTGCAGGCTGTCGGAGTTCCCCAAAGGCGCGACGGGCCAGGGTCCCCCTCCGTTCAGGCGTACCAGAGCGAGATCGGTCAGGCGATCCAGTCCCACCACCCGACCCTCCACGCGGCGGCCGTTCTGCAGGCCCACGGTCACCCTGTCACTGCGCTCAACCACATGGGCGTTGGTGAGCACCAGGCCATCCGACTGGAAGATAAAACCGCTCCCCTGGCCGCGCTCGGTCCGCTGGGAGGGTCCGGCCGGCGGTAGCCCGAAGAACTGACGAAACAGGGGATCGGCCAGCAGTCCCCCGGGGAGGCCGCCGCCCTGGACCGCCACCGTGCGCTCGGTGTCGATAGTCACGACGGCGGGACCGGCCCGTCGCACGGCCGCGGCCACGAAGGAACTGCGCGAAAGAGCTGCACTGGCGGCCGCCTGGGCAGGGACGACCGCCAGGGGGAGTGGCAGAGCCCCGGCCAGAGCGAGGGCGGCGGCCATCCCAGCAGCACGGATAGGAGCGGCGCGGTGGAGAGACATCGCGCTGTGTTCGCGAAGAGAGACTCGAAACCGTAGTCACAGCACCGGACAGAGGGAAGGGAGGGCAAACCGCCCGCCACCCCCTAAGATCCATGAAGAAACGTATCGAAACATGGACACCAGTCGCCTGCTTCTGGCCTTCCTGGCCTTCGGAGCCGCCTGCACCACCCTCTGGGCCTGGATGCTCTCCTCCGCCGGCTCCCGGTCAGACCAGCGATGATGCGCTGAGACGCACGGTCCTCTCCCCCGGCGTCTGGATCGCACCGTGCCATCCTTCCTCACCGATTTCTTCCCCTTCCTCTACGGGATCTGCTTTTTGCTGCTTCTCGCGCAGGCCTTCCGGATCATGAGCAAGGGCTTCCGGGCCATGGGACAACCCGGCTTCTCTGAGGCAGGTCGTGCAGCGGATCCCCCAGCAGCCGATCGCACCGGCAGGCTCACGATCCATCCCGAACTCCTTGATGCCGAAGGCCGACTCACCGGCGAAGACCTGCTCACGGTGCGCTTCGGTGGCGACAACGAACAGCCCTCCCCCCCCGGGGAAGGCTCCTGAGTCTCGGCAGGGAAGCGGAGCCGAGCTGCACACCGCGGAGGTGTGGAGCACCGCTGAATAGGCTCACCGGTGTCGACGCACTACCCGGCAGAACCTGATGGTTGACCAGAGAACCCGAATCGTGGCTGCGGTGCTTAGTGGTCTGAAGCTGCCGCCCCGCTTCCGGCTGAAGCTGGTCAAGGACGATCCGATCCGGCTCGAGCTCAGCCTCACCCCCGCCTACGGGAAGGATCCGATCCTGGTGGGCATCGTGGAGTCGCAGGATCTGGTGGCCCGCCGCGATCGCGAAGGGCGGATCCCCCGCGATCTGCAGGGCACCTGGGACTGGAC
>JBKDPV010000108.1:0-8625 GCA_046342315.1 Cyanobacteriota bacterium
AGATGCCGCAGCCCACACCAACGACACGACACCCACCGATGAAACACCGATCCAAGGGCCGCTCTCAGGCCCCCATCAGCAGGCCATCAAGTGGACCAGTTTTCGTGTCGCCAGAGGACCAAAAGCGGATGTCGCTTGACACCACGTAACGGCGTAGGAGCTGATCCCAGATGGGGAGGTCGTTCATGGGTAGGCAGCTCTGCGTTGAAAGGAGTGGGGCGCTGAACAGCGCCTTAGAACCTCGTGGCTGGCCGAATGCCAGGCACCGCTGGCGTCATAGCGCCAGATCAGAGGGTCCATCCTGCCGGGAGCCGGTTGTCAGCCGTCCTCGAGCACAACGCCTCGCGCTGGCTGACCCGCTCTGCCAGACGCTAGAACAAGCCATGCCAGACAACACCATGCCCGACAGAAACCAATCCCATGTGGTCGTCATCGGAGGCGGATGGGCTGGCTGGGGTGCCGCAAAGTCACTCTGCGAAGCCGGCGTTGACGTGACCTTGATCGATGGGATGCTCGATCCAACCGGCAGTCAACCAATCACAACCAAAAGCGGTAAACCCTTTGAAGCTGGAACCAGGGGCTTTTGGAAGGACTATCCCAACATCAATGCCCTCACAGAAGAGCTCGAAATAGGCAAGATCTTCACTGACTTCACAACCAGTGCTTTTTGGTCACCCGATGGATTGGAAGCGACAGCTCCTGTTTTTGGAGAATCACCCCAATGGCCAAGCCCCCTAGGCCAAGTGATTGCAACAATCAGTAACTTCAAGCGACTTCCGATTCAAGATCGACTCAGCATCGCAGGGCTTCTCTATGCCATGCTGGACCTCTATCGAAGCGACAAGGTTTTCCAGAAATACGACAATCTTAGTGGACAATCACTGTTTATAAAGCTTGGCATCAGCGATCGACTCATCAATGAATTCTTGCGACCGATCTTGCTGGTTGGCTTGTTCAAGCCTCCCGAAGAAGTTTCGGCTGCTGTCACCATGGAGCTCCTCTATTACTATGCCCTAGCACATCAAGACTCGTTTGATGTTCGTTGGATTAATTCAAAAAGCATAGCCGAACATCTGTTTAAGCCTCTCGCTCGAAAGCTGATGACTCGCCATCATCTGCGCGTCCTTGGGGGAACCTTCGTGACACGGTTGAATGTTTCATCTGAGAGGCAACGCATAAGCTCGGTTGAGATTCAGAGTGTACAAACAAATGAAGTCAAAGTGATTGACAACGTCGATGCTGTGGTTTTAGCGGTGGGTGCAAAAGGACTAAAATCCCTGATGTCTCAATCTCCAGAATGCAGCAAAGCAGCGCCAGAGCTTGTTGCCGCTGCTTCTCTCGGTTCGATCGATGTCGTTTCAACACGTTTGTGGCTGGATCGCTATGTTCCAATCGCTTACCCAGCCAATGTTTTCTCCCGCTTCGAATCGCTGAAGGGCGCTGGAGGCACTTTTTTCATGCTTGACCAATTGCAAAAAGAATCGGAGCGGGCGCTATGGGGTCATGACCAGCCGCAGGGTTCCGTGATTGCAAGCGACTTTTACAATGCATCTGGCATCGCAGTGATGAACGATGAAGAGATTATTGATCGACTGATGCATGACTTGCTTCCAATTGCTCACCCTGAATTTAGGAACGCAAAGGTAGTTGATTACGAGGTAAGGCGTTATCCCGATTCTGTGTCTCACTTCTCTCCCGGCAGTTTTAGGAAGCGCCCACCCTTGGAAACCTCAGTAGAGACGATCGTCTGCGCTGGTGACTGGGTGCGGATGGGCGAAAGAGAGCATGGTGCCAAAGGTCTTTGTCAGGAAAGAGCCTATGTTTGTGGACTGGAAGCAGGAAACTCCCTGATCAGACGCAACATCGTCAAAGGGTCGAATCAATCGAAGCCCATCCAACATTTCGTCGTCCCAATTCGTGCTGATGAACCACAGGTCGTTCTAGGCCGTGTGCTCAACAAAATCGTGATGGATCAAATCGATGCCTTTGGCCTGACACTTCCTTGGTTTGACTCATAGCGATCAAGTTAGCATTTAAAAGCAGCAGTGGCATGTAGATGCCTCGGGCAACCTGATGGTCGGCAAGGCCTACACCGCCCAGCTGGGCCTGAAACCCGGCGATGAGTTCGAGATCAAGCTCGGTCGCAAGCAGATCCAGCTCATCCCCTTGGGCGCGGCTGAGGAGGAGTGAATCTCCGTCCAGCTGTGTGAGGCGGACGGATGAGGCTGGGGGGGGGTGAAGCCTCCCAAGGCTTTTTGACTCAACGCTTGCTGCAGGAACAACCGCAGTTGCATAAGCCGCCGGTGGCGCAGGCGCAGTCGGCACCGCAGCCGCAGTGGCAGGAGGGCGCCGGTGCGGCCGATCTCGCTCACGCTCTGCCAGCTCGCTTGCTATCGCGGTGAGTTGGCCGCGCAGCTGTTCGCTCTCGTTACTGATTGCCTGAATCCCCTGCTGCTGAGTGAGGATCAGTGCTCGGGCACCGGTAGGCCACGACAATCAGACAGCATCTGAAATCCCGATAAGTGCTCCGCCCATCACAAGCAGTCTCTGCATGAGATACAACCGCGAATCAAGCTGCTGGAAGCTGTAAAGGGTTCAGTAGCGCAGATGTTCGCTGGGAGCTGTCAAGCGACATCTGAACGGGTACGCTTCGCTTAACCTGCAGGGGTCAGTCGACCGAGTGCGCCTCTTCATCATGGTCGACATGCTTTCAAGAACCATCGTGAACCTGTCGGCAGCACACCAGCCCTCGGGCTCCTTATGCGATGCCGGCATCACCTCTCCCTCCAAGCGCCACCTCAAGTCCTTAGGCAAAGCGTTGAGAATCCACATGTGAATACCGGTCTCATCGGAAATCTTCGCCCCGCTCTGACGAGCAGGCGGACTCATCTGCTTCCTGATATCAGCGTTGACAGCCTCGCTGTAACGCCAGACTGGTGGTCTCCTTGATCCCCCGCGTGGTCAAATTCACAGTCGACAACTTTCCTGTCGGCGGGGGCTGTAAGCGGCGGCAATGTTCAAGAACTTGAACCAGAAAAACTTCATTAATTCAAGAAGTCTAATGGTAAAGGTCTATGGCGGTTCCGCTCTGCCGGAAGGATTCAATTGCGTTTAAACCCACTCGATATCTTTTCATCTGCGCTCCCGGCTCAAAGCTTGAATCAAACTCAAGCAATGGTTGACCATAGCGCATGATATTACAAATATTTGGCCCTACGGCCTTTGGAAAAGAATGATTTCGTGAAAAGCCCGGATTTAATTGGAACTGCATTCCGTTTACCAAGTAGATCACGGAATTGCCTGTTTGATTCTCTATTGTAAAGCGATAGTATTCATTAGAGAAGGGCTGCGCACACCTGATCTGCTCTTGCAATAACTGCTGCTGTCTCATTTGCTGTTCTCTCATCTGCTGCTGTCTGATTTGCTCTTCTCTTATCTGCTGTTCTCTCGGAGGTTCGTAGACTGGTTGTATTGTAGATGGGGCAGGGCCGGCGCTGCAATGAACTTGTTTCCATGCTATGCAGTCGGGCTGATACCATTCGCATTGGCTTCTGCAGGTCCAGGCATAGGATGGAGCAGGAAATGTAATTGCTAAAAATAAGGCGAAGATCAGACTGCCGCTCGGAGGAAGTGCCTTTCCTTTTGGCTTGCCCATCGCAGGAAGTGAGTATACCATCTTCTTAATTATTACTCCTCATTTGAGTCAACAGGCCAATGCCAATGGTATCGCAATGAGTTGAAACATTCACGTTCCCTGGATTTAGGGAAGCTCTAGGTAATGAACCCTAAGGAAGGGCGCCTGACACTGACTTGCCCTTCATTGAATATGTCGATCGCCGATCAGGCGTCGATCAGTCTAAATTCTCTTCTTAGGAATCTGAAATTCGCCCATTTTGGCGGTGTCTGCCCAGATGAGCACGAGCACACCAAGAACGAAATTATGCCCTGCTTAGCAACTCATGCCGCGCCATGAATAGGTTGGAGAGGGCTGCCAGCACGTTCACCTTAAAGCCGTGAAATAGTGGTAATTCTACGTTCTCCTAACAGCGGTGCTCAATGCCCATGAGCGGAGGCAGAGCTCCATCACTCTGTCCTCCCAACCAGTTCCTGCATGGGGAACCGGTGGGCTTCGGCGGGATCGCACAGGCAGTGGCCGTGGCTGCCCACGAAGGCCAACCCCCGAAGGGCAGCTGATCAGCCGGCAACCTCAGCACAACGTTCAGGCCTTGCTTCCGTCTCAGCGCTCAGCAGGGCAGATCGCAGGCTCGGCGACGGCCGAGGTGGATTCTCCGGGCTGCTGCCAACAGCCCCCGCCCACCCCAAGAAATGCTCCGCGCCGGGCCCCTTCAGGCTCGCCCCTGGTCAAGGGCTGCGCGAGTCGGCGGTGTTGAAGGAGGCGCGATCGCCCCGGCGTGGCCGCCGGTGCTCACCGCGCCGGATCAGGGGGGCCGCCCCTTGACGGGCGGGGCGTGCCTTTCGGCGTCCCGTCGCTGCGCCGTTTGGCGTCATCGTCATGCTCACCACGGCTGTTCACTACGCCGTGGAGGATCCCGGCTCGCTGGTGGAGTCCTGCCAGCGGGCGTTGGAGTGGATCCTGCGCACCCACCGCGGCCGGCCGATCCGCCGCACCTGGATCGATGCCACCTACACGGAGGAGGAGATCACCCTGCTGGAAGAGGAAGTGCTGCCGGCGATGGCTACATTCCTCCAGCGGGTCTCTGAGATCGATCAGCGGCTGGAGGCCGAGGAGAAAGCGGCCTGGGAGCCGCTGCCCCTCTGAGCCACCGGGGTCCGGCCAGGCGCCGGCCCCTTCCTGTCCTTGCCTTCGTTGTGCTGCCGACCGATGGCCTCATCGTTGGCGGTCTTGTCTTCCGCATCCAGCTCGCCCCAGTCGCCGGCGGCATGGCGATCGAGCAGGCCCGTGATCACGGCCTGGTGTCCCACAACTATATCTTAAAAGATCTATCTTACTTTGGTGCAGTTACCATTCTCGTCACAACAAATCGTATTTCCATCGGCATCCTTGAAGCAGCCGGCATAGCTTGGCATGACAAGAGAAGAAACAATTATTAGGCTCAGAAGAGATGATTTGAGGCAGTAAAGCGCTTTTTTATTGAACTTAAGTAGAGGCCACCTTGAACTGAGCATGCGAGCGTCCGTAACAACTAGAAAAACTCTAGGAATTCGCCAGTATATGCGGAAGCCGTCTGCAGCAAAAGTTCATTTATCTACACTGCGTTCTGTCAGCCAGGTTTCGTGTGACGACTGTGAGGAGATAATACCTTTTTTTCGTTCTTCCTCTGGGCTGAGCTTACACCATACCTGAACAGTCTCACCACTTACAACCACCTGGTTATCAAGGGGCCTAAACGACTCTCTCTCATCTTTGGCCATTTTACGTGTATCGAAGACACAGTCGTCATTAAAACGCCCTTTATCACGTTTCAACCAAAGCTCAAAGCCTCGGGGTGCCCTGATTCGAGGTGTATTGGCCGGAGAAGAATCCGCACTTGATACACTAAGATCTTCCTTCTTAAGTTGTAGTCGATAGGACAGATTATCATTTCTTGTTGAACTTGAAGGAATAATAGTATTAATTCGAATATAATCTGGCTGCTGCATTGGTCCTCCCTGGTAGAAACTAATTGCAGCTGGATAAACAATTAAAATCCTGGTGCTAATTTCCTCCCCGGGACTGACCGAACTATCTGCCACGAGATTGCCAATGCCAATAAATCGACACTGGGGCTCAAAGCCTAAGAATGTTGTCGGAAACTTGCTCTTCCAGGGATTGTTGTTTGCTTGAAGATCTGAGGCGAAAAAAAAATCGTCAGTAGATTCTTGCGCTGCCCCTCCTGAACTGGGCGAGGATGACTTAGGTGCTAGCTTGCAGACTTCAGCAGTCCAGACAGATCGCATAAGGAAAATCTTCTTTTTCCCGGGATTCTTAACTGATACTTGGAGTTCAAGCGGACTATAAGACTTGGTTTCACCTAGGGTGAACGTCGATCTTAGCGAAGGCTTTAACGTTGAAACGTTGGTAATAATGTTTAATGGCAACAGGGCTGGAACAAAAACTTCCTGAAGCACAGTATTGATCAGCGCAGGAAGCCCAATGGTTCCGAAAACGGTGGCTAAAAAAGCCTTAATCGGATTATTCTGAAGCCATGAAACGGTTGCCCTAGGGAGATGGATAAATCTTTTTGGCATGATCTATTATCTCGGAGAGTTTGCATCGTGTTGATTCTTGCCTTATTTCTTTTCGTCATTGCCTTTGCGTTTCTTAGTTGGTGTGTCTTGGTTGTCCGGGGGGATTGGTCTCTGCTTTCGATTATCCTCCTCGGTCTCATCCGGTTCACGACCATTCTCGACACCAGCAACAAGAACAGTGCCAGTAGGCGAAATTACGAGTTCTTCAGAGAACGCGCCCAACATAAACATACTAGAATTGGATGCTACTGTCATCGCAATAATGAGGGTCAATCCTACTGTCACAAGAATCCAACGCTTAACTTCAAATGCTCTTGAACATAGTAGCGCCTTTGCTCATAGGTTATTGCAAATGATACAATAGTTTTCATTAGGCATGCTCATAGCCTTTCCATCAACTATTTGTGCATTCTAAAGTTTTGTGAGACGTGCACCCTCGACTACAGCCGACGTTGCTGCAGCCTGATTGCCTCATCTACGCGCTCCTGGGGCCTGCTGTATCGGGGCAACGCCTACACAGATCGCAATCGGGATGGAGTGACCTGCGAGAGCTTGCGGAGGTGATCAACCCGTTGGGATAGCGGTCTTGAAGGGTGATACAGAGCTCGAATCCTGCGATCCCCTCAGTACCGGTACCGCCCCCTGGGCCATGGGCACAGCCGGGTTTGGCACTTGAACTCGCCCTGGCAGTCGCTGCGAAGCCCCAGCCGGAACAACCACCGCTCCGAAGAACGGCACTCGGCCCCGCAGGTGAGGCATCGGTACCGGCCCGTCTCGGTCGGAGCATGGTCATCCAGGGGCCAGGCGCCCTTCTCTGCGCAAACCCTGCCGTAATGGTCGCTCGGTGGGGCCAGGGCAGCGGAGGCAGGGTCAGCTCCATTCTCGGCTGCAGCCCTTAACCCGCTAACCCGCGCTAGTACGGGTGTACGCATGGGGAGGGATCATGGGGCTGCATCTGCGCCGCACCACCACACCGGCTGAGAGCGCTGGGGATCTGCCCATCGAGGAGTGGCCCTACCTCGATCAGGAGGTGCTGCTGGCGACCCGCAGCCGCAAGGTCTTCATGACCTGCCACTGGTACCGCCATCACGCCGGGGCGAACTGCATTCCCTTGCTCACCTGCCAGCTGCACCAGGCGCTCATCGCCAAGGGTGAGCACCTCACCCACCGCTGCCAGGGGTGGACAGACGACATGGTGCGGCAGCGGGGGTGGGCGCCGGAAGTGGCATGAGCGGAGCGGCTCGGAACCGGCGACCGCTGTCGCCCCGTGAGGCCTGGATCAGTGATGGTCGCCAGGTGCTCCACTTCCAGCCCCCGCCGCTACGACCGCTGGAGCCAGAACCTGGAGGTGACCTTTGGCGAGCTGGTGCCCGGCGGAGAGCCGCCTCTGCTCAAGAAGCGCACTGAGTTGACCCGCGAGCAGGCGATCAAGCTCTGGGCCGAAAGGCGTCAGCAGGGCTGGAAGTCCTGTGCACCCCAGTGGCTGCCACCGCCTTTGCCCGTGGATCGTTGAGCCTGCCCAAGGCGTGTGCCCGGGAAGAGTCTCTCCGGTGAGCCGCAGCCACGGGATGGCTTCGCGGCCAGCAGCATGGGGAGACCTGTGAGCCCGCCATGCTTCTGAACCCCTTCTGCCCGCTCACCACGGCGAAGGTTCTGGCCCTCAAGGCCACCGTGCTCGTGCTGCTGACGCTGCTGATCAAGGCCAAGGTGCGCATTGGCGCCTTCTCGGCCCTGGGCATCTTTCTGCTGGTGCTCCAGACCTTGGTCTTCATGGCCGTCAGCGGTGGCATCGTGCTGGCGGCCGGCGGTGCAGCCCTCTACACCGCCCAGCGGCGCAAGACGGCCATGGCTTGAGTCTCTGGTGAGAAGGTCGCAGGCGCCTTCCCCGAGCCCCATCCCTTGGCTTTATCGGGGATGGGGTGGATGGCGTGGTCAGCAGCGATCTCTTGGATGGTCTTCCTGCCACTGATCGACGCCATGGCGATATGGCCATGAACGCGGGGCTGTGGGTGCGGCGCCTGCTCAACGGTGGGTGCCCCTCAGGGGCGGCTGGAAATGCGCGACATGCTCTCAGTCCTCCAGACGGGGAAGCACTGCTTCTGTTCGAGGGGTATGAGGCTTGAATCCTGTCCCTTTCCTGAAATCCAGGGGCTCCTTGGCAAGGTCTGGGTTTTCTTCGAGGTACCAAGGCTCGTACTTAACCCCGCCGCCCCCACACGCTGTGCATCCGCGGGCCCCATTGACTCGACTGCTGGAATACAGCGCATAGCCGCTTAAGAGTTCGCTGAAAAACCCGGCCATCCCTGCGAGAATGAGCCAGCTGCCTATCTGAGATGCGAGGTCAGCGTGAGCACAGCGGCTCCCTGTTCTCCTACGTCTCGATCGAGGAGCGGATCCCGGCCAGCCATCCGCTGC
>JBKDPV010000109.1:0-18376 GCA_046342315.1 Cyanobacteriota bacterium
GACGGTGCAGCTCGGCGGCCCAGCCGAGGGCCGCGGTGTAGCGGGGGCTATGGGTGGGAATTCCGGGGGGAGGGGGCGAGGTGTTCATGGCTATCAGTGATGGGCTGTTGATGGAAAGCCGACTGTCAGTCATCGGGCTTCGTTTTCGAAAGCGTCTGTCTTCGAGAGGGCTTAGCCTATGTCGAAGGTGGTGAAGCTGATGCATTCGATGCCGTCTTTGTGGTCTTCCTGTCGACAGTGAAGCACCTATAGCGACGACGCTCTCACGGCATCGAGAGGGCAGCCACCAGAATGGCCTTCTTCCCAGAGAGGGCCCATGGTCGTTCAGGTGCTGACGGAATCGCAGCGACGCAAGTGGGACAGCAGCGACGACGCCATGTTCTATGCCGAGCCGCGCTTCGTGCATCATCTCGACGGTGCCTTCCGGCAAAGGCTGACGCAGCTTTATCGCGAGCGGATCCCCACAGGTGCGGTGGTGCTCGATCTGATGTCGAGCTGGGTGTCGCATCTGCCGGACGATGTGACTTATGCCTCGGTCATCGGCCACGGCCTGAACGCCAGCGAGCTGAACGCCAATCGACGGCTGGATCGCCACTGGGTGCAGAACCTCAACCGTGATCAGAACATCCCCCTGGAGAGCAGCAGTGTGGATGCCACCCTGATCGTGGCCGGCTGGCAGTACCTGCAGTACCCGGAGGCGATGGCAGCCGAACTTCTTCGGATCACACGCCCAGGGGGGCAGCTGATCGTGGCCTTCTCGAACCGGATGTTCTTCACCAAGGCACCTCAGGTCTGGGCTGACGGCAGCGACCGCGACCACCTCGCTTATGTCGCCGAGGTGCTGATCGCCCAGGGATGGCCCACCCCCACCCTCATCGCCGAACAGACCAGGGCGCTGGGCCTGTCGGGACTGATCGGCGCCAAGGGGGACCCGTTCTTCGCCGTGATCGCCACCAAACCGGTGTGATGTCGGGGCTGAGCTGTAGGGGCCGTGCTTCAGTCAGCGATGCGGAGAGCTCCCCAGGCGCCGGAGCGGCTTGCGCCCGATCAGAGGCCCAGGTGGGGGCGGGCTCGTCAGGTGAGCCCGGAGCAAGTGTTCCGCTTGTGAATGAGAGGGTGTCAGCCCAGCTTCGCCGGGCTGTGCTTCTCGTCGCTCAACTCACCGTCAATGATCAGCATTGCGGCGGCTTGCGAGTGGGCGAAGCGCACGCGTCCGAGCAGATGGGCGAATTCGTTTTCCGCATCCACCTGAGCATGAACAATCGGGTCGAGGAACACGGTGGTACGCAGATCGGAGGACCGCTCCGCCATGGCGTAGAGCTGCTGCAATGAGGTGGTGACATCAGCTTCCATCTGGAAGGAGGCTGCCATGATTTCCTCGGCGGACGCCCAGGCCTGGTGTGGTGCGGAGAGATCCTGGAGCACCACGGTCTGACCGCGGGCAATCAGATAGTCGGCAAATGTGGCTGCATGCTCCTGCTCGCTCTTGGCTTCTTGCTTGAAAAAGTGGGAGAAGCCCCGAAGCTCCCTCTCGGCAAACCAGATCGCCATTGCGAAGTAGGCAGCGCTGACCTGGCGCTCCATCGTGAGGTGGTGTTGCAGCGCCTCCACCAACGCTGGGTCCATCGGTTGGGCCACGGCGCGCCCGGCGGGACCGGTGGCCACGTCCGCCGAGGTGAAGTTGGAGATGAGGGTCATGGTTGGGTGCCGTGAGGCTGGCGCTAGGGACAGACGATCGTGTCAGCCCCGATGAAGAAAATGATACATGATGGGCCCTCGTTTTTCACTGCTGGGGGTTGTTTTCTCTGTCGTATTGCTCTTGAGAGCTATTCGCATCACTGCGGCAAGGCGTTGCTGGCCCTGGCTCAATGTCCCCAGCCACGGGCAGGGGCATCGAGTCATGATCTGATCCCGATCGTCCAACAGCGTGAAAGGCTGCTCGATGGGAAACCTGGCGGCGATGGACAGCTACGCCAGGGCTGGAGTCAGCCACCTCAGTGAAAATGAGATCGGGTGGTGGAATCGAAGTCCTACCGCTACCTCTTGAGCTCCTCCTTTGGTGGAGATCGACAGGTGGGGCTGCGCTTCAGCGAGGCCCTGCGGCGCAGCATTGACGACGCCTGTAAAGCCGCATTCTGCTGAGCCGGCTCCCTACTCGATTGGGCTCAGGTCGCCGCGCTGAGCTGGCGCGGCGGCGTGGGTAGCCGCATGCTCGCCGCGCAGGCAAGAGACACCAGCACGGCAGAACACCATAGGCAGGCCTGCAGGCCGCCCACCAGAAAGAGGGCACCGGAGAGGACCGTGCCGAGCAGGCGGCCGGCGGCGTTGGCCATGTAATAGAAGCCGACGTTCAGGCTTACGTCTTCAGCTTCGGTGTAGGCGAGGATCATATAGCTGTGGATCGAGGAGTTCATGGCGAACACCACACCGAAGGCTGCCAGCCCCACCACCACGGCCACTCCCGGCTGGGCTACCTCCCGCCAGAGAGCGATGGCGATCAGCGCGGGGATGGCCGTAAGCAGGGCGGTCCAGAACTGCACCGCGCTCACGCCAGGAGGGGCGCTCTGGCCCCAGCTGCGGCGCAGGGACGGGGCAGATCCTTGCACGATGCCGTAGGCGATCACCCAGAGGCCCATGAAGCCGCCCACCTCCCAGAAGCGCCAGCCCAGGGCCGTCTGCAGAAACACCGGCAGGGCCACCACGAACCAGACATCGCGGGCGCCGAACAGGAAGAAGCGAGCCAGCGAGAGCAGGTTGATGCCGCGGGACTTGGAGAACAAGGCTGTGAATTTGGGCTTTTGCTTCATGCGGCCGATCTCTGCCGGCAACACCAGGGTGAGTAGGAAGGCGAGAAACAGACCGGCGGCCATCGCCCCCACCGCGGCGTTGAAGCCGATCGAGGTCAGCAGCAGACCACCGAGGAAGAAACCCACCCCCTTGAGGGCATTCTTGGAACCCGTGAGGATCGCCACCCACTGAAACAGCTGGCTTTCCCCCTGGCTGTGATCCTCCGGGGTTTCGGGCACCACGGTCTTGATGGCGCTCTTGGCGCTCATCTTGTTGAGATCCTTCGCGATGCCACTGATCGCCTGGGCCACCATGACATAGGCCACACTCCACCATTTTGGCCAGGAATCAGCTACCGGCATCAGCATCAGTAAAGCCGCCACCTGCATCAGGGTGCCGGTCCACAATGTGAGCCGCAGCCCGAAGCGGGCACCCAGCCAGCCGCCGTAGAGATTGGTGATGATGCCGAAGAACTCGTAGAAGAGAAACAGGAAGGCGATCTCCAGCGTGCTGTAGCCGAGCTCATGGAAGTGGAAGACCACGAGCATGCGCAGGGCGCCATCGGTGAGCGTGAACGCCCAGTAGTTGGCGGTGACGATTGCGTATTGCTGTAGCGCGGACAGAGCCTGGCGAGGCTTCGGCAGGCCCACAGTGGGGCGTGGTCGTTGGTCTCTGCTCATGGCCTTTCCTCAGCGTTCATCCATCAGGGCGACATGGCTGACCAGATCCGCCATGCGGCAGCTGTAGCCCCACTCGTTGTCGTACCAGGCGTACACCTTGAGCTGGGTGCCGTTCACCACCATCGTGGAGAGGGCATCGATGATCGAACTGCGGCTGTCGTTGAGGTAATCCACCGATACCAGCGGTCGGGTTTCGTAACCGAGAATCCCGTGAAGGGGGCCATTGGCGGCGGCCTCAAAGGCTCCGTTCACCTCTTCCACCGTGACGCTGCGCTCAAGCTCGAACACCGCATCGGTGAGCGAGGCGTTGAGGAGCGGAACCCGCACGGCATGGCCATTGAGCTTGCCCTGAAGATCCGGGAAGATCAGGCCGATGGCCTTGGCCGAGCCTGTCGTGGTGGGGATCAGGCTCTGCAGGCAGGAGCGGGCACGGCGCAGGTCGCTCTTGAAGCCATCAACGACCACCTGGGTATTGGTGACGTCGTGGAGGGTGGTGATCGAGCCGTGGCGGATGCCGAAGCTTTCATGTACCACCTTCACGATCGGGGCCAGGCAGTTGGTGGTGCAGGAGGCGGCGGTGATCAGGCGGTGCTGTTCAGGGTTATAGAGGTGGTGGTTGATGCCGAAGACGATGTTCAGCGCCTCGGCGCCGGCGATGGTTCCCTTGACCGGGCAGGCCACCACCACGCGCCTGAGGCCCACCGCGTCGAAGTAGGGCTGCAGGGTTTCCGGTGTCTTGAGCTTGCCGCTGCATTCGAGCACCAGCTCGACACCCGCCTCCCGCCAGGGAACTGCGGTGGGGTCCTTCTGCTGGGTGTAACTGATGGGCTGGCTGCCGACGAAGAAACCGCGGGTGTTTCCCTGCACCGCCTGCTGCCAGCGGCCATGCACGGAATCAAACGCCAGCAGGTGAGCCGCGGTGTGGGCATCGCCGGCGGCGTCATTCACATGCACCAGCTCGATACCGGGGCGACCCCAGAGGGAGCGGAACACCAGCCGACCGATGCGACCGAAGCCGTTGATGCCGATTTTCATGGGAACCGCAGCAGGGCCGGGCGGGAACCTGGCAACCATAGATCAACTACAATTGATGGGTTGTGTGTTGCAGGTCACATGAGCGTTGTCGTTGCCCCAGCTCCGGCTTCCCTTCCTAAGGCTGAACCCCTCTCGGCCGATCACGCCAGGACCCTGCTCAGGGCCCTGGCGGACCCGATCCGCCTGCAGGTGATTGAGGCCCTCAGCGGCGGTGAGCGCTGTGTCTGTGAGCTCACCTCGGAGCTGGGCCTGGCCCAGTCGAAACTCTCCTTTCACCTCAAGGTGCTGAGGCAGGCGGGGCTGCTGGCGGACCGCCAGAGCGGTCGTTGGGTTCACTACAGGCTCCGCCCGGAGGCGATGGAACGGCTTCGGAGCTGGCTCGCCGCGCTGGCTGACAGTTGCGTGACCCCTGCAGAACCCTGCTGCTGACGGCCATGGGCATCTTTGAACGCTTTCTGAGCCTCTGGGTCGCGCTGGCCATTGCCTCGGGTGTGCTGCTCGGGGCGCTGTTCCCCGCTGCCGCTGAAGCCATCGCCGCCCTGGAGGTGGCTCGCATCAACCTGCCGATCGCCCTGCTGATCTGGGGAATGATCTATCCGATGATGCTGGCGGTTGATTTCTGTTCCATCGCCGGGTTGAGTCGTCAGCCCAAAGGACTGGTCGTCACGGTTGTGGTGAACTGGCTGATCAAGCCGCTCACGATGACTGCCCTCGCCTGGTTGTTCATGAGGGGAGTGTTCGCCGCCTGGATTCCCACCGAACTCGCCGATCAGTACATCGCCGGGATGATCCTGCTGGGTGTGGCTCCCTGCACGGCGATGGTGTTTGTCTGGAGCCGCCTCAGCGATGGCGATCCCAACTACACCCTGGCCCAGGTGGCCATCAACGATCTGATCCTTGTGTTCGCCTTCGCGCCGATTGCCGTACTGCTGCTGGGCGTGAGCAGGGTGCTGGTCCCCTGGGACACCCTTCTGATGGCTGTGGGTCTCTTCGTGGTGGTTCCTCTGGCCGCCGGGTGGATGACCCGACTGTTTCTGCGTTCCCCACGACGGATCAAGCGTCTGGAACAGAACCTCAAACCGGTAGCGGTGATCAGTCTGATTGCGACTGTCTTGCTGCTGTTCATGGTGCAGGCCACCGCTATCTTGGCCAATCCAGTGGCGATTGCTTTGATCGCCATTCCCCTGATCCTGCAGACCTATCTGATTTTCTGGATCAGTGCTAATTGGATGCGTCTGTGGCGACAACCCCATGCGATTGCCGCCCCGGGAGCGATGATCGGCGCCTCCAACTTCTTTGAGCTTGCTGTGGCTGTCGCCATCAGCCTGTTCGGCCTGAATTCCGGTGCCGCCCTTGCCACCGTTGTTGGTGTTCTTGTGGAGGTTCCGGTGATGCTCTCGCTGGTGGCGATTGCCAATCGCAACGCAGACTTGTTCCCTTTTCGCGCCGAGCCAGCGGGGGATTGCCACTGCTGATCTCCAGCTGCAGGCTTCCGATGCGACTGATGGCCCGATGCGCAGCCCTGCCCCAGCACCACGGCTCCTACACTCACCGCTGAGGAAGCTCTACTGCTGTCTCCGGAATCGGGGAAACCTCAGCCGCGTGAATCTTGCAGAGTGGCTGGGCGCCATGGTGAGCCACTCCACCCATAACACCCGCGGCTTCCGCCCGGGCTGGCTGAGCGCTCTGCCAACAACTTCTCCCCTGGCCTGACCCCGCGCTCTGATGGCCTACCGCACCCTGCAGATCCGGCCGCTGGAGCGAGGCGACATCAGCGCGGTCACCACCTGGGCGCGCCAGGAGGGCTTTGCGCCCGGCAGCGGCGACGTGGCCATCTACCGCCAGACCGATCGCCAGGGCATCTGGGTGGGATGGCTGGGCCGCGAACGCGTGGGCTGCATCACCGGCGTGCGCTACACCTCGGCCTATGGCTTCCTTGGCCTCTATCTGGTCCAGCCTCAGTGGCGTGGCCATGGCTATGGCCTGCAGCTCTGGCGCCACGCGCTCGACCACCTCGATGACCTGCCCTGCATCGGTCTGGAGGCCGCCAGTGATCGAGTAGCCGACTACGCAGGCTGGGGCTTTGTGCCCGCCTCCCCCACCACCCGCTGGCAGGTGATCAGCGATGGTCAGGATTCTCCAACGGCCTCCTCCGAGGGCTGGAAGCTGCTCGAAGGTGACGCCATCCCGGAGCAGGCTGTGCAGGCCTTTGATGCCCAGCGCGAACCCAGCCCCCGGCCCCACTTTCTCCGCCAGTGGCTGCACCACCCCGCCGGCACCGTGCTGGCCCTGATTGATGCTGCCGGAGCCTGCCACGGTTTCGGTCGCATCCGCCCCTGCCTGCTTCCTCGCGGGGAGGGCTGGCGCATCGGACCGTTGATGGCAGAGACGCCCCAGGCTGCGTCCCTGCTGCTGCAGAGCCTGCTGCACCGCCACCCGGGCGTGGTGCTGATCGATGCCCCCGGCGCTAACACCGGCGCCGCTTCGCTGCTGGAGGGGCTGGGTTTCAGGCCTGTGGGCACCACCCTCCGCATGTACCGCGGCGAGGCGCCGGCCGTGTCGCTGCGCGACGTGTATGGCCTGGCCTGCCTGGAGTTGGGCTGAACAGGCCCCGCATCGCCTCCGGCTTGGGGTTGGCCGCGATCCGATCAGTCCACGAATCGCCTGTAGAGCCAGCGCACGAAGCCGCCCAGCAGCGGCACCGGCGCGAAGGTGGGGCCCACGAAGTCGAAATAGTCGCGGTGGTCGAAGATCTTGCCCTCGCTGTTGAACAGCAGTCGTGTGGTGCCGGGGTACACAAACTCGATGCCCTTGATCTTCAGGCCCATCTCCCACTCCACGAAGGCGGTGTTGCCCTCGACTGCGATCGCTCCGGGGGTGAGATAGGTGTCGTCGCAGCGCTGGAGCAGGCCCTCCTGGGCGGCGATGTAGGCGTCGATGCCTTGCCGCTCCTGGGTGGGATCGCTGAAGTGCACGTCGTCGGCATAACGTTCACGCCACTGGGCCTCGCTGGGACCTGGGGTGCCGTAGGGCTTGCTGAACAGGGCGCGCAACTGGGCAGGATCCACTGCGGGGGACATCAGGGCAGCATCAGGATGGCGCAGACCACGGTTCGAAGTGCGGAGGGATTCAGCGGGGACAGTCTTACCGGCCGCGATACTCGCCGGCTCCACCCGGTTCTGAAGGGCGGGATCACGCTGCCTGCGGGTGGGGAAGTGCCGGAGCGGCACGAGCGTCAAGGCCTGTCCCTAGACCCACATGACCTCAAGAGTGTGCCGAGAAAACACGCTACCGCCATCTGCCATCTGTGCTCAGATCGGCAGCACCAGTGCTTCTGCTTCCGGGTGCCGCAGGCGGAACAGTCGGTCATCGGCTGCTCGCCGGCATGTGAGCAAGAAAAGGGGCATGTCTATGCCGAACTCCTGTTCAAACAGGGCCAGAACACCCGCCGTCTGACCAAGGCCGCAAGAACGGATTGCTCTGCCCAGACCCTGGCGAGGCTGAGCTGTCAGCGTCGCAAACAGTTTGTTCAGTCGGTGTTCCTGCAGTGCCCGTAATGGCGTGACGCCACGAATCCGCTCAAAGCTGAGATCCAGGCAGCTCACACTCGTCCCAAGAACACAGGCGAGATCTGGAATCTCAATCGGATCGCGGAAGTGAAGCCTGAAGTAGCGCAGCGCCTCGCTCACAAGCTGCCCTGGGTTGGAGCAACCCAGGGGATAAAGCTCAATGGTTCGCTGTGCTACAGCATCGCTTCCCATACCGTTTTTCATCTGCGCCGGTTGCAACGGAACCCACGCTTTCTCCTCTCACCATGTTGCGGGTGCCAGACCGTGCTGACCCGTGATCTCCACAGAAGCGCACACAGTGAAAACATCTGTAGGGCAGAGCGTCATGTGGCGAGTCATTTCCATACAGAGT
The DNA here is from genome assembly GCA_046342315.1 of Cyanobacteriota bacterium. Classification (GTDB taxonomy): domain Bacteria; phylum Cyanobacteriota; class Cyanobacteriia; order PCC-6307; family Cyanobiaceae; genus Cyanobium. The sequence goes on from JBKDPV010000109.1 coordinate 8,424, forward strand.
CTGTAAAGCTGTTGTGATGCAGAAGCCTGATCAACTCCAGCCTGCGCTGGTGGAAGATAAGGGCGAAATGCCCGCTGCTCCTGGCGGGCATTTCTGGGAAGCAGGCGCCGCGCGAGCGGCGCTTTTTGCTATGCCTCCGCCGGAAGGTGGGCTCGATCGAACTCCATTGGGGATCTGGGCGATCGTCCAGTCACGAGTCGCAGCGCAGAGGGCCAGCCACGTCCACCAGATGAAAGAAGTAGCGGAACGAAGAATTCGAAGGCCGTCGCCGCAGCTGAAGGCCGACTGCCTCGGTGAGACCGCAGTGGTGGTGGGTGGTGAAGTGCCCCAGATCCCCCAGGCTCTGGCAGCCACTGCAGGATTCCGAGCATGGCCACCAGAAGCAGAAACCAAGCTGGAATGCGAACCCAGCGCCTCCGCGCATCAGGAATCGCCTTCTGGCGAGTGCATAGGGGACGCGATTCCACCGACCTCAGTCGATGCTGGCAGGCCTGGCATGAAGCACCATGAAGGACTTTGAATCAGCGCTGGGGGCAATCTCCAAGCTGCTCGTCGCGGAGCACGACTGAACCTCCCTCAGCATATTGCTTGCAAGCGTAGCATGCTCAAATCGGGAAAATCACACTACAGAGACAACAAGGAGTCCCTATCAGTCTATTGCAAATCGGGACCACGGAATCTTGCGAAGTAGGCTGCATGTGCGGAGTGCATGCTCGCTGGTCATGGACGTTATTTTCAAAGGCCGCAACGATCGCAACCTTCTTGCTCTGACTATCGATGACTTTCCATCGAGTGGAAAAGATCACTCGGCCGAGGGCTCCATGGCACTTCTGGATTTACTAAACGATCTCCAGGTGCCAACCACGTTCTTCTGCATTGGCGAGCGAATCAAGGATCATCCGGGCGTGGCAGCGAGAGCCGCAGAGAATGGTCATGAACTAGGCAACCATATGATGCGCGATCAGTGGTCACTCTTCCTTCCCAGGGAAGAGTTTATGGAGCAATTGGATTTCACCACCGAGGCGATTAGGAAGGACCTGGAGAGCAACGGGATTCCCTGCAAGCCCCTTCGATGGTTTCGGCCGAGTGGTGGTTGGCCGACGCCTCAGATGACTGTATGGGCTGAAGCAAGAGGCTACCGAACGGTGCTGGGGTCAATCTGGCCCTTTGATGGGATCCCAATACCCCTTCTAACGCCAGAAGCTCGCCTGGAGCTGCAAGAGCAGTTTGTGGAACACTTTGCCCACCCAGGTGGCATTATTGTGATGCATGATACCAGCAAATCCAATCCTCTTACGCGCGAAACTCTCGCGACCATCGTGCCCAAGCTAAGGAGTAAGGGATATACATTTGTAACCCTTGGTGATTTGCTTGAGTCCATGTAAATCTTGGTTCTGCGTCGATCGGCAAGGGTTGTCAGGTGAGTTCATGATCAAGAGCGGGTGCCCCTGTTGATAGCCTGCTTTCGCTGAGGAACAGAGAGACATCGCCCACCTCCCAATTGCTGAAGTTGTCCTGAGTCTTGCCGCTCCGACCTACCAGTGCATCCTCGAGCCGTGCCCATCAGCTGACAAGGAGGCTGTGAAACTGCAGATGATCTCTCCCCCTACGGCGACTCAGGACGGGGCTCCCTGGCTTGGGGGGTTATGTGGGTCGGAGTGTCTACCGTTTTCAATACCTGGGCGACGATCGCTAGGACCATCTCCTGAAGGTGAAGCTCCAAGAGCTCAGCCTGGACGGCGACAGGGACTACGGCGAGTCCGATAGCGAGGAGCTGGCTCCGAGAAGGGAGGACATCACCGTCGTGAAGCCGTGCCAAGTGATCGTCAGGCCCCCTGGCCAAGCCACCGCGATCACCTCAGCTCGCGTAGCCGATCGCCACCACCTGATCGCGACCCTGCTGCTTGGCTGTGTACATCGCTGTGTCAGCCCGGGCGATCAGCTCGTCGAGCGATTCACCGGCACAGGCCAGGGCGACCCCCACACTGATGCTGATCTGCACCTGTCCCTCAGGAATCGGCACCGGTTCACCGGCCAGGCGGCGCAGCTTCTCCGCGATGGCGAGCGCATCCGGGAGACCCTGCAACCCAGGCAGCACCACCATGAGTTCATCGCCGCCGATGCGCGCGGCCAGGTCAGAGCCCCGTAGACAGGAGCGGATCCGGGTCGCCATGGCCTGCAGCACCGCATCGCCGGCCTGGTGGCCGTAGTCGTCGTTCACCTCCTTGAAGTGATCGAGGTCGCAGAAGAGCACCGCCAGCTCTCCCCCCCGGCGACGGTCGCCGGCCAGGAGCCGCTCCATCTGCGTGAACACTTCCTCGCGGTTCAGCAGGGTGGTGAGGCTGTCGGTGGCGGCCCGCTGTTTCAACGCCTGCTCCAAGGCGATGCGCTCCGTCACATCGCGCCAGGTGACGCTCAGCTCCTCGCTCACCTTCACCACGCGCATGTCCAAGTACCGCGTGCTGTGCAATCTCTCATGCTGTTTGTAACAGAAGTTGTCGAGAACCAGAGGCTCGCCGGTGGCCAGCACCTGCACAAACCGATCGAACAGTCCATTGTTGAAGTGCCCTGGCCAGAACTGCCGCATCGTGGCTCCCATGAATTCCTCCATGGACATGCGGTTGTAGGCAGCGGCGGCGGGGTTGCCCCGCAGGATGCGTAGATCCACGATCGCGCCGGCCTCATCGCGCACCGGCCCGATCAGCAGGTGGGGGTCCAACAGGGAGTCGAGGGTGGTGCTCAGCCGCTGCTGTTCGGCCTGTAGGCGCTGCTGGGTCTGCACCAGCTCCGTCACGTCGTAGTTCACCCCGAGGATGCGCACGACCCGGCCGTCTGCATCGAAGAAACGGCGCGATGCGGCCTGGATGAAACGCACCGATCCATCGGGCCACAGCACCCGGAAACGGATGGCGTACTCCCGCTCGCCGCGCACGGCCGCCTGGAGTTCCCTTTCCGCGAAGGGGCGGTCGTCGGGATGCACCGTCTGCGCCCAGGCTTCCACCGCACCGGAGAACTGCTCAGGCTGCACGCCGTAGAGCTGGTACATCACCGAATCCCAGGTCAGCACGTCGTGCACCGGGTCCCAGTCCCAGATCCCCACCACCCCCGAGGCGGCAGCGGTCTGGAGGTACTCCGTCTGGGCCACGACATCAGTGATGTCGCTGAGCTCCAGCAGGACATGCACCACGGCACCACTGGCATCGCGGAGGTTGCTGAGCAGCAGATCACCCCAGCCCCGCGAGAAGCAGGCCGGCAGCAGCCTCACCCGCACCCCGTAGCAATCAATCTCGCCACGCAGCAGGGACTCCAGCGGGGCCTGATCCATCGAGGTGAGCGACTCTGGATCCTCCGCCGACACCTGCTCCAGGGCACCGATCACCTCAATCAGGCTGCTGCCCTTCATTGCCGCCGGGGTCCGGTTGAGTTCAGAGCAGAGTTGCGCATTGGCCTGCAGGATGGTGCCCGTGCCCGGAGCGCACAGCCCCAGGCCCGTGCTGCATTGATCCAGAGTGCGGCGCAGCGTTTCCTCAGACGTCGCCAGGGCTGCCTGAGCCGCCATCTGGGCGGTAATGTCGATGGCCTGGCCAATGAAGAACTCCGGGCGCCCATCAGGGCCACGCGCACACGACACACTCAGGTCGACCCAGATGGTGATGCCATCGCCGCGCCGATACCGCTTCTTTAGTCGGTAGCTGTCGCGCCGATTCGCCTGCATCTCCTCAAACAGCGGCTGCTCCTGGGCGAGGTCGTCGGGATGGGTGATCTCAGGCCAGGAGAGCTGGAGCACGGTCTCCTCATCGCGGCCGAGCATGGCGCAGAAGGCGGCATTCACGCGGATCAGCCGGCCGCTGGCATCCCCAAGAACCTCTCCTGCAGCGGCGTAATCGAGCGTGAGATTCAGGGTCTGCTCGCTGCGGCGCCGCAGGGCCGTTTCCCGGCAGCGCTGGGCCGAAAGCCATACCGCCACAGCGGACACGCCGGTGAGTGCCAGCAGGCGGGCGAGATAGTCGATCGAAGGGAAGAAGCCCCGGAACAGCCCCGAAACGATCGCCAGCCCGTAGGCCTGCAGGATCAACGGGACCATCTGGCGTGGTGTCGCCAAGCTCGCCGAGAGCACCACCACTAGGAAGTAGTAGGGCAGCAGCGGGATGTTGCGCGGCAGGGCCAGATCGAGCAGGAACAGCCCGACCATCGCCAGATGCAGGAGCAGCCGCTGGCGACGGTTCTCGGTAGCTGCGGGAGAGAGTTGTGCAGGCCGTTGACCCACGCTCAACCAGAGACTGCGTTCAGTGTGGGCTGATCCGGCTGATCCGGCCCGGTTCAGCTCCTTGGCTTCACCCCACCGCCAACTCCAACCACCGCAACTCCAAGCACCACCACGTCCCCGGACCCGACACCCACCAGATCAGCCTCGCCGTTGAGGTCATGCATCAGCACCGCCTGGCTGGCCGGATCCCAGCCGACCACCAGGCTGTGGTGGCCGTCTCCCGGCGGAGCACTGATGGGCCCCTGGTGGAGCCAGCCCACCGGCCTCATGGTTCGGCGCATCCATCTATGTCGCCAGAGTCGGCGCCTCTGTCAGCACTCGGAGGAGGCCGCAGCCCTCAGGCCTGAGTGAACCCGAACCTCCCAGAACCCAGCGCCATGGCTCCAGCGAGCGTCGCCGGTGGCCTGCTCGTACGTCTGGCGGGCCTTGAGCTGGGCTTCAAGTCCCCACAGACATGACCGTCGCGCCACTGCTTGCGGCCCTGGCGGCGATGAAGCACCGGGCCCTCGGGCCGCTGGTAGCCGCCGCCTTCATCGCTGGGTCTCTGCACTTGATCGTCGATTGCAAGGTGACGCAAGCGGTGGGCACCGGAGAGCGAGACGCTGCCAAAGCAATGGCAGCTGACATCCCCGGTGCCCACAAGAAAACCCTGGGTGCCGACAAGAACTACGACACCAAGGGAATGGTCGCCGAACTCCGGCGGATTGGTGTGACACCGCACGTAGCGCAAAACACCAGCCGTCCTGGCGGTTCCGCCATCGATGGCCGCACCACGCGCCACGAGGGCTACGTCAAGTCGATCAACGCCCGCCGCGGCATCGAGAAGGTGTTCGGCTGGATCAAACAGTGGGGCGGTCTGCGCAAGTTCCAACGTCGCGGCACAGGCAAGGTGAGCGCGGTGTTTGGCCTGCATGTGATCGCCTACAACCTGATCCGGCTGGGCAACCTGCTCAAACCGGCGCTGGCGGCGGCATGAACAGGTGGTTGCCCAGAGAGGTGGCCAGACGAGAGCGATCAGGCAGCTCCAACGGGGCAAAACGCTTGAATTCGGGCGTTCTGAACCGTTAATTCGCTGAAAGCCTGCCCGATCAGAGCTTGATCACCTCTCAGGAGGGGAAAGCGCGGCCGCTTAGCCGGTTTTTCCGCAAACTCCTAGAGGGCTTGCTGCGACCTGCGAGTCCGATCAGTGGGGCTGATCTGCTTCGCCGCCGCCAGGGAGGCTACCCATGCCTGCTCCGGTCAGGCCAAGACAGGGTCAGACCCTGATTTTGAGCCCGTTTTGAGCCCGCCTCTGTCGGCCAATCCCTGAGAAGTCAATCGGGGCGACAGGATTCGAACCTGCGACCTAGTGCTCCCAAAGCTCACTTTTTAGCGTTTCTGAAACGCCTGACGCCGTCGGGGCTCTCGCCTAAAAAGCCAGTCTGACACTGGGTTGAGGGGTGCCACTGGTTGGCTGCCGATGCCGCAGCGTGCCAACCTGTGGGGCGGAATCTCTCCCAGAATCTCTCCCATGCCCCGCCAGAATGACTGGGTAATGCTTCTGAGGGCAGGTCTCTCCCACAGCCTCTCCCAGGAGGGTTGCCGCTCTGGGATCACGGTCAACGAGAAGCGGGGCAAGGCGCGGGTCAACATCTCTGAGGCGCTGGGGCATGGACGCCGCCGCCAGGTGCCGCTGCCGATCGACTGGTCGGCTGAGAACGTCGATGCGATCAGGGATGCTGCCCTGGCCGTTTATCGCAGTCTTGTTGCTGGCAAGCCGATTGAGCCTGTCATCGCGGGCCTTGTCGGCAAGGACGATCCGGGCAGCGGCATGGAATCCGCGGGCCCGGAGGCGGAAACGATCAACTGGCCGGCATTGGTGGAGGCCTTCCGGGAGCGCAAGCTCGGCAGTGGCGAGATCAAGCCAACGACCTGGACCAACAACTATGTCCGCCGGATGCGATTGATCCTGGTGGCGATCGATCGTTGCCAGACACCGGTGCAACTCCTGGAGGCCGTTATCGCTCCCTGGGCGAGTCAGCCCGGCTGCCGGGGACGGCAGCTTCAAGTGCAGCAGACCGCTGCACTCCTGCGCTGGGGCGTTGATACGGCGCGTCTCCCTGCAACCTGGGCGCCTCCTCTCGATCTGACTCCCTATGTGGGACGACGGCGAGAGACGGCCGCTGTGACAACGCCACTGACAGTGGACGAAATTCAGGCGTTGGTGGAGGCGATTCCTGATCCCAAGTGGCGCTACGCGTTCCAGCTGCTTTCCGCTTACGGATTGCGACCTGAGGAACTGCAGCACCTTGAAGTGCGAAACGGGCGTCTCTGGTGCAACTACTCCAAGGTCTCGAGTCGGGGGAAGACCGAGCCACGGCCGCTGCGGTTGTTGCCCTGCGATCCCTGGGCTGCCTCCTGGAATCTGGAGGCCACCTTCCGCTCTGATCGACTTCCCCCGATGAAGCCGGGCCTGGGTGCCGATTCGATGGGTCTATACATGCGCCGCCGTGAACTCTGGCGAGAGCTGCGGCGTCGCTACGAAGAACAGGGCGAGAAGCTGGTGCTCTATTCCTGCCGCCATGCCTATGCGCATCGGGCCCATACTCTCTGTCCGATGCTGCCCACCAAATTCGTGGCGGCGGCCATGGGGCACAGCCTCGAGACGCACCTCGCCGCCTACAGCCGCTGGATCGGCGACGACGAAGTGGATGCCGCCTTCGAGCGGGCGTCGCAGCGGATGGAGCAGGACCTCCGCGCTGGCTGAGGTCTGTTGCGCCGTTCCCTCTCGGGCTGCTGGGCTTCAGCTGAGCTGCTTCTCCAGACGCTCGGCGGAACCCTGCAGTCCAGCAAGGATCGCATCGGCCAAGGGCTCCGGGAAGCCGCTGGGCAGCTCCTGCCACGCCGTGGCGATCACCTCAGGGGTGCGGGCCACCAGATTGGCCACCAGGGCCTCGGCCTCGGCGCCTATGCCCATGCGACTGGCGGTTCTGATCAGATGGCGGAGTTGCACCTGCATGGGCTTGCTGGTGCGACTCTTGCTGCCGTGCCAGGCCATCGCCAGGCGCAGCTCCTGTTCCGGCCACTGGCCTGCGGCCTTGCCGATCACCGGCCAGGCCGAGAGCACGTCGTAGAGCGGGGTGAGCCGGTAGCTGCCGCCTGGCAGCAGGAACAGACTGAAGTTCTTGGCGTGGCCGTCGATCGCCCGCAGCATCCAGAACAGCACCTGGGCCTGGAAGAAGCAGCGCAGATCCTCTGAGGCCTGGGCGGACTGGGCCAGCAGCGAGGAGATGGCCACCATGCCCGGGCCGCCCTGGTTTTCGTATTTTTGCTCCGGCGGTGTGCCGGTGGCCTGGCACAAATCCTCCACCGGTAGGCGCAGCCAGTGGCTGCCGCTTGCGTGTAGCCGCCGATCGAAGCGCTCCACGATCAGGCAGCGCTGCCCCGCGAAGCTGGCCAGACGGCTGGGGGCTACCTGCAGGCCGTAGGCCGCCAGGATCCGGCCGCAGAGCCACTCGTTCTCCACCGAGCTGGAGAAATCGATCTGGCCGCTGCCCACCCGGCCCATCGGCAGCTTGAACAGATGGGTGGTGGGCGTGCTGCCCCGCGGCCGGCACCACTGGTTCTGATGCCAGAGCAGGGCAGTTTTCTCCTGGGCGCCGGCGATCGAGAGGCGCAGTTCCCCTTCAGCGAGGGCCGCGCTGCCCGGTAGGGGTTCTGCCACCACACCCTGCAGCAGGCGGCCTATTGCTTCGTCGCTGAGGGGCGTGGCCTCGATGCGATCCAGGCCGGTGGGTTCTTCCTCTGGCGGCAGCAGCTGCACCGCTCCGGCGCAGTCGCGCCCCACCGCCTCCAGCAGATCAAAGGCACTGGTCCCTCTCAGGGAGAAGCGCCGCTGCAGCCGCCTCAGGATGGAGTCGTTGTCGGGGAGAAGGTTGGCGAACCATTGCTCCACCACCTCCCCTCGCAGGGCAGGCGCACCGAGCCCAACCGGCAGCGAGAGCGACAGGGGCCGGAACTGAGGCGAGCTCAGCCAGGCAGGGTCGTAGACGAACTCCTGCGGGCCCCGTCCCGGCACGCCCCAGTCGCCCACCCGTTCGCCGTTCATCCAGACGGCCAGCTGTCGCGTTTGGCTGGGTCTGCCCATCACCACTCGGCCGGTTCCGGCCGGCGCCGGCGGGGCCGCACCACCAGTTCCAGATCGAGGGCGGCGAGGATCAGCAATAACCGCTCCAGGGTGAACCGCCCAGGATTGAGCTCCAGGGCCGAAAGGCGTGCCTGACTGATGCCGCCGGCCCTCTGGGCCAGCGCCGCCTGACTGAGACCTTGCTGTCGGCGTAGTCCGATCAGCAGCTGGGCCAGCTGGGCTGGCACTCGGATGATCTGCTCCTGGCCCGCCATGCCCTCAGCCGTCCTCCCCTCGGATGCTGCGTCTTCAGCGGCAGGCTCCCTGGAGGGCATGGGGCACTTGGATTCCGGATAAAGGCAGGTTACTCGGAAACCGCGTAACCGCAATTCAGTTGGAAAGCAAGTGGCCTGGTTGCCTCTGCGCGGGCTCAGCGCTCCAGCAGCTACCCGAAGCTCCACGTCTGAGCGAAGCCTGAGTGCAACAGCGGGCTGGGCAGGACTCAGCCCCGCAGATTCCTCTTGCTCCATCCCGTAATGGCAGCTTCGACATTCTCGATATGCCACTGCAGGGGCCCCCGGCTCTGGGTGCAACCCCAGCGCCGGAAGTGTTTCCCAGGTTGGAAGACTCCCCGTAGACGAAGTCGGCGAAGGGTTTCACGGCTGATGCCCAGCAACGCGCAGGCCTCGGCTGTGCTCAGCCAGACCCGGGTTCGCCCTGATCCAGGGATGGGGGTGACGGAGAGCATTCAGGCCTCCTGCCGCAGCAAGGTGACCACGGCTGGATGCCACAGGATCCGCTGCCGCCGCATATGGACGGGATCGTCCGGGTTCGCGGCCAGTGGAGCCGGCACTGGGCCGGCCAGGACCAGCAGAACCGTGCTCAGCTGCATGGCCAGCACCAGCCACAGCAGCCACTTCAGTTGCCGCAGGCTGCCAAGCCGGACAGTGGTGGTGATAGGCCGGCGCGTGCGGCAGAAGGCCGGCAACTGTGGTTGCGCCATGGGCCGCGGCGTGCGGCCGGGGTGTTGGGGGTGGGCCATCAGAACGGCACCTCCTCATCAGCGAACTCATCGCCGTAGTCCTCCCCATCCGCCAGCGGAATCGCCCGCTGCTGGAGGGCAGCGGCTTCATCGGAGCGGTAGGCCTGCTCCGCCGCCTCGATCCAGGCCGGGTCCGTGCCTTCGCGGATGCTCAGCGGGCCGTAGAAGCCGATCGTGACGTTGCGCGGCACCGCATCGGCAGCCGCCTGGTCTTCGATCTTGGGGCCCTTGGGGTTGCCGTCTTGGTCGTACTGCTGGGCCCAGCGGGTCTCCAGCACCAGCACATCACCGACCGTCAGCCGGCCGCGGCGGTGCTGACGGCGCGCCTCGATCCACTCGCCGAAACCCTTGGCCTTGAGGATCAGCCGCACCCGATCCCCCGGGGCCGGCACCCCGCCCTCATCACCGATGCGGGCCTCCATCGTCGTGCCGGGCATGGCGATGGCATGGATGACCATCTCCTGCTTCACCTTGGGCCGGCCCTGGCGGTCGGTGCCGTTGGGGATCGGCTCCATCGCGCCGCTGCTGAGGTTCTTGCG
>JBKDPV010000110.1:0-5356 GCA_046342315.1 Cyanobacteriota bacterium
GCCGCCTCCAAGACCAACGACGCCGCCGGTGACGGCACCACCACCGCCACTGTCCTGGCCCATGCCATGGTCAAGGCCGGTCTGCGCAACGTGGCCGCCGGCGCCAACGCCATCACCCTGAAGAAGGGCATCGACAAGGCCACCGAGTTCCTGGTCAAGAAGATCGAGGAGCAGGCCAAGCCGATCAGCGACTCCAACGCCATCGCCCAGGTGGGCACCATCTCCGCCGGCAACGACGAAGAGGTGGGCCGCATGATCGCCGATGCCATGGACAAGGTGGGCAAGGAGGGCGTGATCTCCCTCGAGGAGGGCAAGTCGATGACCACCGAGCTGGAGGTCACCGAGGGAATGCGCTTCGATAAGGGCTACATCTCCCCCTACTTCGCCACCGACACCGAGCGGATGGAGGCGGTGCTGGATGAGCCCTACATCCTGATCACCGACAAGAAGATCACCCTTGTGCAAGATCTGGTGCCCGTGCTCGAGCAAATCGCCCGCACCGGTAAGCCCCTCCTGATCATCGCCGAGGACATCGAGAAGGAAGCCCTCGCCACCCTGGTGGTGAACCGCCTGCGCGGCGTGCTCAACGTGGCCGCCGTCAAGGCCCCCGGCTTCGGTGACCGCCGCAAGGCCATGCTCGAGGACATCGCCGTGCTCACCAACGGCCAGCTGATCACCGAGGATGCCGGCCTCAAGCTCGAGAACGCCAAGATCGAGTCGCTGGGCACCGCCCGCCGCGTCACGATCAACAAGGACACCACCACCATCGTGGCCGAGGGCAACGAGGCGGCGGTGAAGGCCCGCTGCGAGCAGATCCGCCTGCAGATGGAGGAAACCGATTCCTCCTACGACAAGGAGAAGCTGCAGGAGCGTCTCGCCAAGCTGAGCGGTGGCGTGGCCGTGGTCAAGGTGGGCGCCGCCACCGAGACCGAGATGAAGGACAAGAAGCTGCGGCTGGAAGATGCCATCAACGCCACCAAGGCGGCCGTTGAGGAAGGCATCGTCCCCGGCGGCGGCACCACCCTGGCCCACCTGGCTCCCGCCCTTGAGGAGTGGGCCGCGGCCAATCTCTCCGGCGAAGAGCTGATCGGCGCCACCATCGTGGCTTCGGCGCTCACCGCCCCGCTCAAGCGGATCGCTGAGAACGCCGGCACCAACGGTTCGGTGGTGGCCGAGCACGTGCGCAACAAGCCCTTCAACGAGGGCTACAACGCCGCCACCGGCGAGTACGTCGACATGCTGGCCGCCGGCATCGTCGACCCCGCCAAGGTGACCCGCTCCGGCCTGCAGAATGCCGCCTCGATCGCCGGCATGGTGCTCACCACCGAGTGCATCGTGGCCGACCTGCCCGAGAAGAAGGAAGCCGCTCCCGCCGGTGGCGGCGGCATGGGCGGCGACTTCGACTACTGATCGCCATCAGCAGTCCGGGTCCAACCCCAATCCTTCAACCCCATGGATCAGCGCCCCCTCGGGGGCGCTTTTTTCTTGCCCGCCCAGGCGCTTTGCTGGGGGCTCAGATGACCGCACAGCTCCATGGCCCTGATCCCCCGCTGGCGCTACATGACCGATGAGGCCAAGGCGCTCACCCGACGCACCGCCGTCTCGGGTGCGGTGGTTCTGGTGGTGCTGCTGGTGTTCAGGGGGTTGTTGCCCTGGGTGTTGGTTGCTCTGCTGGCCTGGTGGATCTGGAAGGCGTTCAGCAAGTGAGGAGGGGCAGGGGGAAGCACCGCCGGAGGCACGGCGTCAGCATCCACCCGTCCCTGGAGCCGTTGCCGTGCTTCGGACCAGCCTGCTGTTCCTGCTCACGGCCGCTGCTGAGATTGTCGACGGTTTGCTTGCGGCTGCTTCTCAGATGATGAGATGGGCCTGGCGCGAACCAGGGCGAGTTCTCTGGTGCAGGCCCAGGGATCCTGAGCCAGCCGCTTCATGCCCGAGGCTGTCTCGCGCGCCTTCAGCGCACTCCGGCCAGAGAGGGGCGCAGATTCTCAAGGCCTTTGAGGAACATCGGGATGAACTGCTGCACCAGCCGCTCCGGACTGTCCTCCATCACCCGCTTGAACGCCATGGCGCGTGATTTGTGCAGGTCGGGCGAGAGCAGGGCCTGGGGCAGCCGCTCCAGCAGATACGACGGCCGTTCCCACGCCGGCAGGGTGTTGGCGATCTCCACGAGGTTGCCGAGTCGGCGCAGTTCGGCTCCGGCCATGATGTCCATGCCCGCCTCGAAGGCTGCTTGTTCGATCATTGCGTACTTGCGCTTGGCGGCATTCACGCGCACGCGATGCTCGGCGCTGCGGCTGGCGATGCGGCCCAGCCAGCGGCTGCCCCAGCTCACATGGGTTGCCTCCTCCGGCAGGATCCTCTCGAGCGTGTGGCGGATGCGGTCGTTCTCCTCGCTGGCGGGGGCGGCCTTGAGGGCGGCGATGTGGGCGGAGAACGCCTGGCAGCCGCGCTTCTCGGTGGCGTTGATCGAGGCCAGCACCGCGATCAGGCCGTCCTCGGTCTGCGCCTCCTCGGCGCTCTTGTCGAACAGACGGTTCAGTTCGTTGATGTAGGAGCCGCTCTCAGGGTTGCCGATCTCCTCGCCCATGTCGTACAGCAGGTCGGTGAGCCACACGGCATGGCGGGCTTCATCGCTGATGTGGTGGGAGAGTTCGCGTACCAGGTCGCGGGGTTTGCCGTCGAGGGCCTCCATCAGGCTGGTGAGCTCGAGGCAGGAACGCTGTTCGTTGAAGCGGTAGCTGTTGAGGAAGAGCACCTGCAGCCGGCGCTCCTTCACCACGCCATCCATCACCTCCCTGGGCCCGATGGCGTTCAGGATCTTGCGGGGGTAAGTGACGGCCATGGAGACGCGGGGTTCAGGGCTGCATGGTAGTGACTTCAGCCCTGTCTCCGGGAAGCGGCAGCGGTGTTCAGCCCGGCACGAAGGCCAGGGCTACGCCGTTGTTGCAGTAGCGCTTGCCGGTGGGACGGGGGCCGTCGCCGAACACGTGGCCCTGGTGGCCGCCGCAGCGCCGGCAGTGGTATTCGGTGCGGGGCACGATCAGTTTGAAATCCCGGCGGGTGGCCACGGCGTTGGACAGCGGCTGCCAGAAGCTGGGCCAGCCGGTGCCGCTGTCGTACTTGGTGCTGGAGGAGAACAGGGGCAGGCGGCAGCCGGCGCACACGAAGGTGCCCTTGCGCTTTTCCTTGTTGAGGGGGCTGCTGAACGGCCGCTCGGTGGCTTCCCGCCGCAGCACCTCGAAGGCGGCGGGGCTCAGGCGTTTGCGCCATTCCGCCTCGCTCAGCTTCCAGCGCGGATCGGTGGCGGTGGCGGCGGCCTCGGCTGCGTCCGGGCTGAGCACAGGACTCACCACCGCCAGCGGACCGCCGAGGTGCTGCAGCAGGCGGGAAAGGGCGGAGCGGCGGGTCATGCGAGCCGTGCCGGGGGGAACCGAGCCGTGGGGGTCTGTGCCGAGGGGGAACTTGGTGCTGGCCATCGGGGCGGCTTCAGCTCACCCAGCCCGCACTCAGCACCACGGCCAGGCCCAGGAAAGCGGCCAGCAGGGTCCAGGTGATGCGATTGAGCGTGTCCTCGGCACTGCGGGCACTGGTGAACAGCGAGCCACCGCTGGAGGCCAGGCCGCCCATGCCATCACCCTTGGGGCTGTGCAGAAGCACCGAGAGGATCAGCAGCACGCCGCTGAGCATCCAGATCCAGGAGAGGACGGACTTGATCATGGTCCGACCTTAGCGCTCAGACCCCGACCGACCGAGGCGCCACCGGGGCCGCGGTGGTGGTGGTGGGAACGATCAGCGAGCGGCCGCTCATGCGCTCGGGCTGGGGAAGGCCGAGGATGTCCAGCAGGGTGGGGGCCACGTCGGCCAGTCCGCCACCCTCGCGCAGATGCACGTCGTTGCCGTGGCCCGGGAGCTTGCGCATCTCACCTTCCACCAGGATCACGGGCACTGGATTGGTGGTGTGGGCGGTCCAGGGACGGCCGTCCGGCCCCTCCATCACCTCGGCGTTGCCGTGATCGGCCGTGATCAGCAGGGTGCCACCCATGCGGTTGGTGGCCTCCACCAGCCGGCCCACGCAGCGATCGACCATGGCGATCGCCTCGGTGGTGGCTTCCATCCGGCCGGTGTGCCCCACCATGTCGGGGTTGGCGTAATTGATCACCACCAGGGAATAGATCCCCTTGTTGATGGCGGCGATGCAATTGTCGGTGAGCTTCTCGGCCGACATCTCGGGAGCCTGGTCGTAGGTGGCCACCCGGGGTGACGGCACCAGATGCCGGTCTTCGCCGGGGAAGGCCTGTTCGATGCCACCATTCATGAAGTAGGTGACGTGCGGATACTTCTCGGTTTCGGCGGTGCGGAACTGGCGGAGGCCGTTCTCGGAAACCACCTGGCCCAGCAGGCCGTCGAGCGATTCGGGTGGGAAGGCCACGGCCACCGGCAGACCCTGCTCGTACTGGGTGAAAGTGACCACGTGCAGAGGCAGAATCTGCTCCCGCGGGAAAGCGTCGAACCCGTTCAGCACCAAAGCACGCACCAGCTGGCGCACACGGTCGGGGCGGAAGTTGAACACCACAAGCCCATCGCCGGGCTCGATCGTGCCGGCGGCCAGACGCACCGGTTCCAGGAACTCATCGGTGACCTCGTCGGTGTAGGAGGCGGCCAGCACCTCCGCCGGAGTGACGGGCGTGATCGTGCCCGCCTCGGTGAGCAGCCGATAGGCCCGCTCGGTCCGCTCCCAGCGGTTGTCACGGTCCATGGCCCAGTAGCGGCCGCACAGGGTGGCGATCCTCCCTACGCCGGCTTCGACGATCTGCTGCTCGATCTGGGCCAGAAACGCGGGGGCGCTGTTGGGCGCGGTGTCTCGGCCGTCGGTGATGACGTGCACACACACCTCACGCAGCCCGCGGTCCGCGGCCCAGCGCAGCAGCCCACCGAGATGGTCCACATGGCTGTGCACACCGCCATCGGAGCACAGGCCGATCAGGTGGAGAGTGCGACCGCTGGCGAGGAGCTGGTCGCCAAGATCCTCGAGGGCCGGGTTGGTGGCAAGGTTGCCGCTGCGCACGGCCTGGCCGATGCGCACCAGTTCCTGGCGGATGATGCGGCCCGAGCCGATCGTGAGATGGCCCACCTCAGAGTTGCCCATCTGGCCATCAGGAAGACCCACAGCACCGCCGCTGGCTTCGATCAGGGTGTGCGGATAGGCATGCCAGAGGGCATCCATCACCGGAGTGGAGGCGGCGCGGATGGCGTTGTGCTCGCTCTCGTGCCGATACCCCCAGCCATCAAGGATGGCCAGCAACACCGGGTCGACAGACGGCGACTCGGCGAAGGCGGGCGGTGGCGAGGCTGTGGC
>JBKDPV010000111.1:0-6658 GCA_046342315.1 Cyanobacteriota bacterium
GTGCAGGTCTGGGCATGGAAGTGATGCACGAGCGCAACGCTCACAACTTCCCCCTCGACCTGGCCGCTGCCGAAGCCACCCCTGTGGCTCTGGTCGCTCCGTCGATCGGCTGATCCCCAGCCCCTGGAATCCCCCCACCGGCTGCGGCCGGATTCACCCCCCTCGCTTCGGCGAGGGGGTTTTTGTTGGCAGGTGCAGCGCAGCGCCGGCGCTGACCCCCCATCAGCTCAGGCCTTCCGCCAGAGCACCGCGCGGCGGCGCCGGGGATACAGCTCACGGCAGAGGGGACAGACCGTGCCATCGCATCCGCGAGCGGTGCAGAACTCACGGCCATAGAAAATGATCTGCAGATGCAGCTTGTTCCAGGCGTCGCGAGGAAACAGCCGCTTCAGGTCGCTTTCGGTCTGGGCCACGCTCTCGCCGCTGCTCAGTCCCCAGCGCTGAGCCAGGCGATGGATGTGCGTATCCACCGGAAACGCCGGCACCCCGAAGGCCTGGGCCATCACCACGCTGGCGGTCTTGTGCCCCACCCCGGGCAGGGCTTCAAGCTCGGCGAAGCTGCGGGGCACCTCGCCGCCATGGCGTTCGATCAGCAGTTCCGCGAGCCGCCGCACGTTGCGGGCCTTGGTGCGGGCCAGGCCCAGCTGGCGGATGTGCCCCAGGATCGTCTCCTCCGGCAGGGCCGCCATCGCCGCCGGATCCGGACCGGCAGCGAACAGGGCCGGCGTGACCTCATTCACCTTCTTGTCGGTGCACTGGGCACTCAGCAGCACCGCCACCAGCAGGGTGAAGGGATCGCGGTGATCGAGCGGCACGGGGGTTTCGGGATAGTGCTCCTGCAGCCGCTGCAGGATCAACGCGGCCCGCTCCTGCTTTCTCACCCTGTGCCGACAACTCCGTGGCGGACACTAGGAGCGCTGCACGCAAGCAAGGAAGCGCCCGCTTTGTAGGCTCGCCCCAGCGCACGCAGTCCATGGGCAGCAGCTTCGGCCAGCTCTTCCGCATTCACACCTTCGGCGAATCCCACGGCGGCGGGGTTGGCGTGATCGTGGATGGCTGCCCGCCACGGCTGGCGCTCGATCTCGAGGCCATCCAGGCCGAGCTCGACCGGCGCAAACCCGGCCAGAGCAGGATCACCACCCCCCGCAAGGAGGACGACCGGGTGGAGATCCTCAGCGGCCTGCTCGATGGCGTCACCCTGGGCACCCCGATCGCGATGGTGGTCCGCAACAAGGACCAGCGCCCCCAGGATTACAAGGAGATGGAGGTGGCCTTCCGCCCCTCCCACGCCGATGCCACCTACCAGGCGAAATACGGCATCCAGGCCCGCAGCGGCGGTGGCCGGGCCTCGGCCCGGGAGACGATCGGCCGGGTCGCCGCCGGCGCGATCGCCAAGCAGCTGCTGGCGCGGGCCGCGGGCACCGAGGTGATCGCCTGGGTGCGGCGCATTCATGACATCGAGGCCGAGGTCGATCCCGCCGGCGTGAGTCTGGAGGCGGTGGAAGCCAACATCGTGCGCTGTCCGGATCTGGCCGTCGCCGCCCGCATGATCGAGCGCATCGAAGCGATCGGCCGTGAAGGCGATTCCTGCGGCGGTGTGATCGAGTGCATGGTGCGCAACGCCCCCATCGGGCTCGGCATGCCGGTGTTCGACAAGCTCGAGGCCGATCTCGCCAAAGCGGTGATGTCACTGCCGGCCACCAAGGGGTTTGAGATCGGCTCCGGCTTCGCCGGTACCCTGCTGCGGGGCAGCGAGCACAACGACGCCTTCCTGCCCACGACCGACGGCAGCCTGCGCACCGCCACCAACAACTCGGGCGGAATCCAGGGGGGCATCAGCAACGGCGAGGTGATCAGCCTGCGGGTGGCGTTCAAACCCACCGCCACGATCCGCAAAGCCCAGCAGACGATCAACGCCAGCGGCGAAGCCACCGTGCTCGAGGCGAAAGGACGGCACGATCCCTGCGTGCTTCCGCGCGCGGTGCCGATGGTGGAGGCGATGGTGGCGCTGGTGCTGGCGGATCACCTGCTGCGGCAGCAGGGGCAGTGCCGTCTCTGGTGAGGTGATCCCGCCGGGAGCCGCGCTCCTGGATCAGACCGTGCTCACGGGGGCCGGCGCATTGCCGTTGGCCGACACGGACTCCACTGCAGGGGTGAGCGCCGGCTCCACCACGCGCGGCTTGCGGCTGGTGCTCCGGCGAGCCGGGACCTTGGTGGCCGGCGGGGTGCCGGCCGCAGCCTTGGCCTTCGCCGCAGGCCTGACCTTCGCCTTGGTGCGGGGCTTGGCTTTGGCCTTCGCCGGAACGACGGATTCGGAGGCGGGTGCCGCTGCCACGGTCTTGCGGGCAGCGGCGCGGCTGCTGGTGGGGGCAGGAGCCTTGGCCTTCGCCGCACGGGTGGTTCTGGCCTTGCGGGGAACGGCGGGCGCGGCGCTGCGGGTGCGATGGGAGAGCACCAGCACCCACTCCTCATCACTCAGCCCGGCCGGCCGGGCCCCGTGGGCGTCGGCCAGACGGGCCGCCTTCTCGATATCAGCCACGAGATTCTTCCAGGAGGTGGCGAATCGCTTATCCGACTGCGACTTGGCCCCGCTCTCCACCAGGGTCTCGATCACACCGGCCGCCGATACCTTCTTGCGTCGCCGATGGAAGATCTCCTTCTGCAGCTGAGCGATCAGGGCATCGGCCCGATCACTGAGCTGAACGGTGAGCTGGGACATGGCAATCGCATCACTATCTCATCGGTAGCACTGCAGACTCGCAATGGCAACGGCTGTTCAACGGAGGCTCATCGGCTGGAGCAGCGTCTTGAAACAGCAGCCAACATCGCCAAGGCAGAAAAGCTTGCCCCCCTCTCCCATCCCCTCCAGCAGGGGCTGGAGGGGATGGGAGAGGAGATCAGCGGCTGAGCGAGCCGCTCGACCGTGAGGGAAGCGACAGGGCGACTAGACGTAGCTGGCCACCTTGACGTCGCGCTGGATCAGAAGCTCCTGCAACTCCTCAGCGTCCACGGTCTCTTTCTCCACCAGCATCTCAGCCAGTTCGTCGAGCACGGGGCGATTGGAGGTGAGCACCTCGGTGGCACGGCGGTAGGCATCAGCCACCAACTGGCTCACCTCCTCATCGATCGCGGCAGCGGTGTCCTCGGAGAAGTCGCGCTCGGCGGCGATGTCGCGGCCCAGGAACATCCCACCCTGGGAGCGTCCGAGGGCCACGGGGCCGAGGCGATCACTCATGCCGAAGCGGGTGACCATCTGGCGAGCCACGCGCGCCACTTGCTGGAGGTCGTTGGACGCACCGGTGGTGACTTCATCCTCGCCGTAGACGATCTCCTCGGCAACCCGGCCGCCCAGGGCCACGGCCATCTGGTTGTGGAGGTAGGAGCGGGAATAGAGACCCGACTCCATGCGCTCCTCGCTGGGAGTGAAGAAGGTGAGGCCGCCGGCCTGTCCACGGGGAATGATCGAGATCTTCTGAACCGGGTCGTAATCCGGCATCAGGGCGCCCACAAGGGCATGGCCGGCCTC
Source organism: Cyanobacteriota bacterium (assembly GCA_046342315.1). Lineage (GTDB taxonomy): Bacteria > Cyanobacteriota > Cyanobacteriia > PCC-6307 > Cyanobiaceae > Cyanobium. The sequence goes on from JBKDPV010000111.1 coordinate 3,527, forward strand.
GTGGTAGGCCACCAGGCGCTTGCGGCGCTCGCTCATCACCCGATCCTTCTTCTCGGGGCCCGCCATCACACGCTCGATGGCGTCGTTCACCTCATCCATGGAGATCTCGGTGAGCTGGCGCCGGGCTGCCAGGATCGCCGCTTCGTTGAGCAGATTGGCCAGGTCGGCGCCGGTGTAGCCCGGCGTACGCCGCGCCACCTTGTCGAGATCGACATCCTTGGCGAGGGTCTTTCCGCGGGCATGCACCTCGAGGATCTGCAGACGGCCGGCGTAGTCCGGGCGATCCACCACCACCTGACGGTCGAAGCGGCCTGGACGCATCAGGGCCTGATCCAGCACATCGGGCCGGTTGGTGGCGGCCACGATGATGATGCCGGTGTTGCCCTCGAAGCCGTCCATTTCGGTGAGCAACTGGTTGAGGGTCTGCTCGCGCTCGTCGTTGCCACCGCCGAGGCCGGCGCCCCGCTGGCGGCCCACCGCATCGATCTCATCGATGAAAACGATGCAGGGAGCATTCTTCTTGGCCTGCTCGAACAGATCGCGCACCCGGCTGGCGCCGACACCCACGAACATCTCCACGAACTCCGAGCCGGAGATCGAGAAGAAGGGCACCCCCGCCTCACCGGCCACCGCCTTGGCCAGCAGGGTCTTGCCGGTACCCGGAGGGCCCACCAGCAGCACGCCCTTGGGAATCTTTGCGCCGACAGCGGTGAAGCGATCGGGATTCTTGAGGAAGTCGACGACTTCGGTGAGCTCGAGCTTCGCGCCCTCGATCCCGGCCACATCTCCGAAGGTGACCTGGGTCTGGGGTTCCATCTGGACCCGGGCCTTGCTCTTGCCGAAGTTCATGGCCGGATTTCCGCCGCCTCCCTGGGCACGGCGCAACAGGAAGAACAAGCCGCCGAGAAGCAGGAGCGGGAAGATCAGACTGCCAACGGCCTGCTGCCAGGCTGCGGGCTCACGGCTTGGCTGAACGGCGATATCAACGTTGTGGTCGGTGAGGAGCTTGAGCAGGTCCTTGTCAGGAGCGAGGTTGACGACGGCGCGCTGGCCATCGTTCTCCACCACCTGGGCGGTGCCCCGGTCGGGCGAGATCAGCACCCGGGAGATCTCGTTGGCCTGAACGGCCTCGACGAAATCGCTGTAGCGGAGGGTGCGGGGCGCCCGTGCCGGATCGGGCCGCTCCAGGAAAGCGGTGCCGAGGGCAATAAACACGATCACGAGCAGGACATAGAGCCCCGCGTTGCGCCAGCGCTTCTTCACGTCGGGCGTCTCCCTGAAACAGAAGGTAAAGGAATGTTAACCGCCCCGCCGGACCGGCGGAGCCTCGGCGCTTCAGGCGGCTGCCCGCAGCACCTCCACCACGCTACGGAAGGCGAACCATTCCGGGATCTCTTCGCCGCCGCGGAGCATGGCGCGGAACTGGGTGCCGCTGAGCTTGCGCACGTGCAGCCCCCGGGCCTCAGCGTGTTCGGCCGTGACGTAGCCCTCCTCTTCGGTGTAGACGAGGTTGAGAGAGGGAACCGTCTCCATCCCCAGTTCGCTGGCGTGATCGCGCGCGAAGTCCTGGGCTTCGTAAGGCCCGTAGAAGTCGTCACCGCTGAGGCTCGATTTGCAGCCCGCCATGTCGCGGCCGATGATGAAGTGAGTGCAGCCGTAGTTCTTGCGGATGATCATGTGCTGCAGGGCCTCGCGCGGGCCGGCCATGTGCATCGAATAGGGAAGGTAGGCCCAGCGGATGCGGGGATTGGCCACCTCCTCCGCCAGCCGCTCGTAGGTCTGGAAGCGCACCTCACCGGCGATGTCGTCGTCCTGGGTGGGCCCGCAGGTGGGGTGCACCAGCACCACCGCCGCCTCGCTCACATTGGTGGCATGCAGGGCGCGGGTGAACAGTTCGTAGTGGGCGCGATGAATGGGATTGCGGCACTGGAAGGCCACCACGTCCTGCCCGGCGGGCAGGGTGGCTCTCACCTCGGCCGGGGTGCGGCAGGGGAAAACGCGGCGGGGGAGTTCCAGGCCCTGCAGACGGCCGCCGAGGTAGTAGCGCCCGCGCTCGCAGGCGATCATGCGAACCGCCGGATGCTCCAGGGAAGTGGTGCCGTAGCACCCCTTGGCCTCCCGGACCTTGTCGGGCTCCCAGCGGCTCTCCACGGTGAACACCGCCAGTTCCTGGCCCCGGTAGGTGAGCAGCAGCCGATCGCCCAGGGCAATCGCAGCGTCGTCGGTGTCGAACACGATCGGCAGCCCGAACAGCAGGTCGCTGGTGGTGCGGAATCCCTCCACCACCGCCTCGTAGTCCTCCTGGTGCATGAAGCCGCGCAGGGGCGAGAAGCCGCCCACCATCAGCAGCTCCACGTCACAGGCGTTGCGGTCGCTGCACTCCACCACCCGATCCACGGCAGCGCGCACCTGTTCCCGCTGGTCGGAGGGCACCATCAGATCCACCAGGCTGCCGCCATGGGGTGCGATCAACCCCGCGGTCACGGGATGGGCGGCGGGCTGGCTGATCGTCATGGCGGCGGGCCGTGGCAAGGGCTGGCTCACGATTCTCACAGACCAGCCGGCGATGCCCGCCCTGGGGCGTACCGACAGAAAAAAGGGGGCCCTTCGGCCCCCTCGCTTCCTTCCATCGGTGGATCCGCTCGATGAGGCCGGAAACCGATCAGGCCTTCTCGAGCCGGCCGTAGAGCTCGCCGGTGATCTTCACATCGACCGCCGCCTTGGTGCCCATGTCGGTGTCGGAGGGCTGGAGGGCGGTGAACACACCGGCGAACTCGCCGGTTTCGGCATCCACCTTGGTGATCGAGAGATTCATGGTGCCGGTGCCGTCGACGTAAGCCTTGACGGTTTCGCCGGCGAACTCATCTCCCGCCGGCACCAGGCCCACCGCACTGCTGTAACCGGTGGTCAGACCACGGCCCTTGGGATCGAGGAAGTTGCTGGTGCGATAGCTGGGGGCGCGGAAGCTGCCGCTGAAGTCGGTGCTGGTGGAGAAGGCGCCGCCGCTGGAATCGGCCACCAGCTCCTTGCTGGAGAAGGTGAAGGGCACCTCCTCACCACCGGGCAGCAGCACGGTGACGGGCTGGAAGTCGATGCCGCCGAGTTCGGTGAAGGTGAGCTGGTCGCCGTTCA
>JBKDPV010000112.1:0-18287 GCA_046342315.1 Cyanobacteriota bacterium
CCCCTCGGTGGTGGCCTACACCAAGAACCAAGACAAGCTCGTGGGACAGATCGCCAAGCGCCAGGCGGTCATGAACCCCGAAAATACCTTTTATTCCGTCAAGCGCTTCATCGGCCGCCGCGTCGACGAGGTGAATGAGGAGTCGAAGGAGGTGAGCTATGGGGTGGAGAAGGCCGGCGCGAACGTGAAGGTGCGCTGCCCGGTTCTCAACAAGCAGTTTGCCCCCGAGGAGATCTCCGCCGAAGTGCTGCGCAAGCTGGCGGAGGATGCCGGCAAGTATCTCGGTGAAACCGTCACCCAGGCGGTGATCACGGTGCCGGCCTACTTCAATGATTCCCAGCGCCAGGCCACCAAGGACGCCGGCAAGATCGCCGGCCTCGAGGTGCTGCGCATCATCAACGAGCCCACTGCGGCGGCGCTGGCCTACGGCCTCGATAAGAAGAGCAACGAGCGCATCCTGGTGTTCGACCTCGGCGGCGGCACCTTCGACGTGTCGGTGCTGGAGGTGGGCGACGGCGTGTTCGAGGTGCTCTCCACCAGCGGTGACACCCACCTCGGCGGCGACGACTTCGACAAGGTGATCGTCGATTACCTGGCCGACTCCTTCAAGGCCAACGAGGGCATCGACCTGCGCCAGGACAAGCAGGCCCTGCAGCGCCTCACCGAAGCCGCCGAAAAGGCCAAGATCGAGCTCTCCAGCGCCACCCAGAGCGAGATCAACCTGCCCTTCATCACGGCCACGCCGGAGGGTCCCAAGCACCTCGATCTCACCCTCACCCGGGCCAAGTTCGAGGAGCTGGCCTCCTCCCTGATCGACCGCTGCAAGGTGCCGGTGGAGCAGGCCCTCCGCGACGCCAAGCTCTCGGCCAGCGAGCTCGACGAGATCGTGATGGTGGGGGGTTCCACCCGCATTCCTGCGGTGCTGGAGCTGGTGAAGCGCGTCACCGGCAAGGATCCCAACCAGACCGTCAACCCCGATGAGGTGGTGGCGGTGGGCGCCGCGATTCAGGGCGGCGTGCTGGCCGGTGAGGTGAAGGACATCCTGCTGCTCGACGTCACGCCGCTGTCGCTGGGCGTGGAGACCCTCGGCGGTGTGATGACCAAGATGATCAGCCGCAACACCACGATCCCCACCAAGAAGACCGAGGTGTATTCCACCGCGGTCGACGGCCAGACCAACGTGGAGATCCACGTGCTGCAGGGTGAGCGCGAGATGGCCAGCGACAACAAGTCGCTCGGCACCTTCCGTCTCGACGGCATCCCGCCGGCTCCCCGTGGCGTGCCCCAGATCGAGGTCACCTTCGACATCGACGCCAACGGCATCCTCAGCGTGACGGCCAAGGACAAGGGCAGCGGCAAGGAGCAGAGCATCTCGATCACCGGGGCTTCCACCCTCAGCGACAACGAGGTGGATCGGATGGTGAAGGACGCCGAGGCGAACGCCGCGGCCGACAAGGAGAAGCGCGAGAAGATCGACCTGAAGAACCAGGCGGAAACCCTGATCTACCAGGCCGAGAAGCAGCTCTCGGAGCTCGGCGACAAGGTGGGTGCCGAGGACAAGGCCAAGGTGGAGGGCTTCACCAAGGACCTCAAGGAGGCCGTGGAGAAGGACGACACCGCCATGATCCGCAGCACCCTGGAGCAGCTGCAGCAGGCCCTCTACGCCGCCGGTGCCGCCGTTTACCAGCAGGCCGGGGCTGAGGCCGGTGGTGCCGAAGCCGCCACCCCCGGCGGCAATGGCAATGCCGGTCCCGCCGCCGACGACGTCATCGACGCCGAGTTCACCGAGAGCAAGTGAGGACGGGCCGGCGGCGCCCACCGCTTGTGCAGCCCTCCCCACCGCCCCCCGTCAGGGGGGCTTTTTTATGCCCGCTCCACCTGCTCCACCACCCATTCGGCGCTGGCGGGGGCCAGCAGCACCCCGTTGCGGTAATGGCCGGTCGCCAGCAGCAGGCCCGGGGCCAGGTGCTCCAGCAGGGGAGCCGGACGGCCCACGGGGCGGGGACGGAGGCCGTGCCAGTGCCGCAGCACCCGGGCCCGGGCCAGCCAGGAAGGGGCGTCGCCGTGGAGATCATGCAGGGCTGCCAGAGCGCCAGGGTCTGCCCGGGTGCCCGGTTCCAGGGTCGCCCCGAGCCACAGCCGCCGGCCGCCTGGGAGATCCGGCCGGGGGATCAGGTTGCAGCCGCGCCAGGCCACGACCCCGGGCCAGCTGCCAGCCGGCGGCAGTTCCAGTTCCAGTTCCAGGGCCTGCCCCAGCACCGGCTCCAGCGGCTGCTGGAAGCCCAGCGGCTCCACCAGCCGCATTCCCTCGATGCCGGCGACCACCACCAGGCACTCGGCCTCCAGCGGATCACCGGCAGCACGCCGAACCCTCCAGCCTCCCGATGCCAGGGGTTCAAGCGCCACGGCCCGATCGGCGACCGCCTCCACGCCGGCCGCCAGGCCATCGGCGCGGAAGGCGGTGATCGCCGCTGCCGGATCCAGTTGGCCGTCGCCCGGCGAGAACAGCCCCACCCGGGCACCGGTCGGCAGGGCAGGCTCCAGGTCTTCGAGCCGCTGAGGTTCCCACAGTTCCAGGGGAAAGCCCAGCGCCTGCCGCTCCTGCGCCAGCCCCCTCAGTCGCGCCGCCTCCGCCGCGTCGGCGGCCAGCAGCAGCAGGCCGGCGCGGTGGGGGATCCGCTGGCCGCGCACCTCCAGCTCCCGGATCCAGTCCTGCCAGAGCGCCAGGCTGCGCTGCCGCAGCCGCCAGCCGCGTCCGGAGTGGCGATGGAACACCTGGCCCATCAGCACGCCGAGGGCCGCCCAGGATCCGCCCGCGGACTCGCCGGGATCGATCAACTGGACGCGATGCCCGCGCCGGCGTAGTGCCCAGGCGGTGCAGGCGCCCAAAAGAGAACCCCCCACCACGAGAACCGTGCGGGGGGCGGCGGGGGGTGGGGCACTCACACCTGCTTGAGGGCCACCTTCACGTCGTCGGGGAGCACCTGGGCGTAGAGACCGAAGCCGCTGGCCACCTTGATGTAGGCCTTGCGCAGGGCCTCGCCGTCCTGGAGGCGGGCGGCCTCATCCAGCTCGGCCATGGCGTTCTTGAGGTTGGTGGCGAGCTTTTCGGCTTCCGGACGGTCGGCGGGGAGGAGGCGCTGGTTGATGTAGAGCATCTCCCGCCCCACTTCCTGCATCGGGCCGTGGATGAGGTTGCGGGTGAAGGTCCAGTCGCGGTTGTTGACCAGATCGGCCAGTTCCGGCAGGCGATCGCGGGCGCTGAGGAAACCCTCCGCCTGACGGGTGATGAGGGCCATGTCGGAGGCGCTGATCACCGGGGGTTTGGGCGGCTCGCCGCTGCAGGCGGCCAGACCGACGCTGAGCACCAGGGCGATGCCGAGCACCAGCAGCCTGCGGCAGGCGGTGATCACGCTGCCCATGGAGGCGCGCAGGGTGGAAGGAAACGAGGCGACGGCCATGGCGGGCGGCGTTCCGGCGGGGCACACGGATCGATGGTACCGGCGTGCCGTGGCGCGGACCGGGGCTCTGTGACTGCTCGCAACAGCGCCGCCGGCACGGCTAAAACGTAGTGACTATGAGTTAGAGCCATGCGTTTGGCCACCCTTCCCCTGAGTTCCATCCGCCGGCCGCTGCAGCGCAGCCTCGATGAGGCCAAGGTGCAGGCCCTGATGGCGTCGATCGCCGCCGAAGGCCAGAAGGAGCCGATCGACGTGCTCGAGGTGGATGGCCGCCTCTGGGGTTTCAACGGCTGCCACCGGGTGGCGGCCCATGAGCGGCTCGGCCTCGCCACGATTCACTGCCGCGTCCGCCGCGCCACACCCGAGGTGCTGCGTCTGCACATGCTCTGAGGCCCTCCGGGGTTCACAATGCCTTCGGCAATGCCTTTCGACCTGTTCCCCGGCATGCGCTCCCCCACCGCGATCCTGCAGGTGATCTGCCCCGATCGTCCGGGCCTGGTGAGCGAGCTCTCCGGCTGGGTGGCGGCCAACGGCGGCAACATCGTCCATGCCGACCACCACACCGATGCCGGCGCCGGGGTGTTCCTGAGCCGAATCGAATGGGAGCTGCAGGGCTTCGGCCTGCCCCGGGAGGCCCTGGCCCCGGCCGTCGAGGCGCTGGCCAGACGGCTGGGGGGCTCCGGCGAGCTGCACTTCTCCGATGCCATCCCGCGGGTGGCGATCTTCGTGAGCCGCCAGTCGCACTGCCTGGTGGATCTGCTCTGGCGCACCCGCGCCGGTGAGCTGCCGATGGAGGTGCCGCTGGTGATCTCCAACCATCCGGATCTCCGCCACGACGCCGAGTCCTTCGGCGCCCGTTTCGTGCACCTGCCGGTGAGTGCCGAGAACCGGGCCGAGGCCGAGCAGCAGCAGCTGGACCTTCTGCGGGAGCACGGCATCGAGCTGGCGATCCTGGCCAAGTACATGCAGGTGCTCAGCCCCGGCTTCCTGGAAGCGTTCGGGCCGGTGATCAACATCCACCACTCGTTCCTGCCGGCGTTCCAGGGGGCGCAGCCCTACCACCGGGCCTGGGACCGGGGGGTGAAGCTGATCGGCGCCACCGCCCACTTCGTGACCGAGGAGCTGGATGCCGGGCCGATCATCGAGCAGGCCACGGTGCACGTGAGCCACCGCGACGAGGTGGAGGATCTGATCCGCAAGGGTCGCGACACCGAACGGCTGGCCCTGGCCCGGGCCGTGCGCCTGGTGCTGCGCCGTCAGGTGATGGTGTATCGCGGTCGCACCGCGGTGTTCGACTAAGGCCGTCCCCCTTGTTGCGCCTCCCTCCCCTGCCTTCCCTCGCCGGTCTGGATCTGCGCCTGCGCCGGCACCGGCCTCCCGAGGCCTCGCCGCTGGGATGGCGCTGTTTCCAGCTGGGCCTGCTCCTGCTGGCGAGCAGCGCCTTCCTGGGGGGGCTGCTGCTGTTCGTCTCGCTGGTGCAGGGTTGCCGCCGGCGGCCGCCGCTGCTGCAGGACCCGGTGAACCGGGTCCTGCTGGTGGTGAGCGTTCTGATGGTGCTGGGCTGCTTCGGGGCCGAAAGCGGCTGGCTGGCCTGGGTGGGCTTGGCCAACTGGCTGCCGTTCTTCGTGGGCTTCTGGGCGTTCCAGCCCTATCTCACCACCACCGCCGCCCGGCGCCGTGCCGGCCTGGTCCTGCTGGCAGGCACGGTGCCCGTGGTGGTCACGGGCCTGGGCCAGCTCTGGGCCGGCTGGCATGGACCCTTCGAACAGCTGGGCGGCCTGATCATCTGGCACCTGCACCCCGGCGGCAATCCTGAAGGCCGCCTCGCGGGCCTGTTCGACTACGCCAACATCGCCGGCTCCTGGCTGGCTCTGGCCTGGCCCTTCGCCCTGGCCGCCCTGCTCCAGCCCGGTCTGCGCCTGCGGGGCCGCATCGCCGTGGCGCTGATCGCCCTCGGGGTGGTGGCCGCTGTGTTCCTCACCGACTCCCGCAACGCCTGGGGTGCCCTGGTGCTGGCCCTGCCGCTGGTGGCGGGTCCGGCCAGCTGGGCATGGCTGCTGCCGGTTCTGCTGCCGGTGTTGCTGCTGATCGCCCTGGCGTCGGTGACCGGGGTGCCGGCGGTGCTGCAGGGGCCTGCACGCAGTGTGGTGCCGGAGGTGATCTGGGGGCGGCTGAGCGACCTGGCCTTCGCCGGCGAGCGCCCGCTGGCGATCACCCGACTGGCGCAGTGGCAGGTGGCCCTGGGGCTGGCGGCGGAACGCCCCTGGCTGGGCTGGGGGGCCGCGGCCTTCAGCCTGATCTATCCGCGGCGCACGGGCCACTGGCACGGCCATCCCCACAACCTGCCGATCGATCTGGCGGTGAGCCACGGGGTGCCGGTGGCCCTGCTGGTGGTGGCGGTGGTGTTGGGTCTGCTGGTCCGCAGCCAGCGCGGGGGCATGGCCGCCGGGCCTCTGTGGGACAGGGCCTGGTGGGCCTCGGCGCTGGTGCTGGTGACGCTGCACGCCACCGACATGCCCTTCTACGACAGCCGGATCAACGTGGCCGGCTGGGTGCTGCTCGCCGGCCTGCGGGCCTGGCGTCCACCGGCGCCGGTGGACTGACGGATCCTGTTCACACCGGGAGCGCGGTTCCGACCAGGGCGTTGGGCCCTAGGCCGTAGATGCTGCCATCAAAGGTGAGCAGGCCGTCGAAGCTGCCGGTGGTGAGGGCGCCGAGGCCGGTGGGCCGGAACAGGAACACGTCCTCGTTCGCGGCGCTCAGTCCAGGGGCACTGGCGTTGCCGCTGGTGGTCACGAACAGCCGGCCATCCGCTGCCGCTGAGAGGGCGGTGACGTTCTCGCTTGTTCCCGTAATCGACACGTCGCTCATGTCGGCATAGAGGCTCCAGCTTCCGGTGGTGCTGGAGCCGAGGCTGGAGGGGGTGAACCGCAGGATGTCCTCGGCGGCGAAGTTCAGGGAGGTGCTCCCTGCGGGCACGCTGCCGCTGCCGCGGGTGGAGATCAGCCACGACCCGTCGCTCAGGCCGGTCACCGCATCGATCGACTCGCTGTTGGTGGTGAGGCCCACGTCACTGCCGTCGAGCAACATCGACAGATCGAAGCCGCCGCTCCCATTGCGACTGAGCAGGGCCAGATCCGAGTCGTCGAAGGCGATGCCCGAGAGCGTCACCGGACGCTGAAAGGCCACCACCACCTGATCCGGACTGATCAGATGGAAATCGCGCAGCGCGGCGCCACTCAGACCGCTGGCGTTGCCGTTCAGCCAGGTGGAGAAGCGGCTGCCGTTGAAGGCGACGATGTCGTTGGTCTGGGCGGTGAGCCCGCCCATCACCGAGGGCGAGGCGGTGGACACGGCGGTGGCCAGCGAGAAGTAAAGGATCGGTGCCGGGGGCGGCGGCGGTGCGAGGATCGTCAGCTCGTTGGTGGTGGTGTCGCCGCCGGTGTTGCCTGCGGCATCGGTGGCGACCGCGGCCACGTCGTAGGTGGCTCCGGCGGGCAGTGAATCGCTCCACTGGAGGCTCCAGCTGCCGCTGCCCTCGTTGACCGCGCTGCGGCTGAGGCCGCCGATGGTCACGCTCACCTGCGCGCCGGCCTCGCTCACGGAGCCTCGGAGCAGGGGAGTGGTGCTGTCGGTCTGCAGGCTGTCGACCGTGACCAGGGGCGCCACGGTGTCGATCGTGAGGGAGAAGGGACTGGAGAGGGTTCCGAGCCTGCCGGTGGTGGGTTCCACGACCCGGGCCGTGTAGGCGAAGGTGCTGGTGCCGTCGCTCTCCTGCAGGGAGTAGGTCCACGCTGTGGAGCCAGGGGCGTTGAGCGTGGCGGTGCCGAGTTCGACACCGTCACGAAAGAAGGCGATCGCCTGGTTGGCGCCGAGGCCGAAGCTGAGGTTGCCGGTGAAGGAGAGGCTGGTGCTGTTGGTGGCGGCACCACTGGCCAGGCCGTTCACCGCTGCGATCGTGGTGTTGGGCAGCGGGGCGACGAGGCTTTCCGCCAGCTGGCCATAGGAATACGAGATTCCTGCGAAGGAGAGCGTCTCCAGGCTGTTCCAGACCTGGTCCACATCGAAGCTGCCGGCAATCCGGGAGAACAGCAGCGAGTCGCCGGAGAGTTCGTAGCGGAAGAGGTCGATGGAGTCGGTGAAGAAGAGCTGGTCGAAGTCGGCGTCGCCGTAATAGATGTCGGAGCCGAGATTGTCGTAGAAGCTGTCGTTTCCCGCACCGCCGCGGAAGGTGTTGGCCGCACTGTTGCCGAAGAAGGTGTCGTTGCCACTGCCGCCGATGGCAGCTTCGATGATCGTGCCGGTGGCGATCGAGAGATTACCGATCTTGCCGCCGATGTTGGAGAGCGAGGGCTGGGTAGAGGTTGGATCGGACGGTGCCAGGTTGATCACCTGGTTGGCGGTGAAGTTGCTGACATTGAGGGTGTCGTAGCCGTCGCTGTCGACGATCGTGTAGGCCGCGCGCCCGGCGTAGAGGCTGAACTCGTTCCAGATCCGGCTCGTGGCGGCGCTGATGGTGGTGCCAACGCCGTAGACGGTGTCCCCGCGGAAAGCCTGACCCACGCCGTAGCCGGCAGGGCGGTAAATGTCGTCGAGGGCCAGCCAGTCGACCGACATCGGCGACTGCAGGAAGGCATAGGAGGCGCCGGTGGTGGGATTGGCTGTCTGGCTGAAGTACGACATCATCGACACCTGCCAACTGTCGTTGGCGAACTTGGCGTGGGTGCTGTAGGTGCCGCTGCCGTTGTACAGCCCCTGATGCCCGAGGCCGAGGGCGTGGCCGATCTCGTGAAAGAAGGTTTGAACGGTGTAGGAGTCGAAGCTGGAGATGCCGGAATACCAATTGCTGGCAACGTTGATCACCGAGTAGTCGATGCCGATGTCGTAGGAGTTGCCGGCGGCGTAGGCGTAGGCCCCGCTGTAATTGTCGGTAAAAAAGATGTCGACGCTGGTGTCGGTGGCGGTGGTTTCGACGAAGCGGATGCCGAGGGTGGCTTCGTAGAGCTTGAACACCTCCCTGACCAGATCGCGCCGGGCGCTGGTGAGGCCATTGCTGTCGCCGTCGAGTGTGCCGTTCCCGTCGGTGTCGAAGTTCCAGCCGCTGATGTTGTAGCGGAGCTCGCCGTTGTTGGGATTGGGCCCGTTACTGCTGCTGCCCAGGTTGTAGCGGCGTGGGACGGTGCCGGCTTCCTGCCAGAAGCCGACGCGCAGGTAGTCCGCCAGGGTCTGAAGGCTGGCGGCGGACGGGGCGGCGGCGGTGGTGCCGGCCAGGGTGTTGGCGGTGCGCCCCCCCGGAACGACGCCGGTTCCACCCCGCTGGCAGAGCGGGCAGCTGCAGGGCAGGAGCTCCTGGCGGCCGCGGGAGCCGGTTCGGCGCGGAGCGCCCAGGGGCCAGGGGTCGGAGAGCGGGTGGGGCTGGGCCTGGGCTCGGGCAACAGAGAAGCGGGTCATGCGCGTTATCTCCCTTGTGAATCCTCCAGGAACTCAACCTAGATCGCGCCTGCGGCAAGGGCTTCCTGCCAATGGCGTTGCAGTACCGCCGGCTCCAGGGGACCGCGCAGGTGGGTCCAGGGCAGAGGAGTGTCCGGATTCCAGGTGTGATGGATCACCGTTTCCCAGGGGGGTGGGGGCGGCAGATCGGTCGGGGCGCCGGCGATCAGGGCGCCGGCCGTTCCCTCGCGCACGGCGCGGTAGGCCCGTTTCCAGCCGCCCAGGCTTTCCTGGCTGCCGCGCACGGCGGCGATCACCGGGGCGAGGCGCCGGTCGCCGCGGGAGATCAGGGCCTGGATCACGCTCCAGCCATAGCTCTCGGGCCGCAGCTCGATGCCCTTCGGCTTGAGCCGCTTCGCCAGCAACTGCAGGCGCTTCTCCGCTTCCGGCCGCACACCCTCCCATTGGAAGGGGGTGTGGGCCTTGGGCACGAAGGTGCTCACCCCCAGCGACAGCCGCAGACCGGGCACGGCCTTCTTGAGAGCCAGGAGCAGCTCGGCGGTGGCCTCCACGTCGGCTGCCTCTTCCGTGGGAAGGCCCACCATGCCGTAGAGCTTCAGGCCGCTGAGGCCGCCGTCCTTGGCGTGGCGGGCTGCGGCGAAGATCTCCTCGCGCTCCAGCTTCTTGTTCACGAGCGTGCGCATGCGGTCGCTGCCGCTTTCGATCGCGATCGTGAGCGAGCGGCTGCCGCGTTTCGCCAGGATCCGGCCCAGTTCGGGGGTGACCGTGGCGGCCCGCACCGAGCTGACGCTGACGCGGGTGTCGTCGAAGCGGTCGGCGTCGAGCCAGTGCAACAGGTCGGCGAATTCGGGATGCTGGGTGACGGAGGCGCCGAGCAGGCCCAGCCGGCGGGTGACGGCCAGGCCTTTCTCCACTGCCGGGATCAGGCTGCGCTCGAGTGAGGGGGTGCGGAAGGGCAGGGTGAGGTAGCTGGCGAGGCAGAAGCGGCAGAGCTCGGGGCAGCTGCGCACCACTTCCACCATGTGGATGGAGGGCCAGGCGGCTTCGGGCGTGATCACGGTGGAGTGGGTGAGGCTTTCGCCCCGCCAGGTCTGCTTGCTCACCCTGGCTGGGAGCGAGGCATCCAGGGGCTCCACCGCCAGCAGGGTTCCCTGCGGGTCGTAGCGGGGCGCGTAGAGGGAGGGCACGTAGACCCCCTCCACCTGCGCCAGGGCCCGCAGCCGCTCGGTGCGGGGCAGGCTGCGGCATTCCTGGAGGGCGTCGAGGAAGGCCGGCAGCAGCCGCTCGCCGTCGCCGAGCAGCACCGCGTCGAGAAACGGGGCCAGCGGTTCGGGGTTGGCGGTGAGCACGGGGCCGCCGCCGAACACGATCGGATCGTCATCGCCGCGCTGATCACTCCAGCGGGGGATGCGCTGCTGCTCGAGCAGATCCAGCAGCACCGGGCCGTCGAGCTCCCAGCTCAGCGACAGCCCGAACAGATCGAGGGCGGGGCCGCGCCCGCGGCCGGCGCCGTGAGGCGGGTCGCCGCCGTCGGTGAACAGGCGCCGCACGTCGACATCCGTGCGGCGGGCCAGGGTGGCCCACACCACCTGGAAGCCGAGGCTGGTGATGCCTACGGCGTAGGTGCTGGGAAACGCCAGCACCGTCCGCAGGGCACCGGCCTCGGGCACGGTGGGCTCGAACAGCAGGGTTTCCTGGTTCAGGGGGTGGTGGTGGCGTTGGCCTTCATCATGAAGGGCCGGCCATCCTCACGATCCGGGACCGAGGGCCATCGCGTTGATCGGTGAGGGGAGGAGCGGCGCGCCTTCATGAGCGACCCACGATGGCTTTGCCCGAAAGATGAGTTCTCCCTTCCGCGTGACTGATGGCCAGGGATCAGGATGCCATCGCCCTGAATGGCCGAAAGTCTCAGGCAGGCGATCATCGCAGCCGGAAACTTGACTCCCAGGGGCAGGTCTACGTTGCCTCTGCCACTCTGTTGATTGCCTGCCGACTGCTATACCAGCGTGGCAGACTCCGGGCAGCAGGAGAGGGTGTCGCGCATGCCGGTGTTTCTTGCGTCCATCACGCCAGTTCATGGGAGAGTCTGGTTCATACCCTCTGGTCGATGCTGAAGGATGGCAACACTTAAGGCGGTTGGCTGGTTCTTCTTTGGCATCGATACTGTTGCGATGCTCTTCTTTCTGGGCTGGGTGCTGCGGGCCTCTGCCCGTGAGGGCGAGGTTGCCTATGCGATTGTCTTCTTCCTGTTGATGGTGGTGTTGGTTGGTGTGGGTGGAGCAGGATTGTTTTTCAACGGTCAACGAGGCTCAACCTTGGGGCTGTGGTGTTCGACCCTCTGGTTGGCCCTTCCGCCCGTGATCGCCGCCGCCATCCGCATCGGCAATTCCCTGTAGCGACCGTGAGGCTGAACCAGGGGGTCACGCCACCACGAACCGGTGCCTGGTTCCCTGAGGTGGCCGGTGATCACAAGGGCGGGAAGGACGGGAGAAGCCCGCGCAAGCCGAGGGCGCCTCCCGACACATGTTCCGGCGTGTGGGTGGGCGCGGCCTACTTGGTCAGCAGGCTGCTGAGGGGACCGATCAGACCGGTGAGGGCGGAACCCGCGGTGGCGGCATCGGGCTGGGCGCCGCTGGCGAAGGTTTTGATCACCAGCTTCGCGGCGGTGTCGATCATGGGCCACTTGTCGCCGGCCAGGGGCTGGATTACGGGAGCGGCCTTGTCCCAGAGGCTCTGGAAGCCACCCATGGCGGTGATCGCGGCGGCGAGATTGCCGCCCCTCACTTCGCCTTCGCTCTTGTTGAGCAGGTCGAGCACGGGCGAGACAGCCGGCGCGAGCGCGGCCTGACCGGCGTTGGTGGCGGCCTCCTTGGCGGCCTGGCCGGTGGCGTCGACGGCGTTCTTGGCGGCATCCTCTGGATTCTGCGTGCAGCCGGAGAGGGTGAGAGCAGCAGCGGCCGCCAAGGCCAGGCCACAGCTCAGGGAACGTTGGAGACGCATCAGACCTGGAGAACAGGAGGTCAGGCGCAAGCTAGTGAGGCGCAGGAGCCGCAAGGCATTCTGCGGAATGTTGTAACGATTGCTACAGATCAGGGTGGTGGCAGGCTTCGTTGACCCCTGGACCGGTGTTCGTGCCGGCGTGGAACGGCTGAACGGCTTGCCCTGGCGGTTGGTTGGTGGGGTGTGAGGCGGGGAGGGCTCGCCTCCACCTGCGCTGGGAAGGGCACCAGGTGATCTGAGCAGCGACCGTCCTGGTCAGACTTGCCATGACAACAGAATCTTTAAGGTGGCCCGAAGGAACCGCGACGGTAGTTCACGGAAAGGGGAGAGCAAATCAGTTTGATTCTCGGAAACAATCAAAATTCGTTAGGCGGAAAACTCAAATCACCGACGCTACGTCCACTCCCATGAACGAGCCTATCTTGTGCCGAAACTGCCATTCTCCCAATGTTGTTGAAACTCCCAATGGCATCCTTGCCCCTTTCTTTGCTCTCAGGGTTATAGGCCAAATTAACCTACATGTCGACTCTCTTTATGAAGTCTTAGCAAAAACTGCTGAATCCAGAAATTCTAAATTTAGGAAATATGCTTCAAAGATTCTTCTTCGTATTGTCCATCACTTTCCTCGCTTGAAGGATGCCGCTTCGGCTATGCGCCCAGATGCTGAAGCATCGCTAAAGGTCCGGATTAGAGTGTGCAAGGACTGCTCATTTGTTGGGCCTAGCCAAGTGTATCCACTTCATCAACTCGTTGGTCTCTACAGGGATTACCGTTCGGAATCATATAATAGAGATCGTTGCGCCGTCGAGCCTTCATATCAACCAGTAATGCATCTAGTAGGCAAGTGTCAAGAAGAGACCGACTCGCGCATGACAAATCTTGATGGCATAATTGATAGCCATGTGAATTGCGGGAGTATTCAGACAGTTCTGGATTGGGGAGGCGGTGAGGGCCGATTTGTTCCTACAAGTCTAAGATCAAAAGTCGTGACTGTGCTCGACTATTCTACAGAGGAACTTTCAGATTCGAGATTCCTGCGACTAGATAAACTGAATTCGAATCAAAAGTATGACTATATTCAGATCTGCCATGTACTCGAGCATGTATCTGAGCCTAGATCCCTGATGCTCGAGGTTGTCTCTCGCTTAAATCGCGGAGGCTATCTCTATGTTGAATTGCCTCGGGATCGATCTGGTGAGGACCTGGAAAACTTCGTCTCACGCCCTTTCGAGATGTATCATGTCATTCATGAGCATCTAAACATTTATTCTCAAACGGCCCTTGATAAGCTTGGCTTGTCGCTTGGTCTCAGAATTGCGCATCTTGGCAGTCGTAAACTAGACTTTGGATGGACAAATGCAACGGTCATCAGCGGCCTCTTTGTGAAAGGTTTCTGACTCGCCCAGCATCATCATGTGCCCGACCCGACCGGCGGTCACGCTTTTCTGTATCGAGGCCTTCAGGCGGGTGATGATAAGCTTTTGTTGTCTTTGAATGACTACTCCAAAAATCGAGAGACGAGTATCAACCGTCCATCTCATTCCTGAATCAGTCGCTCCACTGCGCTGCGGGGATGTTGTGCCTTCACGTCGCGCGCGCGTCGCGGCGTTGAAGCGGCCGAAGTTGTCACTTTGGATGGAGTTCAAGTGTCTTGAGGGGACTTTATCCCCAAACCAGCTCACGCCAATTCAATTCTTTGTAGCACAACTCTTTGTTGCCCATGTCGTATCCTTAGAGGTCTTTCTTCAGGAGACTGTGGCCCTGGAGACTCGCATGAATCCGGAGAAGGTTAGCTTGGCCACTTTCGCTCTCTCTGAGTTGCTCGATGCTGGTGGAAGAGAGGCTCTGATTCAGCGAGCCGCAGAGCAAGTTCTTTACCCGTTCATGTTCAAGAAGTCGCTGGACTACCTAAACAGCCTTTGTGATTTCCTGTCTATTGATCCTGATCGTGTCTCTCCATCCTGGGCAATTTTCATTGAGGCCAAAGCCCGGCGTGATCTCGTACTTCACAACGCCTGGCGTTGCAATCAAGCCTGCCTGAGGAGGTTGGAGGAGGCGAGCTTGTGCGAGTTCGTGGAAGTAGGTGATTCGATGGATCCGACTGACAAAAAGTACCTGGACAAGATTTCACACTCTTTAATCTGGCTAGCAACAGCAGTCACAAAGCTCGTCTTGCGGAAGTATTGGCCATACCTTGCCGCCGTGTTCTCGGAGATGCTGGGCTATGGCGCCTAGCCTTAACACGGCTCTTGGGCCTTCAGCACCTGCGCCTGCATGCCGGTGGGGCCACGCTGCTGATTCAGCAAGCCGTACACGGGATGGACGTGCATCTCACGAGGATGTCGTCCGTGAGCGCAGGGGAGGCCTCAGCTGAAGCTGCTGCGGAGCTGTCGCCCCCCATCACGGTGGCTGTCCCGTGTCAATCAGGACGTGATGCTGTGGGCTGTTTCCAGGATGGTGGGCCAGGTTTCATGCCGTCGCTGAGGCGCACATCCGGCAGCTCCACGACGCGATCCGCTCGCTGCCGTGGGCAGCTGCGGTCATGCGGGTACAGATGGCTTCCAGCGAAGAGACAGACACGGGGGTGGCGCGATGTGTTCCGTGGTTCGCAGGATCTCGCGATTGGAAGCAGCAAGCCCGGTCAACGCGGCATAAGGTCCGATCAACTGGTCAGCCCCCATGGCACCCGAGCGTTTCTTCCTTGAACTGGACCCACCGGTTGATACCAGCGCCGAACTGCCCCATGTGGTGGTCGTGGGCGGTGGCTTTGCTGGGCTGAAGGCGGCCCAGGCCCTGCGGAGCCAACCGGTACGGGTGACGCTGATCGATAAGCGCAACTTCAACTTGTTCCAGCCGCTGCTCTATCAGGTGGCCTCGGGCCTGGTGTCGGAGGCCGACGTGGCCTCACCGCTGCGGCAGCTACTGGGCAAGGCTCCCAACATCCAGATCCTGCTGGGGGAAGTGGAGGAGATCGACCCCTCGGCCAAGGAGGTGGTCTTCAACGATCGGCGTTATGCCTACGACCACCTGATCCTGGCCACCGGCTCCGGCAGCAGCTACTTCCGCCATGAGGAGTGGCGGCCCCACCGGCTGCGAGCTGGCTGGCTCCTTGGCCGACCTGATGTGCCATGCGGTGGCCCACGCGTTCAAACAGCTCAATCCCGACCACAGCCGTGTGGTGCTGATCGATCCAGGCGATCGCGTGTTGCGGGCCATGCACCCCAGCCTCTCGGAGGCCGCCGGCAGCTACCTGCGGACGCTGGGCGTGGAGCTGGAGCTGGGCGGGCGGGTGCAGTCGATCGCCAGCGGAGTGGTGACCCTCAGCCAGAAGAAGGCCGATGGCAGCAGCAGCACCTACACGCTTGAGGGCGCCACCGTGTGCTGGACGGCCGGGGTGCGGGCGTCCCACCTGGGCAAGCTGCTGGCCGAGCACACCGGCTGTGAGCTGGACCGGGGCGGCCGGGTGGTGGTGCAACCTGACTTCTCGCTCCCTGGCCATCCAGAGATTCGGGTCGTGGGTGACCTCTGCGGCTACAGCCACACTGACGACGGCAAGCCCCTGCCCGGCATGGCGGGCCCGGCGGTGCAGATGGGCACCTGGGTGGCCCGTGACATCCTGGCCCGCTGCCAGGGCCGCGACCACGCCCCGTTCCGCTTCGTCGATTTAGGCAGCATGGCGGTGATCGGCCGTACCTTCGCCGTGGCCGACCTGCGCGGCTTGCGGCTGAGCGGCTTTCCCGCCTGGCTGCTGTGGGGCCTGGCCCACCTGGCGTTCATGCCCGACACCGAGAACCGCCTCACCCTGCTCACCAAGTGGCTGTGGCAGATCGCCACCAACCAGCGCGCCGCGCTGTTGATCACCGGTCGGACCGATCAGCACATGGGGGTGGAGGTGGGGCTGGAGCGGCGCGAGCTGGCCGCTGTCCTGGAGGCTGTGGCCTCAGCCCCGGCGGCGGTGGAAGCGACCCAGAATCAAGGCGATCAGGATGGCCACATAGAGCTGGCCGGTCACAGTGATCGCTGAACTCAACACCTGGGCGGTCACGTTGCGCGGGTCGAGCAACGACGTGCCCGCTGTGGTGAGCAGGTTCATCGACCCCGCCATCAGCGTCGGAGCCACGTCGAGGGTGCTGCCCATCAAGGGCCCCTTGGCGACGCCAGCACCAACCATGGGGAATACAGCCAGATTGAAGGCCTGGGGTTGGAACACCCACAGCGCCGAGAACAGCAGGCCACCCGCAATGCCGATCAGCAGGTAACCGCTGGCGGCACCCATCACCACCGACACGGTGACGAATGGCTCGCGCACCAGGGATTTGACCTTGCGTAGCAACACCAGGGCAAGAAACACCACCCACACCACCACATGCGGCACGGTGAGCACCACAGCCCAATCGGGGTTCAGCTGCCGCAGCAGATGCCACAACACCTCCAGGGCGATCGCTAACCCGCCGAAGACATACACGATCGGGCGGGAGCGTCGCAGCAAGGAATAGCGGGTGAGAAATGCGATCAGCACCGCCGCCAGCAGCACCAACATCAACGACAACAGCCCAGGCCACAGCGCCGCCAGGGGCAGGGTGACCACCAGCAACACCTCGACCGCCAGGGTGAGCTGATAGCCGCGATGGCGCTTGCGCAGACGCTCGATATCTGCGCGTGTGTAGCGCTTGGAGCCCGGATCAGCTCCGTCCATCAGAGGCCTGGGCTGCTCTGCATGATGCCGCCGTCGGCAAAGATGCTGGTAGCTGTGATGTAGCTGGCGGCGTTGAGCTTGGCCAGGAGCTCCGGGTTATTCATGCAGGAGTCGTTGATGGGGGTGGCCACCGCCCCGGGCCCCACATTCACGATCGACACGCCTTTGGATGCCAACTCCACGCCGGCGGTACGTGTCAGCATGCGTACATCTCCCTTGGCTACGCAGTAGGGGGTGTTGTTCACCATCACATCGAGGCGCCCGTAGCGGTTCACCGCTTCCTGCACCAGACGCTGCAGATCCTCGAGCTTGGACACATCAGCCTGCACACCGATACAACTGCCGCCCAGGTCGCCGAGCTCCCGCTCGATTGCTTCGGTGGCCTCCGGGTGGGAGCGGTAATCGATCACCACCTTCGCCCCCAGGCGGGCCACCTCCTCCACGATCGATTTGCCGATGCCACTGTTGCCGCCGGTGACGATGATCACTTTGCCCTGCAGCAGATTGGCCAGGGTTTCCTGGGCGTAGGGATTGGCCGGGGTCATGGCACGGGGCCGCAGCGGAGTGGGGAGATCAGCCGAAGCTAGGAGCGTGTCGCGCATAGATCGCGCTCAGCCAACTCCATAGAAGCCCCTGATTCTGCGCAGATCCCAGTGACTGCAATGGATCTGGAGGGGATCATGGGGCATGCAGAAGACCAAGTCCTTCCGTGCCTGGCAGCCGGACCAGACCACCCTGCTTCCACCGTCACCCCGCGAGTGGCTCTCAGAAGACCATCAGGTGTACTCCATGCTGGACCAGATCGACGAGCTGGATCTCTCTGAGATTCTGATCCCCGCTGAGGCCAAGGATCCGCGCGGGGAGGAGGGGTTTGCCCGCGCATGTAGGTGCAGCCTTCCGCGCAACGGTTGACGATGCTGCTGCTCTACGCCTACTGCAAGGCCATGAGCCACGAGCGGATGCTCAGGGCGGAGAAGGAGCTGGAAAGGGAGATCAACGCCTTGATCCGCAAGGCCGAAATCCTCGATGCGCAGGAGGATCGGCGTTACGGCAAGGGCACGCTCGGCAGCGAGCTGCCCGATGAGTTGCGGCACAAGCAGGGCTGCCTCGAAAAAATCCGTCTGGCCCGCAAGGAGATGGAGGCGGAAGCCGCTGCCGCTGCTGCGCGGCAGCGGCAGGAGGAGGCAGAGAAGGCCAGGGCCAAAGCGACTGCAGCCGAGGAATCGAAGGCATCGGCCACTGAGCAGGCCGAACTGAGCAGGGAAGCGGAGGCGGCAGCAGCCAAGGCCAAAGCTGCCAAGGAGAAGGCGATCGAGGCGGCTGAAACTGCTGGTCTGGAACCAACGGATCTGGAACCCATGAAGTCCGACGCCGATGCCCACGCGTGGTCTGGCTCGGAAAGCCGACGGCACACCAACCAAGATGACCCAGCGAAACTACCGCTCCGCTGGCCTGCGGCTACATCGATCCCGACAGCCATCTCATGCAGTCCGGCGGCACCTATCTGCAGGGCTACAACTGCCAGCTGGAGGTCGACAGCGACCACCAGGTGATCGTGGCGGTGGGCGTCAGCAACCAGCCGCCCGATGCTGAGCACCTGGAGCCCATGCAGCAGCGGATCGCCGCCAGCGCCGGTGCCCTGCCGGATGTGATGTCGATGGATGCGGGCTACTGGAGTG
>JBKDPV010000113.1:0-23314 GCA_046342315.1 Cyanobacteriota bacterium
CTCTGTGACGCCCGACATCACCTGGCGCACGGCTTGCTATCAGCGTCAGCTGATGCTCGATCGCTACCTCGCTGCCGTTGGCGATCTGCGCGATCAACTCAGCATCTCGATGCAGTGGAGCCAGGTGAATCCGGCCCTGCTCGAATCGCTCGAGATGGACCGGCTCCGCTTTCCCGAGATCTACGAGGAGCGGGCTGCCCGTTACCGCCTCGAGCCCTACCGGCTCAAGCTGAGCTACGTGCTCGAACGCCTGAGGCTCACCCTGCTGCGCAACCAGCAGCAGGCCGAAGCCGGCTGGGAATCGCCCGGGGAAACGCCGATCCCCGTGATGGAGCCGGGCTTCGCCAACCTCTCGGCCATGCCCGCCCCGGAGCTCCACTACAGCTCGGTCGATGAATTCCGCATCGACCTCGAACTGATCAAAGGGAGCCTGGAGGCCACCGGCCTCGGCTGCGAGGCCCTGGCCGACCTGCTCAGCCAGGTGCACATCTTCGCCTTCTGCCTGGCCAGCCTCGACATCCGCCAGGAGAGCACCCGCCACAGCGATGCCATCGATGAGCTGACGCGCTACCTGCAGCTACCGGTCCCCTATGCCGAGATGGACGAGCCGCAGCGGGTGGCGTGGTTGCTGGAGGAACTGCAGACCCGCCGGCCCCTGCTGCCGCCGGCGGCCCGCTGGAGCGACGCCACGGGCGAGACCATCGCCGTGTTCCGGATGCTGCAGCGCCTGCAGAACGAGTTCGGCTCACGCATCTGCCGCACCTACGTGATCTCGATGAGTCACACGGTGTCCGACCTGCTGGAGGTGCTGCTGCTGGCGAAGGAAGCCGGCCTGGTGGATCCGAAGGCCCGCCGCTCCGCTCTGCTGGTGATCCCCCTGTTCGAAACGGTGGAGGATCTGCAGCGAGCGCCGGCGGTGATGGACCGCCTGTTCCGCGAGCCCTTCTACCGCGAACTGCTCACCGGCAACACCGACACCGGCCACCCGCTGCAGGAGGTGATGCTCGGCTACTCCGACAGCAACAAAGATTCAGGCTTCCTCTCCAGCAACTGGGAGATCCACCGGGCCCAGATCGCCCTCCAGCAGCTCGCCGACGCCCACGGAGTGGCGCTGCGCATCTTCCACGGCCGCGGCGGGTCGGTGGGCCGGGGCGGCGGCCCCGCCTACCAGGCGATCCTGGCCCAGCCCAGTGGCACCCTGCAGGGCCGCATCAAGATCACCGAGCAGGGCGAGGTTCTCGCCTCCAAGTACTCCCTGCCGGAGCTGGCTCTCTACAACCTGGAGACGGTGACCACCGCGGTGCTGCAGAACAGCATGATCAGTGCCCCGGTGGATGACACCCCCACCTGGAACACCCTGATGGAGCGACTGGCCGCCCGCTCCCGCGACCACTACCGGGCCCTGATCCACGACAACCCTGATCTGGTGGCCTTCTTCCAGCAGGTCACCCCGATCGAGGAGATCAGCAAGCTGCAGATCTCCAGCCGGCCGGCGCGGCGGCGCAGCGGCGCCCGCGATCTCTCCAGCCTGCGGGCCATCCCCTGGGTGTTCGGCTGGACCCAGAGCCGCTTCCTGCTGCCCAGCTGGTACGGAGTGGGCCACGCCCTTCAGGTGGAACTGGAGAGCGACCCGGGGCAGATGGAACTGCTGCAGCTGCTCTATCAGCGTTGGCCCTTCTTCCGCATGCTGATCTCCAAGGTGGAGATGACCCTCTCGAAGGTGGATCTGCAGCTCGCCCGCCACTACGTGGAATCGCTGGGCCGGCCGGAGAACCGCGAAGCGTTCGACCGCATCTTCGAGGCGATCGCCAGCGAGTTCGTGCTCACCCGCGACCTGGTGCTGCGGATCAGCAACCACGGCCGCCTGCTCGACGGCGACCCGGCCCTGCAGCTGTCGGTCGATCTGCGCAACCGCACGATCATCCCCCTCGGCTTCCTGCAGGTGGCCCTGCTGCGGCGGCTGCGGGATCAGAACCGCCAGCCGCCAATGAGCGAGGGCACCCTGGGCAGCGCCGACGGCGACGGCCGCACCTACAGCCGCAGTGAACTGCTGCGGGGAGCCCTGCTCACCATCAACGGCATCGCCGCCGGCATGCGCAATACGGGCTGAAGCCCCTGGACACCATCGCCTCCCTTCTGATTCCCTTCCGCGGCCAGCCGCCCTCCCCCCGCCTGCGCGAGGGGTACTGCCTGCTGACCCAGGCGGAACCGTCGGCGGCGGATCTCAACCGGCTCTTGGAGCGGGGAGGCGACAGCCGCCGCCCCCCCGAGCTCTGGCAGCGGGTGCTGACGCGCAGCGCCTGGCACCTGTGCGTGCACGACCCTCAGCAGCGGCTGGTGGGGTTTGTGCGGGCCACCAGCGACCAGGCCCTCAACGCCAATCTCTGGGACCTGATGACCGATCCTGACGATCCTGCTCGCGACGAGGTGCTGCTGGCGCTGGTGCAGGCGGCCCTCATCCGACTGCGGCGCGAACTGGCGGGCTGCAGCGTGTCGCTGTCGGCACCGCCGGAAGCCCTGGCGGCCCTGCAGCACTGTGGCTTCCTTGTGGATCCTGGCGGCATCCGTGCCATGGGCCTGCGGCTGGATGGCCCCGATCGCTGAAGCGGCGCACCCGGAGCTCTGCCGAGGCGAGACCCCACCAAGAAAAAACCCCCCGGTTGGAGGGTGGTGGAAAAGCGAGCATGGAGGGATTCGAACCCCCGACCCTCAGAACCGGAATCTGATGCTCTATCCAGCTGAGCTACATGCCCACAAGCAGCCGTGATGCCTTTCCGCGCGAGCGGGCGGTGCACACGCCTGATGGAGCTACCTTAACCGCCGACCGCCCCAGACCCATCCGGCTGCACCGCCTGGAGCTGCACCAGTTCCGCAACATCGCCGAGCTGAACCTGGAGCTCACGGCGCCGCGGCTGCTGGTGGTGGGCCGTAACGGCGAGGGCAAGTCGAATCTGCTGGAAGGAGTGGAGCTGCTCACGGCCCTGCGTTCCCATCGCTGCGCCAGCGACCGGGACCTGATCGCCCACGGCCAACCGGCCTCCCGGCTGCGGGCCGACACCGGCGAAGGCGATCGACTGGAGCTGGAGCTCAGGCGACGGGGCGGACGACAGGCCCGGCGCAATGGCAAGGTGCTGGAGCGACAGATTGATCTGATCGGCCCCCTGCGCTGCGTGAGCTTCAGCGCCCTCGACCTCGACCTTGTGCGCGGCGAGCCGGCCCAGCGGCGCCAGTGGCTCGATCGGGTGGTGCTCCAGCTCGAGCCCCTCTACGGCGAGCTGCTCAGCCGCTACGGGCGCCTGCTGCGTCAGCGCAGCCAGCTGCTGCGCCGCGGCCTGGCCCCGGACCAGCGGCAGGCGCTGCTGGATGCCTTCGACTGGCAGATGGCGGTGGTGGGCACCCGGCTGCACCGCCGCCGAGGCCGGGCCCTGCGGCGGCTGGAACCCCTGGCCCTCGGCTGGCAGGAGCGGCTGGGGGGCGGCGGTGAGCCCCTGCACCTGGCCTACCGCAGCGGCACGATGCTGGAGGGGGAGGAGGCCGAGGAACCCTGGCGAGATCAGATGGTGCACCAGCTGCGGGGGCAGCGGGCCGAGGAGGAGCGGCTGGGTCAGTGCCTGGTGGGGCCGCAGCGCGACGAGATCGAGTTCCGGCTCTCGCAGCATCCCGCCCGGCGCTACGGCTCGGCCGGCCAGCAGCGCACCCTAGTGCTGGCCCTGAAGCTGGCGGAACTGGAGCTGGTGCGGCAAGTGGTGGGGGCCCCGCCCCTGCTGCTGCTCGACGACGTGCTGGCCGAACTGGACCCGGGACGCCAGGGGCTGCTGCTGGAGGCGGTGGGGGAAGGACACCAGTGCCTGGTGAGCGCCACCCACCTCGACGCCTTCGACGGGGGCTGGCGGAATGCCGCCCAGGTGGTGGAGATGAGGGCCGGCACGCTGGCGGCCGGCTGAAAGCTCTGGTAGTGCCGAAGCCGGAGCAGCGGGCAGCCGAACCGTAGTAACGGCCAATCTGCGCGTATGGTGTGGAACTGTTGTCCGCCTGGACCCCTGATGAACCAGAGCCTGCCCTGCCTCCACCCCAACCCGGGATGGAACGGAGCTGCAACCCTGCAAGCCACCGCCGCAACCCTCAACACCACCGATACGGTCGGGAAGCACTGCATCCTCGAGCTCTACAACTGCGACAGCGCCAAGCTCGACGACGAAGCCTTCCTCAGGGACACCATCACGTCGGCAGCGAAACGTGCCGGTGCCACCCTGCTCAACCTCATCACCCACCGTTTCGATCCCCAGGGGGTCACGGGGCTGGCCCTGCTGGCCGAATCCCACATCTCGATCCACACCTGGCCCGAGTCGGGTTACGCCGCGGTCGACGTGTTCACCTGCGGTGATCACACCATGCCCGAGAAGGCTTGCCAGGTGCTTTGGGAGGAACTGGGAGCGGGCCACCACAAGCTCACCAGCTTCCGCCGCGAGACCCCAGCCTCGGTCGGCGACACCGACCGGGATCCCCTGCTGGCCGCTGCCTGAGCGACGCCCGCGCGGCAGCGCCCTGATCCACAGTTGCGGCTGGGCCCTGCAGCAGGGCCTCAGCCCTTTGTGAGTTCGCGGTTCAGCTTGCCACTGACCAGCCCCTCCAGATCGAGGGACACGGCGCTGAAGCCCATCGCCCGGAAGGCCGCCACCAGTTCCTGGCGCAGGTCTCCGGCCAAGAGCTCCATGGCCTGTGCCAGCACGGCGGCCGGCAGTTCGATGCGGGCTGTCTCCCCCTGGCTGCGCACCCTCAGCTCGGGGAAGCCCCGTTGCCGCAGCCAGTGCTCGGCGGCCGCCACTCGCCGCAGCCGGCCGGCGGTGATCGGCTCGCCGTAGGGGAAGCGGGAGGCCAGACAGGGCTGAGCCGGCTTGTCCCACCAGGGGAGGCCGAGGGCGCGGGACAGGCGACGCACCCCCTCCTTGTCGATACCGGCCTCCGCCAGGGGGGAGATCACCCCGTGTTCACGGGCGGCACGAATACCGGGGCGGTGATCGCCAAGATCATCCAGATTGACCCCGTCGAGCACGCGGGCCTGGCCGGCGGCGGCGGCGATCGGGGCCAGCAGGGTATGCAATTCGCGCTTGCAGGCGTAGCAGCGGTCGTCGGGATTGGTGGTGTAGGCCGTGTCGGCCAGTTCCGCCGTGGCGATCTCCCGATGGCGCACCCCGAGCCAGGCGGCCTGGGCTCGTGCCTCCTCCCGCAGGTGGGGCGCCAGGGCTGGGGAGACCCCAGTGATGGCCTCCGCCCGCTCCCCCAGCCGCTCGACCGCCAGGGCCGCCACCAGGGCACTGTCCACCCCGCCCGAATAGGCCACCACCACCCGCTCGAGACCGTCGAGCCGCTCGCGCACCTCGCCGAGGGACCGCTCCAGGACCAGCGGCAGGCTTTCGAGCAGGGTGAGCGGGGGCCGGGCATCCATGGAGGCCATCCTGGCGGGAGAACGGGCCGGCCTGGGTAGCATCCGAGTTCAACCCCCTTCCCGATGACCCCGCCCACCGGCTCCACCCAGACTCCCCAGCGGGGCACCGGACGGGGCATCGGCATCCGCACCGCCGCCGGCAGCGACGA
The DNA here is from genome assembly GCA_046342315.1 of Cyanobacteriota bacterium. Lineage (GTDB taxonomy): Bacteria > Cyanobacteriota > Cyanobacteriia > PCC-6307 > Cyanobiaceae > Cyanobium. Next base: position 5,596 of record JBKDPV010000113.1, read on the forward strand.
GCGCGCCCATGGCCAGCTGCATGTGTACGACGGCGACGGCAAGGGCAAGAGCCAGGCCGCCCTCGGCGTGGTGCTGCGCACCATCGGCCTGGGCATCTGCGAGCGCAAGCGCACCCGGGTGCTGCTGCTGCGCTTTCTCAAGGGTCCGGGCCGCTCCTACGACGAGGACGCGGCGATCGAGGCCCTGCAGCAGGGTTTTCCGCATCTGATCGACCAGGTGCGCACCGGCCGGGGCGACTACTTCGGTGCCGACGAGGCCACGGCCTTCGACCGGCAGGAGGCGCAGCGGGGATGGGACATCGCCAAGGGGGCGATCGCAAGCGACCTCTACTCGGTGGTGGTGCTCGACGAACTGAACCCTGTGCTCGACCTGGGCCTGCTCGACACCGCCGAGGTGGTGCGCACGCTGGCCGCCAGGCCCGCCGGCACCGAGGTGATCTGCACCGGCCGCGGTGCGCCGAGGGAGCTGGTGCAGCTGGCCGACCTCCACTCGGAGATGCGCGCCCACCGGCGCCGGCTGCCGGAAGACGAAGGCCAGGAAGGGCCGATCGAAGCGCGGGGGGAGCGGGGCATCGATGGCATCGAGATCTACACCGGCGAGGGCAAGGGCAAGAGCACCAGCGCCCTGGGCAAGGCCCTGCAGGCAATCGGCCGCGGCATCTCTCAGGACAAGAGCCACCGGGTGCTGATCCTGCAGTGGCTCAAAGGTGGCAGCGGCTACACCGAGGACGCGGCCATCGCCGCCCTGCGGGAGAGCTACCCGCACCTGGTCGACCATCTGCGCTCCGGACGGGATGCGATCGTGTGGCGCGGCCAGCAGCAGCCGATCGACTACGTGGAGGCGGAACGCGCCTGGGAGATCGCCCGTGCCGCGATCCAGAGCGGTCTCTACAAGACCCTGATCCTCGATGAGCTCAACCCCACGGTGGATCTGGAGCTCCTGCCGGTGGAGCCGATCGTGCAGACCCTGCTGCGCAAGCCGGCCGAAACCGAGGTGATCATCACCGGTCGCTGCAAGACGCGCCCGGCTTACTTCGATCTGGCAAGTGTGCACTCCGAGATGGTATGCCACAAGCACTACGCCGAGAGGGGCGTGGACCTGAAGCGCGGCGTCGACTATTGAAACCGGCCGCCGCCCAGCTCTGGCCGGCGGCCGACACCGATCAACCCTCAGGCCTCCAGATAGGCGGCGAAGTCCTGGGAGCGTTGACGAATGGACGTGGTGGCACGCCGCTCCAGGGTCCGGGCACGATCGCGCGTGAGGCCCATCTCGCGGGCCGCCGCGCAAAGGCTCAGGGGTTCCGCCGTGCCGATGCCGAACCGTAGACGCAGCAGCTCGGCCTCCTGGTCCGGCAACTCACTGAGCAGACGCTGGATGTCCTGGCGCATCAGGGCAGCCTCGATCCTCTCCTGCGGGTGGCTGAGCTGACAGGCGAGGCCATCCATCAGGCTGAAGCCGGAATCCGAACCCTGATGGGCATCCAGGCTCAGGGGGAGCTGGGCCCGGAAGAGCACTTCGCGAATCTCAAGGGGCTTGAGGCCCGTGGCAGCTGCCAGTTCCGCCACGCTGGGATCTCGACCCAGCTCCTGGCTGAGGGTCTGCTGGGCCTGCCGGAGGCGATGCAGATGCCCCACCATCGTGGAAGGAAGGCGGATGGCACGGCCGCGGGTCTGCAGGGCATGGCCGATGCCGTCCCGGATCCACCAGGTGGCATAAGTGGAGAAGCGATAACCACGGCTGGGATCGAACCGTTCCACGGCCCTGATCAGCCCGATCGTGCCGTCCTGGATCAGATCCTCAAGTTCGTTGACGCCTTGGGAGTAACGGCGCGCCATGCTCACCACTAGCCGCAGATTCGCCCTCACCATGCGGTCCCTGGCCTGTTCGGCCCGCCGCAGGCATTGCTGCAGCTGGCAGACGTCCATGCCGCAAGCGAGGGCCCATGACTGGAGGTTGGGAACCACGCCTCCGGCGCGCAGCTTGATCTCCTCAGCCACTTCCCGTGCCTGGCGGCCCGCCTGAACCAGACGGGCGAGGCGGATTTCCTCCTCGGCGCTGAGGAGGGCAATGCGGCCGATGGCACGCATGTGCAGGGTGAGTGCGTCGCAGCCGCCCCGTGGGCGCTTCTGTGGCGCAGGCATCGTGAGGAATGTCTGAGTGAGTCGGCGAACGGTAACAACTATTTCCTTTAGCCTGACGAACCACGAGAAAGCCGTCAACAAGCATCCTCAATCAAGGTAATCAGCAGGCCTGATCAATCGTCGACCCCAGCGGGAAGATCTAGCTCGAGGCTGGCGAACTGGATGAATCTGATGCCCGAACCTGCTGGCCCTTGCCCTCACGAGCCTGCATCACGAGCCAGTACGCAGCAGCGATTCCCACCACGATCGCGCCGAATCCCGCCATTAGCTGGGGCTTGTTCTCGGTGCCAGGAGGGAGCACGATCACCTTGCGCGCCACGGCCGTGAGGGCGGTGAGGAGCACCAGTTCAATCTGCACAACCTGGTCACGCAGATAGGCCGTTACGTTCTGAAGAACCTCAAGGGCAATGAAGATCAGCAGCAGACGATCCAACAACTTGATCAGCCCGCCCTCAAACCAGTTGGTCTGCCACTGGAACATCTTCATGCCGGATTCCACCAGAAGCTCCACAGCGGCAAAGCCGATGACTACCGCCAGCAGAAGAGCCAGCAACTTGGCCAACTGTCGCTCATAGCCGTGGATCGCGGAGAGAAAGCGCTTGTCGCCGAATAAATCCATGGGAAATCAGAAGATACTGTGGTGAATCAAGTACAGCGGTGGGCTGACCAGGTGGCCAAGCAGCGTGTCAGAGGCTTGTCAGCCCCTCAGACTGGAGCTGCCGAGAGCCAAAATCTTCACGCGCAAGCAGGATAGTGCGCCCCGAGGGTAGGAGTAGGGCCGAGCAGAATCCCATCCCTGCACTCAGCCCCAGCGTCGGCACGACCACGATCAGCAACGGCCGCCTTTCCAGGGAAGACTTCATGGCGAGCCACTGCACACAATGCCTTTAAGAGCGCTTTCCACCACAGAATCCCGTGCCATGCTCCCTGTATAACAGGAAAAATCCCGGCCATGCAAAAGTGTGCCGCACAGCCGGGAAGTCACTCAGAACTTGTGATCGCGGAGGGCTTCCACCTGATAGATGTAGGTGATGATTGAGTAGTCTGCGTAATACTTGGCCTCGATTTCGCGGGTGATCTTGTCGGCCAACTCGCGGGTACCGGTGAGCACCTCGATTTTCACATTCGAGAGTGTATGCGATACACTTGGTTCTCCCGTGGAGCGCACATTGCGGCTTCCTTCACCGCCAGCTGCATTAACGGTATATCCCGTGGCACCCGCCTGCTTGATGAGCTTAGTGAGTTTCTTGGAGAGGATTTCCTCTGCAACAATCACCAGCTTCCAGACTTGTTGACTCATGGCAGTAATCTCCGAATGGTTGTTGGTGCGTTTTATCGACCGAGGAGCACCTCGGCAAGCCCGATGAAGAGCGGAATGCAGATGGCGATCGCCACGGGCGTGCCGATGGCCGTGGAGGCACCGATGTAGGCCGAGGGATTCGCCGATGGGATGCCAGCGCGAAGGGTGGGCGGGCCCGAGATATCCGAGCTTGAAGCGGCGATCACCGCCAGCACCACGGCGCCACCGATGCTGAAGCCTGTCAGCTTGTGGATGATCATGCCGAGACCGAAGGCAAGAAAGCCGTGGAGGATGGGCGCAATGAAGGCATAGATGGCAAACCACTGGGCGACCTTGCGCAGCTCGTTCATACGCTGGGCTGCTTCCATCCCCATGATGATCATCAGAACCGCAAGGAAGCCACGGAACAGAGGGTTGAAAAAGCTGTCGTAGACAGGCTCCGGTTTGGTGAGAATGCCAATCGCCAGACCTAGGAGCAGCGACGTGACGGCCGAGCTCTGCAGGCTCTCCTTGATGATCGACCAGATCTCGACCTTTTCGGTGACTTTGCCGGTTGTCTTGCTGAGGTAAACACTGGCCACCACGATCGCCGTCACCAGCGCCGGGATGTCCATGAACGGATAAAGGGCCGCAGTCCAGGCCTCATAGGGAATCTTGGCGGAATCCAGCTGGGGCAGTACCGCCGCCATCGTGGAGCCGCTCACCGCGCCGAACAGGCCGCCGGTGGCGACAGCGTCAGCCACCTTGATGCCGGGCAGTTTGCCCAGGGTGTAACGACTGATGAACACGATCACGATGCCCAGCACCACCGCAGCGATCGCCGGTAGGAGGATCTCAGCGGGATTGGAATTGCGAATAGCGATGCCACCAGTTAATCCGATCTTCATCAACAGGAAGAAGCTGATGAACTTGTAGATCGAATCTGGAATGGCTAGCTGGCTGCCAAGCGAGGCAACAACAATGCCGCCGATCAGGAAACCCAGGGTTGGCGACTGGAGCTGCTCAACAAATAGCTTAATGAATTCGGACACTTTAGTTCTCTGGGGGATGAAGCACGGAATGGATGCGTAAGGAGTGCTACGGCTGCGGCGGATCCCTGCTTTTCAGATGCGTGAATGCCATCGACTCAGCGCAACCCCTGGAAGAAAGCGGTGCCGGCTTTGGACAGCACCTCCAGCTCGCCAACCCGCTGCAACCAGCCCTGCTGGCGGAAGTGGCCGAGGGCCTTGGTCACGGTGACGCGTGACACGCTGGCCATTTCCGCCAGCTGCCGATGGGTGAGATTCATCGCCTCCAGGGGCACGGAACGGCCCTGCTCCGTGCTGGTGCCGAAACGCTCGCTGAGCCAGATCAGCAGATGGAACAGGCGTGCTTCAGCCGGACGAATGCGCGTCAGTTCCAGCAGCACCCCCATCTGCTGGATGTGAGTGGTTGAAAAACAATGGAGCTCGTCGGGCTGTGGACTCCATTCATGAACATGGGCACTTGAGAGGGCACGAAGTTCAATCTGCTTCTGAGCGAGCAGCTCAGGAATAAGAATTTCACTGGGTCCCCAGATCCCCAGCGTGTAGACGTCCGCCTGGGTGCTCCGACCTGTTGCTCTCACATAGCCATCATTCACACGCCAACACGTGTGCACAGGCAAGGATTGCCCTACTCCAAGAGCAAGCTGCAGGCGTCGTTCCGACATGATTGAGTGCATTCCTGGTCCATGCAAGTGATGTGAATTAAAGGTCTCGCGAGACATCACAGCTGTTGACGCCGAAATGTAGGCGGCGGCGGATTGGCACTGGGGCAACGATCAGGCAGCAGCTCCGATCGCATAGATAAGCATTCCTGATTTCTAATCAGCGCCGATGTTCTCAGGCAACCAGGCAATGTTCCACCACAACATCAACGCGCGCCACATCACTGAACATGCCTTTCGGCCTGCCCCCAGTGTCGTTCCGTGGCGTCATCGACCGAAACGCAGAGATACTGTCTCTGGCGTGGGGAGCATCCAATGAGTCAGAGGGTCGATGGATGGCGATGGGCCGATCGCTCACCCCTGGGGCTGTGATCCCTCCTGAGGTCGGGCATGAAAAAAGCCCCGGCCATGGCCAGGGCTTGGAGGTTGCAACTGCGAAAACGGACGCTCAACCTGCAAGCTGATTGTCCAGCTCAGCCATCGTCAAGCCAGGCCTGCGACCGCCTGCTGGAGGGCGTCGCGGCGGCTGAGGGTCGTGCGCTCAGGAGGGAGTTTCTTGTAGAGGCCGAGCTTCTCGAGCCGTTTCTGGGTGGTGCCGGCGGCGCCTACCACAAACACTTGGCGACCCTTCTCAATCGCCTCCTCCACGGCGTTCTCCACGGCCAGCGCTGCGGTCACTCCAAGGTGAGACACCTCGGAGAGGTCGAAGATCACGGCCTTGCAATCGGTGATGGCGTTGTGTTCACGGTCGATCGCCTTGGCCACCCCGAAGATCATGGCACCATTGAGCTGGAAGAGCAGCACCTGGCCTTTGCCCTGATCCAGCATCGCCTTCTCGTCTTCGGGAAGCATCAGATCACCATCGCCGGTGCTGATCGATTTCACCGACCTGGCCTGCAGGGCGCTCATCTTGTCGATGGTGAGGATGTTGGCGATGAACACGCCGATCCCCACGGCGGCAATCAGATCGACCAGCACGGTGAGGACGATCACCAGATACATGATCAGAGCCCCCTTGATCGAGATCCGATGGGCGCGCTTCAGGAAGCCCCAGTCGACAATGTCGACGCCCACCTTCAGGGCGATACCGGCCAGCACGGCCTGGGGAATCTGAGCCGCCAACCTCCCGCCGGCCAGGATGACCACCATCAGGATCAGGGCCCTGGAGATGCCTGAGAGGGCGCTGCGGCCACCAGCCTGGATGTTCACCACTGTGCCCATGGTGGCGCCGGCACCGGCGATACCGCCGAAAAGGCCGGAGACCAGGTTGCCCAGGCCCTGACCCACCAGTTCCTTATTGGAATCGTGCTCGGTGCGGGTGACGCTGTCGGCGATCACTGCGGTGAGCAGGGCATCAATGCACCCGAGCATGCCCAGGACCGCTGCATCGATCAGCATGATCCGCAATTGCCCCAGCTCGAAATAGGGAAGTTGCAGCTTCGGGAAGCCGGAGGCGATCTCTCCGATGCGGCGGATACCCTCACCGCCATCACCACCGCCTTTCAGCAGGGTCAGCGACAGCACGGTGCCGATCACCAGGGCGATCAGCTGGGGTGGCGCCACCTTCTTCACTGCTCCCGGTGTGAGCCAGAGGATGGCGAGAGTGATCAACGCCAGAACGACCTCGCCGGGCCTGGCATTCGCCACCAGCTGCGGCAGGGCGTTGAGGGTGCCCATCACGCCACCCTTGGGAATCGCCTGCCCCAGGAAGGGGCCGATCTGCAGGATCACCAGGATGAAGCCGATCCCGCTCATGAAGCCCGAGATCACCGTGTAAGGCATCTGGGTGATGTAGCGACCCAGCTTCAACAGGCCGAAGATGATCTGAAACACCCCGGCCAGCATCACGACGGTGAAGGCCATCGCCAGGCCGTTCTCCGGATTGCGGGCGGTGAGGCTGGCGATGACGGCGGTCATCACCACCGTCATCGGACCGGTGGGTTCCGAGATCAGGGTGGGGGTACCGCCGAACAGAGCAGCGAACAACCCCACCAGCACGGCACCCCAGAGGCCGGCGGCGGCACCCGCTCCAGAGGCCACGCCGAAGGCCAGGGCCAATGGCAGGGCAACGATGGCGGCCGTGACGCCGCCGAACAGATCCCCCTTGATGTTGTTGGTGCTGATGTGGTTCAGCAGCCCCAGACCCGGGCGTCGGGGCGGCGCCGATGCGGTGGTCATCGATACAGGCGAAGGTTGGCGCGGAACCTTAGGCGGTGCGCTGCGAACCTGGGTTGCCGACCCCGCCCTCCCCTGCCTCAAAGCAAACCGCAGTGGCGCACCAGGCGCTGCACCATCGACCAGGAGCCGAGCGTCACCTTCACGGCCACGAGGATGTTGAGGAGCGGGATCCAGCCGCCGCTCAACAGCTCCCCGAAGCGGCCGGTTACGGGTGTCATGCCCAGCAGCGCAAGCAGGGCGATCAGCAGGAAGCCCAGCACCGCCCCCTTTTCCAGCAGGTCGGCCCGGAAGCGCTCGAACAGCCTTTCGCTGCGCTCGGCACCACCGCTGATCAGCTGCAGTCCGATGGCGGTGCCACCGGCCACCCCCGCCGCGAAGCCACCACCGGGGCTGAGATGGCCGCGCAGGGCCAGCTCCGCCGCCACCAGAGCCGCGATGGTGGATCCCAGTTCGCACAGCACCTGGGAGGGAGGATCCTCAAGCCCGCGGATCGTCTGGCGCCCCGGCTGGCCGGCCAGCACCAGCCGAACGCCGATCGCCGCCAGGGTGAACACCACCACTTCGGCCACCGTGTCAAACAGGCGCGTGTGCAGGATCACGCCGGACACCAGGTTGGGAACCTGGGTCTGCAGGGCCAGCGAACGGATCAGCTCCTCCGCCGCGGCTTCGCTGGGCAGCGGGCTGGCCAGCGGCGCAGCGAAGAGGGCGATGGCCGCGAGCAGGTACAGCCAGGTCATGGCGCAACCTCCGGATCGAGGATCAGCGCACCGCCCGCTTCACACCAGTGGCGGTAGCCGGGACAGCACCGCAACCGCTCCAGCAGTGCCGGCTGGCGCAGCACCAGCCGGCCGCCATCGGCGAGCCAGCCGTGGCAGCGGTCCGGATCAGATCCGGCGTCCACGAGGCGCAGACGAAGATGCAGAGGACTGATCCACTGGCTGAGCCGCTCCTCGGGCAGAGGATCGCGGCCGCTGCGGCGGTCCTCCAGGCGCAGTGCCATCGAGGAGCGCAGAGCCACGGCGTAGAGCGTCGTGGAAAGCAGCGTGCCCACCAGCGCTTCGGTGATCGCCACATCAGGCGCCCCGAGCAGCGCATACAGCAGGGTGGCCACCGAGCCGAGGATGCCGCGCAGAACCAGGGTCTGATATGGGTTTGACTGGCTCACCAACAGAACGGCGGTCAGCGGCAGCAGCGCCGTGATCGGCAACAGCAGGTCCAGTTCGCCACCGAGGCTGAGCGCAGGGTTGAGGGCTAGCTCGTTCATGACCGCAGGGTTGGGGAGGACAGGGAGGCGGCGGCGGATCGCTCTCCCTTCGGCGGCAGCGAACAGCGCGCCAGCACGTAACCAAAGATGGTGTTCCAGACCATCAGTCCCAGCAATGCCAGGCAGAGCAGCGGCCATTGCCCGGGGATGCGCAGCAGCAGCCCCAGGAGCATAAGGGTGGAGCCGAGGGTGTCGGCCACCGACAACTTGTGCAGCTTGCTGAGATAACTGCCGGCCTCCAGCATGGGCCAGGTTCCCCAGAACCAGAGCAGCAGCCCGGCACCGAGCAGCAGCAGGCTCAGGGGACTGGCAAGTGGCTGAACGGCCTGCAGGAGTGCGCTCATCGCTCCACCTCCCGCAGCAGGTTGGCCAGCAGGAGCATCCCAGAGTTGCCGGCGCTGAGGCTGAGTGCCCCGACGAGCCCGAGCATCCAGTCGTCGCGCAGAACGCCCACCACCATCATGATCAGCGCCACCTTCGAGGCGATGCTGCTGAAGGCGGCCATCCGGTCCCAGACGCTGCAGGGACGGCACACCACAGCGATCGGAATCAGCAGGGCCAGCAGCATTCCCCAGATCAGAACGGTCATGACTCAGTCCTCCTGGTGGGGTTCGGGCGGCCGCCCTGGCGGCAGCGGGCGCAGTTGGTGAATGCGATAGATCGGCCTGCCGTCGACGCGCGTGAGGCCGAGCACGAGGGTGAAGGGGGTGAGGGTGATCGCCAGCACCTCCAGGAAGATCACCAGCCGCTGGCTTGGAGCGCTGGCCGGCTGCTCCAGCCAGCGCTCCTGTTCGCCAGCGCTGCCGCCGATCAGGGCCAGGGCCTCGCCGAAGGCGAGCGGAATCGCCACCAGCGCGCGCCACAGGGCCCGCAGCAGGGGGCCCAGCGGTTGGCGCGGTCCCTGGGCATGGGGCAGCAGCAGGGCGAGGGCCGCGCCGATCAGCAGGTTGATGGTGCTGGTGTCGGCCGTGAGCAGGCCCCAGAGCAGCAACCGGAACAGGCAACTCAGCAGGAACCCCATCAGAGCGCTCCCGTGGTGACCAGGGGCGCAAGGCGGGTACTCATCGCAACCACCAGACCGGCCCCCACGATTCCCAGCCCTCCCAACAGATCGGGCAGGCGATCCAGCGGGGGCAGGGCCAGGCACTCGCGCCAGGGCAGCCGCTCCAGCGCCAGATCAAGCAGCACACCGAACAGCAGAACGAGGAGTGCCTGAACCAGACCGTCGGCCGGAGCGGAACGAGCGATGAACAGCACACCGGTGATCAGCAGCGGCAGGCTGAGCAGAAGCGCCCCCCAGGACAGCGGCGCTCGTGGTGCCCGTTTCCAGGGAGCCCGACACAGGCGCGCGTAGAGGGCGACGCTGCCAACGGACAGCACCAGCACAGCCCAGGTGGCGGGCGGGTTCAAGACCATCTGCAGCTGCTTCTTGGCCGTGAAGCCCAGCAGAGGCGGCATACCTGCGATCGACAGCGCCCCCAGCCACAGCGGCAGCTGCAGGCTCCAGGACAGCGGCCGCCCGCGCCAGCCCTGCAGCGAGCGAGCCGGCCAGTAGCGCGCCGTGAGGAACATCCCCGCCTTGGCCAGCCCATGGGAGAGGGCCATCGCCCCGCCGGCCGCGGGGGAAAGCAACACCAGCCCCATCTGGGCGAGCGTGCTCCAGGCCAGAAGCCGCTTAGCGTCGTCGACCACCAGGGCATACAGCACCCCGAGGGCGGCGCTGGCCAGGGCGATCGGCGTGAGCAGAGCGATCACGGCGTCGCTGAGCTGCTCCAGGCGCAGGAGCGGCAGCGCGCCGGCGCTCACCACCACACCCGACAGCAGGGCTGACACCTCGGCAGGGGCTTCGGCATGGGTGCGCGGCAGCCAGAGTCCATTGAGAAACACACCCGACTTGGTGAGCAGCCCCACCAGCACCAGAGCCAGCGGGGCCCCGGGCGGCAGGGCCGCGAGGGCGGCGAACTGGAAGCTGCCGCTCTGTGCGTACACCAGCGCGGCGCCGATCAGGTAGAGCCCCATCGCCGTGTTGCTCACCAGCAGATAGCGCAGGGCGATCCAGTCGGCGCGGGCGGTGCGGCCCCTGAGGATGAGCAGGAACGCGCTGATGGCCACCACCTCCAGGCTCACATAGAGGCTCACCAGATCGGTAGTGAGGAAGCTGGTGTTCAGCGCCCCCAGAAGCACCAGCAGCAGCAGCCAGCCGGTGCGGTCCCAGCCCTGCCGGCGGCCCTCGATCCACACCGCCAGACACACCAGGCCATTGAGTAGCAGAAACCAGCCGGCCAGGCGATCGAAACTGAGACTGACGCCGTACTGCTGCAGTAGGAGCAGCTGGTGGCCGGCACCATCCATAAGCAGCCAGGCCCCCAGCAGGGCGGTGCTCAAGACGCACAGCAGGATGAGTGGCCGGCTGAGTGCCGGCAGCAAGGCCACGGTGAAGGCGGCGAGGTAAGGCGCCAGCAACCAGATGACGAGCTGGTGGCTGCCTGGGCTCCAGGCGTCGGTCATGGACGATCGGGGGGATCGAAGCTGGACACATCAAGGCTGGGATCGATGCGGGCCAACTGGGTGATCACCACCAGCAGCAGCGCCTGGATCGACAGTCCGATCACGATGGCGGTGAGGATCACGGCCTGCGGAATCGGATCGGCCAGATCGGCGATGACCAGGCCCGGGTCCGCAGGGTCGGCCAGGCGCGACAGGATCGGCGTGCGCAGGCCGGAACGGGCGCCCAGCAGCACGAACAGCGCCACCACCGCACTGCCGGTGACGTCCATGGCCAGGACCTTGAGAAACAGGTTGCGACGCAGAAGCAGCCCCGTGAAGCCGGCAAGGGCGGCCAGCAGGATCAGCAGCTCCAGCAGTCGGATCGCAGCCATGGGCCAACCCGCGTTGCGGAGATCGGCCCGGACGGTAGCCGTCGCAGCTGCATCGCGGGCGGAAAGCCGAGCGGGTGGAGCCCCGACCATCCACCCAGACGTCCACCGCTCGGGAATGCCCCAGACCACCCGGCTTCACCCCTATAACCCCGTGACCTTTCCAGGCCACCGATGCCTCCCCTCCCCCCGCTGCTGATGGAGTTCAGCTCCCATCAACTGGAAACGGCCGAAACCCTGCTTCAGGTCGGCCGCTTCCTGGTGATCTTCCTCGCCGCAAGGGCGATCGCCGAGCTGATGGTGCGTCTGCAGCTGCCCACGATCCTCGGCGAACTGGTCGCTGGTGTGGTGATCGGCGTCTCCGGGCTGCATCTGATCGTGCCGCCCGGCGCCCAGGCGGAACTGAGCGCCGCCGCCTCCGGCCTGGTGGCCACCCTCTCGGAGATCACGCCCGAAGCTGTGCGCCACGTCTACGACGAAACCTTCCCCAGCCTGCAGACCGTTTCCCAGCTGGGACTGTTCGCGCTCCTGTTCCTCACCGGCCTGGAAAGCGAACTCGATGAACTGGTCGCCGTGGGGGTGCAGGCCGGCACCGTCGCGGTCACCGGTGTGGTGCTGCCCTTCGCGCTCGGCACGGCGGGCCTCTACTACCTGTTCCACGTGCCACTGATCCCGGCGGTCTTCGCCGGCGCGGCAATGACAGCCACCTCGATCGGCATCACCGCCAGCGTGTTCGGTGAGCTCAAGTGGCTCAAGCGCAGCGAGGGCCAGATCGTGATCGGTGCCGCCGTGCTCGATGACATCCTCGGCATCGTGATCCTGGCGGTGGTGGTGGCGGTGGTCGGCGGCGGTGCCTTCACGGTCGGCCCGGTGGTGCGGCTCTGCCTGGCGGCGGCGGCCTTCGTGGCGGTGGCCCTGTTTCTCAGCCGCACGGCTGCACCCCTGTTCGACTGGGTGGTGGACAGGCTGAAGGCTCCCGGGGATGTGGCCGTGGCCATCTTCGTGTTGCTCACACTCTGCTGTTTCGCCGCCCAGGCGATCGGCCTGGAGGCGGCCCTGGGGGCCTTCGCCGCTGGCCTGATCCTCAGCGCCTCGAAGCACACCCACGACATCGATGCGGCCGTCAAGCCGCTGGTGGCCCTGTTCGCCACGGTGTTCTTCGTGCTGATCGGCACCGGCATGGACCTCTCGGTGCTCAACCCCCTCGACCCCGCCAACCGCGAGGGCCTGATCGTGGCGGCCTTCCTGCTGGTGGTTGCCATCATCGGCAAGATCGCCGCCGGCTGGAGCTACGTGAGCAAGGAGCCCACCAATCGCCTGGTGGTGGGCCTCGGGATGATGCCCCGCGGCGAGGTGGGCCTGATCTTCCTGGGCCTTGGCCGCCAGGCCGGCATCCTCACGCCGGCGCTGGAGGCCGCGATCCTGCTGATGGTGATCGGCACCACCTTCCTGGCACCGATCCTGCTGCGGCTGGTGATTCCCACCGAGCCCGTGCCCGAGGTCGTTGCCGCCGCTCAGCCCACGCCGGCTCAGTAGCGCGGAACCGCCGGATCCACCTCCTGGCTCCAGGCATCGATGCCGCCGGCCACGTTGACGCCCTCGATGCCATGGCGGCCGAGGGCAATCAACGCCTTGGCCGAGCGGCCGCCCAGCTTGCAATGCACATAGAGCTTCTTGCCCAGAGCAAGCTGGCGCACGTCCTCGATGGCCTCGCCACTCTCGATCCGGTCGAGGGGCATCAGCACCGAGCCCGGGATCACGGCGATCTCAGCCTCCTGGGGGTTGCGCACATCGAGCAGGAGCACGTCCTCGAGGCGACCGTCGATCAGGGTCTTGAGTTCAGCCACGGTGATCGTGGGCACCGCACCGGCCTCCTCCTGGCCGGGGGCGGTGCCGCCCACGCCGCAGAACTCCTGGTAGTCCACCAGCTCCTCGATCACAGGCCGCTCCGGGCTGGGCCGCAGCCTGAGCTCGCGGAAGCTCATCTTCAGCGCATCGAACAGCAGCAGCCGTCCGCTGAGGGTGGTGCCGATACCGGTGATGATCTTTACCGCCTCGGTGGCCTGGATCACGCCGATGATCCCGGGCAGCACGCCCACCACGCCGCCCTCGGCGCAGGAGGGCACCATGCCCGGCGGCGGCGGCTCGGGGAACAGATCCCGGTAGTTCGGGCTTTCCGCATCCAGGTTGAACACCGTAGCCTGGCCCTCGAAGCGGAAGATCGAGCCGTACACGTTCGGCTTGCCCAACAGCACGCAGGCGTCGTTCACCAGGTAGCGGGTGGGGAAGTTGTCGGTGCCGTCGCAGACGATGTCGTAGGGGCGAATGATCTCAAGGGCGTTCTCGCTGGTGAGCGCAGTTTCATAAAGATCCACCTGGCAGTGGGGGTTGATCTCCAGGATCCGGGCCTTGGCGGATTCGATCTTGGGCTTGCCCACCCAGCTGGTGCCGTGGATCACCTGCCGCTGCAGGTTGCTGGTGTCGACCACGTCGAAGTCGACGATGCCGATCCGGCCTACACCGGCGGCCGCCAGATAGAGCAGCAGGGGTGACCCCAGCCCGCCGGTGCCCACGCAGAGCACCGAGGCGGCCTTGAGCCGCTTCTGCCCCTCCATGCCCACCTCGGGGAGGATCAGGTGGCGGGAGAAACGAGCCACCTCGTCGGGACTGAGCTGAACGCCGCTGGTGTCGGGAGGGAGCATGGGATCGGTGGGCAACCAGGGCGCCTCCGGTCGGTGAAGGCACCTCAATCCTCCATTGTCCACGGCAGCGGCCGAGGTGGGCCGTCCTCGGGCAACCACCAGCACGCCAGCTCCGCTCGGCCCGAAGCCAGCCTGCCGCGGATCAGCATCAGGGCCGGAGCCACCGTGAGGGCCCTGTCCGTGGGGGATGGCACCGGCTCCGCTGCGGGGTGGCTGTGGGCCGAGCCAAGCAGCAGCAACCCCTGGTCGCGACCCCACTTCTGGGCCTGGAGCTGCTCCCGCGGATCCACGGCGAAACGGCAATTCCGTTCGGCAGCTGGTTCCCACACATTCAGACAGGGCCAGATCCGCTCGATCCGCCACAGCACCCCGGCGTGCCGGCCCAGCAGCAGGGCGCAGGCTTCCTCCGGTGCCGTGAGCGCCAGAAGATGATCGAGCAGCGTCAGCGCGTGCGGACGGAGGTGAATCGCCTCTGGCGTGATCTGAACCACAGCGGGTACCTTAGGCAGCGTTTCCCATCCGGCCCTCTCCATGAGCGATATCAGCACCGAAGCCAAGGAGACGGTGGATCAGGCCGCTGAGGCCGTGAACGATGCCGGCTTCGACTTCCAGCAGCGCTACGGCGAAGTGATCGGAAAGGTCAATGAAACCCTTGACAAGGTCGACTGGGGCCAGATGGGCAAGGTGGGCAAGGCTGCCGGCATTCTGTTGGCGGTGATCGTCGCCCAGATCCTGATCAAGGGGGTGCTCGATACCATCAACCTGCTGCCGATCGTGCCGGGTCTGCTCGAGCTGCTCGGCCTGGTCGTGGTGGGCAAGTGGAGCTGGGACAACCTCACCACCAGCGAAAAACGTGCCGCTGTGGTCGAGAAGGTTCAGACCCTCAAGAAGGAGTACCTGGGCTGATTGCAGCCCCAATCCCTTTCCGCCCCATCCGGGGCGTTTTTTTTGGCCCGCTCCAAGCGCTGGTGCTGCCCTAGGGATCGATCTCAGCCGGGCGGACGGCTGAGCAGTCCCGCGATACAGCTGCGGGAGCGGGCCCCATAGCCACCGCCGAACAGCTGGGCATGGTTGAGAAGGTGGTAAAGGTTGTAGAGATCCACGCGGCTGCGGTGGCCCGGCGGCAGAGGCCATTCGCGTTCGTAGCCGGCGAAGAAGGCTTCGGGGAACCCCCCGAACAGGCGGGCCATCGCCAGATCCACCTCCCGGTCGGCCCGGTGCACGGCCGGATCGAACACGGTGCCGGCGGCCCCAGCCAGCAGAGAGGCATTGCCGCTCCAGAGATCGCCGTGCACCAGGCAGGCTTCGGCCCGGTGGCCCGCCAGCCAGCCGGGCACCACCTCCAGCAGCTGCTGCGCGCCTGGCAGCTCGATCCCGCGGCGGCCCAGCGCCTCCAGCTGGGGGGCCAGGCGGCGGCTGGCGAAGAACATGCCCCAGTTGTCGCTCCAGGCGTTGAGCTGAGGCGTGGAGCCGATGAAGTTGGCGCTCACCCAGCCGAAGGCGGCCGGCCGGTCCTGCGGGGCCAGGGGGCCGCCGAGGCTGGAACGGTGCAGACGGGCCAGGGCGGCTCCCAGGGCGCCCCAGTCGCCCCCGCCCTCGAGGTTCAGCCAGGGAAGCACCAGCACCGCCAGGCCGCCGGTGAGCCCCAGGGCCAGCGGTTCCGGCACCACCAGGCCGCTGCCGGCCGCCGCCGCGGCCAGGGCGCGCAGACCCTCGGCCTCCGCCTCCAGCAGCGGCAGCCCTTCGGGGGGGCTGGTCTTGGCGAACAGCCGCCGAGGCCCCCCCGGGAGTGGGGCGACCAGCTCCAGGCACCAGGCCTGGTGGATGCAGCCGCCTCCCACCGGCCGGCGCCGGACCGGATCAGCGCCCAGGCGCTCCTGCAGCCAGGCGGCAAGGGGATCGGCGGCAGGCGGCATCACACCGGGATCGGACCCGCCCCAGCCTGAAGCCTCGCGGTGGCCGCGGGCCGGTTGCCAGCATGCGCGAATGGCTGCGGACCCTCTTCTCGACGTGGCCGTGGTGGGCGCCGGAATCGCCGGCCTCACCGCTGCTGCCCTGCTGGCCCAGGAAGGGCTGGGGGTGGATCTGCTGGAGGCCCACACCCAGAGCGGCGGCTGCGCTGGCACCTTCCGCCGCGGGCCCTACCTCTTTGATGTGGGGGCCACCCAGGTGGCCGGCCTGGAGCCTGGCGGGGTGCACGCGCGGCTGTTCCACCATCTCGGGGTGCCGGCGCCGGCGGCGACACCGCTCGATCCCGGCTGCGTCGTCGACCTGGCCGACGGCCAGGCGCCGGTGCGGCTGCACCGCGACCCGGAGGCCTGGAGGGAGGAGCGGGAGCGGCAGTTTCCCGGCAGCGGCCGCTTCTGGGATCTGTGCGCCGCGATCCACCGGGCCAGTTGGGCCTTCGCCGGCCGCGAGCCCGTGCTGCCGCCCCGCGCGCTCTGGGATCTGGGCCAGCGGTTGACGGCCCTGCGGCCAGCCAGCCTGGCCAGCGGCCTGCTCACCACCGCCACCATCGCCGACCTGCAGCGCCTCTGCGGCTGCTCCGAAGGGCCGGTGGGAGCGAGGCTGCGCCGCTTCCTCGATCTGCAGCTCCGCCTCTACTCCCAGGAACCTGCCGACCGCACGGCCGCCCTCTATGGCGCCACGGTGCTGCAGATGGCCCAGGAGCCGCTGGGTCTCTGGCATCTCGTGGGCTCGATGCAGGTGCTGAGCACCACCCTCGAGCAGGCCCTCGCCCAGGCGGGAGGCCGGCTGCGGCGACGGCACCGACTGGAGCGGCTGCACCCCCCCGAGCGACCGGGCGACCCCTGGCGGATGGAGGGCCAGGCCACCCCAGGCGGCCGCTTCCTGCTGCGGTCCCGGGAGGTGGTGCTCACCCTGCCCCCCCAGAGCCTGCCCGGCCTGCTGGGAGACGCCCTGCCGGCGGGCTACCGGGCGCGCCTGGCGGGCCTGAGCGATCCGAGCGGAGCCCTGGTGTTCTACGGAGCGGTGGAGCGGCGGCGGCTGCCGGAGCACGTAGCGCCCCACCTGCAGCGCGACTGGGACGATCCCGGGCCGCTGTTCGTTTCGGTGAGCCGGGAGGGGGATGGGCGGGCGCCGGCGGGAGAGGCGACGGTGATCGCCAGTGTGTTCACACCCGCAAGGGGCTGGTTCGACCTGGGTAAGGACGCCTACCTGGAGCGCAAGCGGGCGGCAGAGGCCGGCATCCGCCGGGGCCTGGAGCGGTTGCTGGGCCTGAGCCCGGCGGACTGGAGCCACGGCGAACTGGCCACGCCCAGGGGGTTCGAGCGCTGGACCGGGCGGCCCTACGGCTTCGTGGGGGGGCTGGGGCAGGCTCCCGGCCGCTTCGGCCCCTTCGGCCTGGCCAGCCGCACTCCCATCCCTGGGCTGTGGATCTGCGGTGATGGGATCTACCCCGGGGAGGGCACCGCCGGGGTCAGCCTCTCGGCCCTGATGGCCAGCCGTCAGGTGCTGGCGAGCCGCGGACAGGCCCTGGAGCTGGCCTAGAGGAACTCGGGCCTCAGCTCCTGGCAAGCCTGGAGCGTCTGCTGGAGCGCGGCCCAGTCC
>JBKDPV010000114.1:0-13578 GCA_046342315.1 Cyanobacteriota bacterium
GGCTGCATCGGCGGTTGCCTGGCTGCTGCAGCGAGGGGAACTCATGACTCTGATCCCAGCCGGTGAGTGCCCCCCCTACGCCAGCTTCTACAACCCGGAACTGGAAGCGAAGGTCCGCCGCATCTACCGCGCCGATTACCGCTTCCTCGATCGTTCGCTGTGGCGTGGATGCCTGGGGCCCGAGCTGCACAGCCGACTCAGCGCCCTCTGAAGCAGGCCCACCGCCGGAACGCTCCGCTCAGGCGCAGCTCTCCAGCACCGCCATGACCTGGCCGGCGGTGTCCTGCCAGCGGAAGCCGGCGGCCCGGGCCGGGCCCGCCTCGGCCAGCTGGCGGGCCAGGGGCCCATCGCGGCCCAGGTCGGCCAGGGCGGCGGCGATCGCGGCCGGGTTGCGGGGGTCCACCAGCAGCCCCGCGTCGCCCACCACCTCGGGCAGGGCGCCGGCGCGGGCCGCGATCACCGGGGCGCCGCAGGCCATCGCCTCCAGCGCCGGCAGGCCGAAGCCCTCCCACAGGCTCACCATCAGCAGGCCGCGGCAGCGGTTGAGCAGCTCCAGGCGTTCGGCGTCACTCACCCAGGGCAGCCAGTCGCAGCGGTCGGCGATGCCCAGTTCGGCGGCGAGCTGCTGCAGGCGGGGGGTGTAGCGGCGGTCGTGGGGGCCCACCAGCTTGAGACGCAGATCCCCCTGCGCATCGTCCACCGCCGCGAACGCCCGCAGCGCCCGCTCCAGATTCTTGTGGGGGTCGTGGCGGCCCAGCACCAGGAAGAAGGGCTGACGCTCCAGGCCCAGGGGCCGCAGCAGGCCCGGATCGAAGCCCAGCTGGATCGGGATCAGCCGGCGTGCGGGGACCCTCAACCGCTGGTGCACCTCCCGGGCGGTGGCCTCCGAGTTGCAGAGCACCCGCACGGCCCGGTGCAGCACCAGCGGCACGTAGGCCAGGTGGTAGGCCAGCAGGGGCGTGAGCTGGGGGTAGCGCAGCGGCAGCAGGTCGTGGGCCAGCACGACGGAGCGCACCCCCTGCAGCAGCGGCGCCTCGGGCAGGGGCGAGAGCAGCAGGGGGGCACCGTGGCGGCGCATCAGCCTGGGCAGCTCGTTCTGGGTCCAGACCAGCCGGGCCCAGTGCCCGCGGCGGCCGTGTTCGGGCGAGAGGGTGCCCGGGATCGGCAGGCTGCCGGGGCGGCCCAGCCCGAGCGGATCGAGCAGCGGCACCCGCCCGGGATCGAGGGCGCCGACCAGATCGCGCGCCACCACGCCGATGCCGGTGGGCTTGCGGCTGAGGTAGCTGCCGTTGAACAGGGCCAGGGGCGTGGAACGGGGCATCGACCTCAGGCGGGCAGGCCCCGCAGGGTTTCCAGAAGCACAGTGGCGCAGGCCTGCAGGGCCGCGAGGCTGCGGCGCGGCCAGAGCGGTAGGCGCAGCAGGCTCAGCAGCAGCAGCCGGGCCGTGCGCAGCGCGAACACCCAGGGCGGGCAGTGGCGTCTGAGGAAGCGCAGATACCCCAGCGTGGAGAGCCGGATCCGCCGCGGCCCGGGGGCGGCGCTGCCGGTGCCCCGGCGGTGCAGCACCGCCGGGGCCGGCAGCCACAGCACCGGAGCGCCCCGGGCCCGCTGGCGCAGGCAGAGATCCACGTCCTCGTAGTAAAGGGGGAAGCGGGAATCGAAGCGGGCGGGCGGCTGGTGGGCGCTGGGCCGCAGCGCCAGGTTGCAGCCGCTCAGCCAGTCCACCGCCAGGGGCTCTTCCCGGTGGCGGTGGTCCGCCCCGAGGCAGCGGCGACGGAAGGCCAGGCCGGGGTCGATCCAGCCCCCGCTGGCTTCGGTGCCGCCGTGGCCGTCGTCCACGGCCGTGCCCACCAGGGCCGTGGACGGCAGCCCGGCCAGCGTTGCCAGCAGCTGGGCCAGCTCATTGCCGCGGGGCAGGGCGGTGTCGGGGTTGAGCAGCCACACCCAGCCGCGCCAGCCCTCGGCGTCGAGCCGCTCGAGGGCGCGGTTGCAGCCGGCTCCGAACCCCTCGCCCTCGCCGCCGCTGAGCGCGCGCAGCGGCAGGCCTGGAGCCGCCAGGGTCTTCAGGGAGAGCGGGGCGCTCAGGGGGCTGTTGTCCACCACCAGCCAGGCTTCGGGTGCCCGCGACTGCCGGGCCAGGTCGGCGGCGAGGCCGGGCAGAACGGCGCCGCTGTCGTAGGCCACGGTCACCACCACCAGGCCGTCATCGCTGGCTGAGGGGGCGGCGGGGAGAGCGATGGGCGCGCCTGGTTCTGGGTCAAGCTTGGCGCATGGCCGAATCGACCTCCTGCGGCGTCTGCCGCATTCATGCCGGAGCCGCCGGGGCCGGGCTGCAGATCCACCGCGGCGCTGTCTGGTTGCTGCGCCACCATCCTCTGCCGGCGCCGCTACCGGGCTGGCTGGTGCTCGACAGCCTGCGCCATGTGGGCGGTCCGATCGACTTCGACGCCGAGGAATGCGCGGGTCTGGGCCCGATGCTGCAGCGCTGCAGCGCCCTGGTGCGCGACCTCACCGGTTGCGAGCGCGTGTACGCGATCGCTTTCGGGGAGGGGGCGCGCCATTTCCACCTGCATCTGATCCCTCGCCACGGCGCCGATGCCGCCACGGAGAGCTGGCGCGTGGCCGACCTGTACCGCCAGGTGGCAGGCGGCGAGCGCCCGGCCGCTGATCCGGAGCTGGTGGCCCGCCTGGTGGCGCGGGCGCGGGAGGCCACGGCCACCTGGTGAGCGAAGGGAGCCGTAAGCTCCCGCCAGATCGGCGCTCAGAAGGGATGCGGTTCGTCGTGGCGGTGCCGGCGCGGCTGGAGTCTTCACGCCTGCCGGGCAAGGTGATGGCCGACATCGGTGGCCGGCCCATGCTGCGGCGGGTGCTGGAGCGCTGCCGTCAGGCCCGGCGCCCTGAGGCGGTGGTGCTCTGTACCGACAGCGACGAGCTGATCGCCGCGGCGGCCGACTGGGGCTTCGAGGCCCTGGCCACCAGCCCCGCCTGCGCCTCCGGCAGCGAGCGCATCGCCTCGGTGGTGGAGCCGATCGTGGTGCTGGCCGGTGCGACCGCTGGTGACACGGTGATCCTCAACGTGCAGGGTGACCAGCCGTTCATCGATCCGCAGGCGATCGATGCGATGGTGGCGGAGTTCGAGCGGCGCGGCCCGGCCACCGAGGTGCTGACGCCCGTGTATCGGATGGGGGCTGACAAGGTGCACAACCCCAACGTGGTCAAGACCCTGGTGTCCTCCGACGGGCGGGCGCTCTACTTCTCCCGCTCGGCGATCCCCCACGTGCGCGGTGTGGATCCGGCCGACTGGCATGCCCATGCCCCCTACTGGGGCCACGTGGGGATCTATGGCTACCGGGCCGACGTGCTGGCCCGCTGGAACCAGCTGCCCCCCTCGCCGCTGGAGGAGATCGAGAAGCTGGAGCAGCTGCGGCTGCTGGAGGCTGGTATCGGCATCGGCACGTTCCCGGTGGAGGGGGAATCGCTGTCGGTGGACACGGCCGAGCAGCTGGAGCAGGCCCGCAGGATCGCGGCGGCCGAGGCGGGCTGAATCCACCGCTTGTCGCATAACAGCAACGCAGTAGGCTCATGACGGCGATACTCCGCCGCCTGCATCGTCTCCATGGCCCTGCCCATTCCCGTGTTCATCGGCTACGACCCCCACGAGCGGGCGGCCGTGAACGTGCTGATCGACAGCCTCTACCAGCACAGCTCCCAGCCCCTGGCGCTCACCCCGATCGTGGCCCGTCAGCTCGAGGGCTGCTACCGGCGGGATCGGGATCCGCGCCAGAGCACCGAGTTCTCGTTCAGCCGCTTCCTTGTGCCTTACCTGATGGAGTATCAGGGCTGGGCCATCTTCATGGACTGCGACATGCTTGCCCGGGGCGACATCGCCGAGCTCTGGGCCCTGCGGGATGAGCGCTACGCCCTGCAGTGCGTGCAGCACGAGCACGTGCCCCGTGAGGACGTGAAATTTCTCGGGGCGCTGCAGACCCGCTACGAGAAGAAGAACTGGAGTTCGCTGATGCTGTTCAACTGCGCCCGCTGCACCGCCCTCACCCCCGACTACGTGAACACGGCAACGGGACTGCAGCTGCACCGCATGGAATGGCTTGCCGGCGATCACGAGATCGGCGCGCTGCCGATCGAGCGCTGGAACCACCTGATCGACGTGCAGCCTCCCCGGCCGGAGCCCGCCTCCAAGGGAGGGCCAGCTCTGGTGCACTGGACCCTCGGCGGCCCCTGGTTCCGCGACTACCGCACTGGTGGCGGCGTGCTGGCGGCCGAGTGGTTCGCCGCCCGCGATGAGGCCTTCAGGCTCTGGTCGTAGAGCCTCTGCCCCCACCACGAGATCGCCACCACCAGCGGCATGCCGATCACCAGCAGGATCAGCAGCAGGGGCCAGGGTTGGGGCACCGAGAGGCCCACGGCCGAGTCGGTCACGAACCGCAGAATCGGGCGATGGAACAGGTACATGAAGTAGCTGGCGTAGCTCACCGCCTGCATCCAGCCCGGCAGGTTGAAGCCGTGCCAGCGGCGGGTGCCGGCGAGCACCGCGAGGGCCGGAAGGATCGTGGCCATCGGCAGCGAACGCAGGCTGGTCTCGAAGTCACGGCCTTCGACGCCGAGGGTGAAGGCCACGGCCGCCACCGCCAGAACCAGCAGGATGGCTCGCTGCAGCCGGCTGAAGGCCCGGCGCTGGGGGTCCAGCAGGGGATGGGCCAGCAGCAGTCCGGTGGCGAAGGCCGGGAAGTACAGAGCAAAGCGGGGATCCAGCCCGGGGCAGAGCCGCACCAGCAGGCCCAGGCCCAGCAGGCTGCAGGCACCCACCAGGATCAGGGCCCACCCACGGCCGGCGCCGGCGGCATGAAGCCTGTGGCGCAGCAGCAGCAGCAGGGGGGCCAGCGCATAACAGACCAACAGGACGTTCACGTACCAGAGCGTGCGCAGCGGCTCGCCATCGAAGGCCGGCAGCAGCAGAAGACCCCGGGGCACATCCGGCCACTGCAGCAGACCCGTGGGGACGAACAGCACCACGGCCAGGGCGTAGGGCGGCAGGATGCGGATCGCACGGGCCCGGTAGTACTGCAGGAGATCGGCAAGCCCGCGAACCTCCCGCCGGCCGGCCAGGGCTCCGGCCATCAGGGTGAACAGCCCGAGAACAGCGATCGTCAGGCGGTACGTGACGGCGTTCTTGTAGCCATCGATGCCGTCGACGTAGCCCAGCAGGTGCCAGAAGCCCACGATGTAAAGCATGCTGCTGCCGCGCAGCAGATCGATCGCTGCATTGCGCTGGGGTCGGGTCGCTGTCTCCACCGTTGCGATCCCTTTCATCGGGTCAGGCACCTGCGGTGGTCAGACCCGCCTGAACCAGATCGTGCAGGCGCAGCAGGCCCAGCATTGTCTGCTCGCCGGTGACCACCGGCAGCACGCCGATGGCCTTGCGCCGGTTGAGCTCCATCTGGGCGAGGGCCTCGATCGCCAGGGTGTCTGCGCCGATGGTGATCGGATCGGCCGTCATCAGGTCGGCGGCGGTGAGGCGGTTCCAGGTTTCGGCGCCGTGGGTCTGGAGGGCCCGCCGCAGGTCGCCGTCGGTGATCAGGCCGTGCAGCCGCTGCGAGCCATCGTCACGTGCCACCCAGCAGGCGCCGACCCCGTCGGCGGTGAGGTGGGCGATCACTTCCGGCAGCGGCGTGCCGGCCCGCAGCGGCGCCAGCCGGGCCACCGGCACCATCAGGTCGGCGGCCGTGAGGGTGAGCTGCTTGCCCAGCGAGCCGGCCGGGTGGTTGAGGGCGAAGTCCTGAGGGGAGATGCCGCGACGCTCCATCCACACGGCGGCCAGAGCATCGCCGATGGCCATGGCCACTGCCGTGCTGGCGGTGGGCGCCAGGTTCAGGGGGCACACCTCCCGGTCCACTGAGCCGTCGAGCACCACGTCGCAGCCGCGCGCCAGGCTCGATTCCACCCGCCCGACCAGGGCGATGCGACCGGTGCCGCGACGCTTGAGGTGCGGCAGGATCTCGAGCAGTTCCTGGGTCTCGCCACTGTTGGAGAGCAGCAGCGTCACATCCTCGGGTGCCACCACCCCGAGATCGCCGTGCAGGGCGTCGAGCGGGTTGAGGTAGATCGCCATCAGGCCGATCGAGGAGAAGGTAGCGGCGATCTTGCGCGCCACGATCCCGCTCTTGCCCACGCCGGTGATCACCAATTTGGCCCGACCATCGGCGCAGCGCTCGAGCAGCTCCAGGGCGGCCTCCACCTGATGGGGATCCAGGCGCTGGGCGCTGGCCGCGATCGCGGCGGCCTCCTCCTCCAGGCAGCGGGTGAGGGCAGACAAGGAACGGCTCCGGGATGATGCGGCCATTCTCACCATCCAGGGCCCTTGAACCGCCCGATCCCGCCCGCCGTGGACGCGTTGCCGGGGCTGCCGCCCTCGCTGCTGCCCCTGCTGCACGTCGCTGCCGGCGAGGACGGGCTGGCGCTGGTGGGCGGTGCCGTGCGCGACCTGCTGTTGCATCGCGTCCACAACGATCCCTGGCTTGGGGTGCCCGATCTCGACCTGGTGGTGGAGCCGGCAGCCTGCGGGGGCGACGAGGCGACGGCTCCGGCCCCGCGCCTGGCCCGCCGGCTCTGCCGGGCGGTGGGGCCGGGTGGGGTGCTCTATCTGCAGGAGCATGGGGCCTACGGCACGGTGGAGCTGGAACTGCAGCTGCCGGAGGGACCGCTGCTGCTGGATCTGGCCAGCGCCCGTCGCGAGACCTACCCCCAGCCGGGGGAAAACCCGGTGGTGAGCTTCGGGAGTCTCAGCGACGACCTGGCCCGGCGCGATTTCACCATCAACGCCATGGCTCTGCAGCTCGGCGGCGATGGCGACGGCGCCCTGGTGGATCCCCATGCCGGCCTCACGGATCTGGCGGCTCGGCGCCTGCGCTTCCTGCACGGGGCCAGCGTGCGCGACGATCCCACCCGCGTGGTGCGTGGTGCCCGCTATGCCGCCCGACTGGGGTTCGAACTGGCGGACGATTCCCGCGCCCAGATCGCCGCCACCCTGGCGGACTGGCCCTGGGCCTGGCGGCATGGCGACCTTCCTGCCCAGGCGCCACCGGCCCTGGCCACCCGCCTGCGGATGGAACTGGAGCTGCTGCTGGAGCGGGAGGCCTGGTCCCGGGCCCTGGCCGCCCTGCAGCGCTGGGGGGGGATGGTGCTGCTGGATCCCGCCTTGCAGTCCGACCGGCACTGGCACCGGCGCCTGGGCTGGGCCGCCCGGCTGGGGCTGCCCCTCCTGCCGGCGTTGCTGGCCGTCGCCGCAGATCCGCTGGCGGTGGCCGAGCGCCTCCAGCTCCCTCATCGCCAGCACCGTCTGCTGGCACGCGTCCTGGCGCTGCGCCAGCGGCTGACAGCCCTGCCGCCGGAGGCCGGCGGCGGCGGCCCCGCTCCCGGGCGCTGGACGGCAGCCCGCGGGTGTGAGCTGCTGGACGAGCCGGGGAGCGCACCGGAGGCGGTTGCCCTGGCGCTGGCTGCCGGGGTGGGTCCGCGCAGGCCGCTGCTGCGCTGGTGGCTCCGCTGGCGCCATCTGAGCCCCGGCGTAACGGCCTCCGAACTGATGGCCAGCGCTGGGCTGCGGCCCGGGCCGGAACTCGGACGGCGCCTCAGGGAACGACGCCGGGAGCGACTGGAGCGCGAGCGAACCTGAGCGCAGTGGAAGCGCTCGGCTCAGGTCGGTAGGCTGCCGTTCCCATCCTGTGGATGCTTTGACCGAATCCCCTGCCAGGGTCCGCGACTCCCAGGCACTGGATCCGGCCCTGCCTCGTTTCCTGCCCCCGACCCTCTGGTCGCTGATCGTGGTGGGGCTGCTGGTGCGCATCCTCCGCCAGCCCACGATCGCCGGCACCTATGACGTCCGCCTGGACGAGCTGCTGTACGCCGGCCAGCGGCTGCTCGAAGGCCAGTGGCTCTTCGACGGGCTGGTGAACGGCACCCAGCCTCTGGTCCAGCTGCTCTATGCCCCGTCGGCCTGGCTGGGGAGCCTGACGGCTCACCGGCTGCTGATCCTGGCGATCAACCTGCTGGGGGGCATCCTCCTGGCGCGCGCGCTTCACCATTTCGGTGCAGCCGGTCTCATTCGTCTGCGTCCGGATTCCATCGTCCCGCTCCTGGGTGGCGCGGTGTTCGTGGTGCTCGGCCAGATGTTTCCGGGCGCCCTCTCCGGTCAGCCGGTGCAGTTCGCCAATTGTTTCCTCGTTCTGGCGATGCACGCCGTCAGCAGGCTGGTGGCGCAATCCCCACGCCCCGTACGGCAGAGCGGCCCGGAGCTGATGCTCGTGGGGGCCGCCCTGGTGCTGGCCATGCTGTGCTCACCGGCTCTGGTCTCACCGCTGCTGATGCTGGTGGTGCTCGTGCTGATGCTGCTGCCCCATCCCCTGGTGCGGCTGCCTCCTCTGCTGGCCGGCGGTCTGGCCGCGGCGGCCCTCTGCTTCGGGCCTTACCTCTTTCTGCCGGGTGGCGTGTCCCTGGCCTGGGCGGGAGCGGTGCAGCTGCCTCTGGAGTGGTCGGTCCGCTTCTCCCCTGAGGTTGACCGTCTCATGCCGGTACTGGCTGAGTTCTTCAGCACGAACGTGGCCGGGCTGCCCATCTGGCTGCTCGTCGTGGTGCCGATCCTGGGCCTGATCAGCCTGACCGTCAGACAGTGGCGCCTTCCGGTCTTCCGGGCCCGTGCTGATCGGGTCCTGTTGATCCCCGTTCTGACCGTGATCTTCCTGGTCGAGCTGCTGCTTTCCCTGCAGCGAGGTGATCTCGAGAAGGGCGACCTTCTGCTGGTGGTGCTGCCCCTGCTGCTGATCATGACCTGCGGGTTCGGGGAGATGGAGGCCCGGCCCCGCTCGATCCGCTGGATCGCCCGGGTGGTGATGCTGGGCATGCTTCTGATCTTTCTCAACAACACCTTTGTCTCCAGCGTGCTGAACGCGCCGCGCCGTCCGAGGCCGCTGGTGCTGGCCCTCGAGGCCGATCGAACGGCAGCCCGCCGCTACCTGGCCGCTCTCGCCCCTGAGGAACGGCGCTTCACCGCTCCCCAGGACGTGGCGCTCCAGCGCCAGTTACGCCAGCCAGCCACCACCGTGGGTATCGGCCCGAAGTGGAGCCTCAACCAGCAGGATCTGGTGGCGAGCTGGGCCACCCGACGGCTCGACCTTCCCACCAGCCCGGAGAGCGCCTGTCGCCAGCTCACGGATCCGGGTAACCGTCACCTCGTCTGGATGCGCACCGACCCGGTGGGTCCCAACACCGAGGCCTTCCTCCGACGCTGCCTCCAGCGAGAACCGGGGCTGTGGCAGGACATCAGCGAGGACCTGGGCCTTCGCAGCCGCCAGTACCGGGTGTTCCGGCGTCTGGCTCCCCCGCCAGCCACCGCCGGGGGAACGGTTCAGGCCTCGTAGCCGCGGGGGTTGGCCAACTGCCAGATCCAGCCATCCCGACAGCACTCGGCCAGGCTGCGCCGCGCCTGCCAGCCCAGCCGCCGGTGCGCTGCGGTGGGATCGGCGATGCTCACGGCTGAGTCTCCCGGCCTGCGGGGAGCTGCCTGCCAGGGCACCGTCCGGCCACTGGCGGCTTCGAAGGCCCGCACAAGCTCCAGAACCGAATGGCCCCGGCCGCTGCCGAGGTTGAGGATGAGGTGCTGGGGCGGTTCCTGCTCCAGCAGCGTGAGGGCGGCGCGATGGCCCTCGGCCAGATCCATGACGTGGATGTAGTCACGCACCCCGGTGCCATCGGCGGTGGGCCAGTCGCAGCCGAAGACGAGCAACTGCGGCAGACGACCCAGCGCCACCTGGCTCACCAGCGGGAAGAGGTTGTTGGGTATGCCGCTGGGATCCTCGCCAATCCTGCCGCTGGGATGGGCTCCCACAGGATTGAAGTAGCGCAGCGAGGCGATCCGCCAGCCGGGTTCGCTGGCAGCCAGATCGGCCAGCAGCCGCTCCACGGCCGCCTTGGTGCTGCCGTAGGGATTGATCGGCTGGACAGGAGCGTTCTCGCTGAGCGGCGTCCGCTCGCTGAGCCCGTAGAGGGTGGCACTGCTGCTGAACACCAGCGTGCGGCAACCGTGCCCCTTCATCGCCTCCAGCAGCCGCAGGCTGCCGCCCACGTTCACCTGCCAGTAACGCAGCGGTTGTTGTACCGATTCGGCCACCGCCTTCAGGCCGGCGAAATGCAGCACCGCGCTGATCGGGGCCTGGGCGAAGGCGGCCTCCAGATGCGCGCCGCGGCAGACATCGCCGGTGATGACCCGCAGCGAAACGCCATCGCCAGCCCGCCATTGCCCGGGACCCGCGGGGCTCCAGCCGTTCAGTCCCGCCAGCGCTGCCACACGACGCAGGGCCTCTGGCCTGCTGTTGCTGAAGTCGTCGAGCACCACGACCGACCGGCCGGCCTCCAGCAGCACCAGGGTGGCGTGGCTGCCAAGGAACCCCGCCCCGCCCGTGATCAGCACCGTGGAGTCGGATCCGTGCTCCATTCCGCCTTGAACGCCGGTCCTGCTTCTGAGCCTACGGAGGTGGTCTGCCAATGGACACGGCTGGAAGATTGCAGCGGAAGGGCGGTAACCTCCCCGCCAGATCGTCCGGATGTCGCTCGTTCATGGTTTCCGCCCCCGCACCGGTCCGCTCCATCTGCTGCATCGGAGCGGGTTACGTGGGTGGTCCCACGATGGCGGTGATCGCCGATCGCTGCCCCGAGATCCAGGTCACGGTGGTCGACCTCAACGAGCAGCGGATCGCCGCCTGGAACGACGGTGACCTCGCCCGCCTGCCGGTGTACGAGCCGGGCCTCGATGCGGTGGTGGGCCGGGCCCGGGGTCGCAATCTCCACTTCAGCACCGAGGTGGATGCCGCCATCGCCGCCGCCGACATGGTGTTCCTGGCGGTGAACACCCCCACCAAGACCCGCGGCCTCGGGGCCGGCCAGGCCAGCGATCTTCGCTGGATCGAGGCCTCCGCCCGCCAGGTGGCCACCGCCGCCCGGGGCCACACGATCGTGGTGGAGAAGAGCACCCTGCCGGTACGCACCGCCGAAACGGTCACCGCGATCCTCGGCGCCGCCCAGGCCGATGGCGGGGGGAAAACCTTCTCGGTGCTCTCGAATCCGGAGTTCCTGGCGGAGGGCACGGCCATCGCCGATCTCGAGAGCCCCGACCGGGTGCTCATCGGCGGCGAGGATGCCGGGGCGATCGAGGCCCTGGCCGGCGTCTACGGCCAGTGGGTTCCCGATGACCGGATCCTGCGCACCAACGTATGGAGCAGCGAGCTCTCCAAGCTCACGGCCAACGCCTTCCTGGCCCAGCGCATCTCTTCGATCAACGCCATCGCCGCCCTCTGCGAGGCCACCGGCGCCAACGTGCGCGAGGTGGCCCGGGCGATCGGCACCGATTCGCGCATCGGGCCGAAGTTCCTGCAGGCCGGTCCAGGCTTCGGAGGCAGCTGCTTCCAGAAGGACATCCTCAACCTGGTCTACCTCTGCCGCCACTACGGCCTCGAGGAGCCCGCCGCCTACTGGGAACAGGTGGTCACGCTCAACGCCTGGCAGCAGCAGCGGATCGCCCGGCTGGCGGTGCGCAACCTGTTCGGCACCGTCACCGGCAAGCGCCTGGCGGTGCTGGGCTTCGCCTTCAAGGCCGACACCAACGACACCCGCGAAGCGCCGGCGATCCGCATCTGCCGCGACCTGATCGAGGAAGGCGCCACCCTGGCGATCGTGGATCCCAAGGTGGAGGCGGAGCAGATCGCCCGCGACCTGGGCTGTCCACCGGGAGGTGTGGCTTCGCTGAGCGGCGAGGGGGGCTGGGTGCCGGCCGCCAGTCCGGAGGAGGCCGCCCGCGGGGCCGATGCGGTGCTGATCCTCACCGAATGGGGGGCGTACCGCCAGCTCGACTGGCCGGCGATCGCCGAGGTGATGCGCCATCCCGCCTGGCTGTTCGACGGCCGTGCCGTGGCCGATGCCGCGGCGGCCCGCGCCGCCGGCCTCAACGTCTGGCGCGTGGGGGAGGGCTGAACCGATGACCACCCACCGCAACCTGGTCACCGGCGGCGCCGGTTTTCTTGGCTCCCATCTGATCGACCGGCTGATGAACGCCGGCGAGGAGGTGATCTGCCTCGACAACTACTACACCGGCCGCAAGGACAACATCCGCCACTGGCTGGGCCATCCCAACTTCGAGCTCATCCGCCACGACGTCACCGATCCGATCCGCCTGGAGGTGGACCGGATCTGGCACCTGGCCTGCCCCGCC
This sequence comes from Cyanobacteriota bacterium, assembly GCA_046342315.1. GTDB lineage: Bacteria > Cyanobacteriota > Cyanobacteriia > PCC-6307 > Cyanobiaceae > Cyanobium. Next base: position 12,272 of record JBKDPV010000114.1, read on the forward strand.
TCGCCGGTGCACTACCAGTTCAACCCGATCAAGACCGCCAAGACCAGCTTCCTCGGCACCTACAACATGCTGGGCCTGGCCCGGCGGGTGGGCGCTCGCCTGCTGCTGGCCAGCACCAGCGAGGTGTACGGCGATCCGGAGGTGCACCCCCAGCCGGAGAGCTACCGGGGCTGTGTGAACACCATCGGCATCCGCTCCTGCTACGACGAGGGCAAGCGCATCGCCGAAACCCTGTGTTTCGATTACCAGCGCATGCACGGCACCGAAATCAGGGTGATGCGCATCTTCAACACCTACGGCCCGCGCATGCTGCCCGACGACGGACGTGTGGTGAGCAACTTCATCGTGCAGGCGCTCAAGGGCGAGCCCCTCACCCTCTACGGCGACGGCAGCCAGACCCGCTCCTTCTGCTACGCGGATGATCTGATCGAAGGCATGATCCGGCTGATGAACGGCAACCACACCGGGCCGATCAACATCGGCAATCCCGGTGAGTTCACCATCCGCCAGCTGGCCGAACTGGTGCGCGATCGCATCGATCCCTCCCTGCCGCTTACCACCCGCCCTTTGCCCCAGGACGATCCGCTGCAGCGTCAGCCGGTGATCGACCTGGCGCGCAGCGAGCTGGGCTGGGAGCCGAAGGTGTCCCTGGAGCAGGGGCTCGAGCCCACGATCGCCTACTTCCGCCAGCGTCTCCAGCAGGGGCTCTGAGGTGGGCGGCCCGGTCCTGGTCACCGGTGCCGCCGGCTTCATCGGTGCGGAAGTGGCCTTGCGGCTGCTGGCCCGCGGTGAGCAGGTGCTGGGCATCGATGATCTCAACGCCTACTACGATCCCGCCCTCAAGCAGGCCCGCCTGCGGCGGCTGGAGGCGATCGCCCCGCCGGGTGCCTTCCGCTTCCAGCGGCTGGATGTGGCCGACGGGCCCGGCATGGACGCCCTGTTCCGCGTGGAGCGGCCCTCCCGGGTGGTGCACCTGGCTGCCCAGGCCGGGGTGCGTTACTCGCTCGACAATCCCTCGGTCTACGTGCAGAGCAATCTGGTGGGCTTCGCGGCGGTGCTCGAGGGCTGCCGCCACCACGGGGTGGAGCATCTGGTGTACGCCTCCAGCAGCTCGGTGTACGGCGGCAACCGACAGATGCCCTTCTCGGAGCAGCACCCGGTGAACCATCCGGTGAGCCTCTATGCCGCCACCAAGAAGGCCAACGAACTGATGGCGCCCACCTACAGCCACCGCTACGGCCTGCCGGCCACGGGCCTGCGCTTCTTCACCGTCTACGGGCCCTGGGTCCGGCCCGACCTGGCGCCGA
>JBKDPV010000115.1:0-11037 GCA_046342315.1 Cyanobacteriota bacterium
GAGGCCCAGGCACTGGCGGAACTGGCAGAGCTCGCTGGCGCCAACGTGGTGAAGCGCAGCCTGATCGGCCTCGGCTACCACGGCACCGCCACGCCGGCGGTGATCCAGCGCCATGTGCTCGAGAACCCCTGCTGGTACACCGCCTACACCCCCTACCAGGCCGAGATCGCGCAGGGCCGGCTCGAGGCCCTGCTCAATTTCCAGACCCTGGTGAGCGAGCTCACCGGCCTGCCGATCGCCAACGCCTCCCTGCTGGATGAGGCCACCGCCGCCGCCGAGGCCATGGCCCTGGCCCGTGCCGTGTCCCCCCGCAGTGGTGCCCATCGCTTCCTGGTGGATCGGGCCGTGCTGCCCCAGACCCTGGCCGTGCTCCATACCCGGGCCGAACCCCTGGGCATCGCCATCGAAATCGTCGATCCCCGCGAGCTCCCCGCCCTCCCCGCCGATGTCTTCGGCCTGCTGCTGCAGCTGCCCGGCGTCGACGGCCGCCTCTGGGATCCTGCCCCTGTGCTCGATGCCTGTCGCGTGGGTGGGGTGATCTCGGTGGCGGCGATCGACCCCCTCGCCCAGGTGCTGCTGGAACCCGTGGGCCAGCTCGGCGCTGACATCGCCGTGGGCAGCCTGCAGCGCTACGGCGTGCCGATGGGTTTCGGAGGCCCCCATGCCGCTTTCTTCGCCACCCGCGATGCCTTCAAGCGCCAGGTGCCCGGCCGGCTGGTGGGCCGCTCCCGCGACGCCGAGGGCCGGCCCGCCCTGCGCCTGGCCCTGCAGACCCGCGAGCAGCACATCCGCCGCGACAAGGCCACCAGCAACATCTGCACCGCCCAGGTGCTGCTGGCGGTGATGGCCGGCTTCTACGCCGTGCACCACGGCCCCGAGGGGCTCGAGGCGATCGCCCGCCGCATCGCCGCCCTGCGCACCGCCCTGGCCGCCGCCCTCACCGAGCTCGCGCTGCCGCCGGAGTCCGGCAACGGCTTCGACACCCTGGTGGTGCCCACCCCTCGTGCCGCCGAGCTGGTGGAACGGGCCGCCGAAGCCGGTTTCCTGCTGCGCCACGGCGTCGGCGGCGCCACCTGCGACGCCCGCATCGCCCTCAGCCTCGACGAGCTCACCACCGCTGCCGAACTGGAGCGTCTGCTGGCGGCTCTCGCCCCCGACTCCGCCGCCGCTGCCGCCGCTCAGGCTGCCCTGCGGCGCACGCTGGCGGATCCGGAGGCCGCCGCCGATGTCTCCCTGGCCGACCTGCCCCTGCGCCAGGACCCCTGGCTGCGGCAGGAGCCCTTCCACCGCTACCGCAGTGAAACCGAGCTGCTGCGCGACATCCCGCGCCTTGCCGCCAGGGATCTGTCGCTGGTGCACGGGATGATCCCGCTCGGCAGCTGCACGATGAAGCTCAACGCCGCCGCCGAGCTGGCCCCGGTGAGCTGGCCCGCCTTCGCCCAGCTTCACCCCTTCGCCCCCGCCGCCTGCCAGCAGGGCTATCGCCGCCTCGCCGCCGATCTCGAGACCTGGCTGGCTGCCCTCACCGGCTTCGCCGGCGTGTCGCTCCAGCCCAACGCCGGCTCCCAGGGCGAGTACGCCGGCCTGCTGGTGATCCGCGCCTGGCACCGCAGCCGCGGCGACCAGCACCGCGACGTGTGCCTGATCCCCACCAGCGCCCATGGCACCAACCCCGCCAGTGCGGTGATGGCCGGCCTGCAGGTGGTGCCGGTGGCCTGCGACGCCCACGGCAACATCGACCGGGACGATCTCGAGGCCAAGGCCATCGCCCACGCCGACCGCCTGGCGGCCCTGATGGTCACCTACCCCTCCACCCACGGCGTGTTCGAGCCCGGTATCCGCGAGCTCTGCGACCTGGTGCACGCCCACGGCGGCCAGGTGTACCTCGACGGCGCCAACCTCAACGCCCAGGTGGGCCTCTGCAAGCCCGGCCTCTACGGCGCCGACGTCTGCCACCTCAACCTGCACAAAACCTTCTGCATCCCCCATGGCGGCGGTGGCCCGGGGGTGGGGCCGATCGCGGTGGCGGCGCACCTGCTGCCCTTCCTGCCCTCCCATCCGCTCGGCGAGGCGGTGGCGGCCCCCGACGCCCGCTCAGCCCAGGCGGAGGGCCTGGCGATCGGTCCCGTGTCGGCGGCCCCGTTCGGCAGCGCCGGCATCCTGCCGATCAGCTGGATGTACATCCGCATGATGGGCGGCGCCGGCCTGCGCACCGCCAGCCAGGTGGCCCTGCTCTCGGCCAACTGGATCGCCGAGCGGCTCGAGCCCCACTTCCCCGTGCTGTTCCGCGGCGTCTCCGGCCGGGTGGCCCACGAGTGCATCCTTGATCTGCGCCCGCTGAAGCGCAGCTGCGGCCTGGAGGTGGAGGATCTGGCCAAGCGCCTGATGGACTACGGCTTCCATGCCCCCACCGTGAGCTGGCCCGTGGCCGGCACCGTGATGGTGGAGCCCACCGAAAGCGAGGGGCTTGCCGAACTGGAGCGCTTCTGCCAGGCGATGGAGTCCATCCGCGATGAGGCCCGCGCCCTTGAGCGGGGCCACGCCGATCCGCTGGACAATCCGCTCAAGCGGGCGCCCCACACTCTCGAGGCTGTCACCGCCGAGGTCTGGGACCGGGCCTATTCCCGCCGCGAAGCCGCCTTCCCGGCAGGCGAGGAGCAGCGGGCGGCCAAGTTCTGGCCGGCGGTGGCCCGCATCGATAACGCCTACGGTGACCGCAACCTGGTGTGCACCTGCCCCTCGGTGGAGGAGCTGGCCGCCCCTGTGGCGGTGGCGGAACTGGCCGCTTAGTTGCTGCCGCCACTACCGACTTCTGCTCGGGTGCACCATCATTGCCGTGCTTGTCGCCATCGGCGGCGGCTTGACTCGCCTTTCAGATCGTGGGGACCATGAACGGCAACGGCATCACAGGTGGCGGCGGCAGTGGAGGCACCGCTTCCGGAGGCAGCTTCCGGGAGGAAGGCACCAATGTGGTGCGGGTCCCCTTTGGCGTGCGCCGGGCCCGCCGTCGCCGCCCCGAGCGTCCCGACCACTGGGCCACCCTCGTGCTTCCCTTCCAGGCGGGTGGGGGTTCGCACCCCACCCCGCCCCAGGCGGCCTGACACCGCCGGCCTGATTCAGGCCGCCAGCAGTTCGGGCTCCCGGGAGGGCACGAAGCTGGCCTTGCGGGCCCCGCACAACGGGCACTCCCAATCGTCGGCAATCTCCTCGAACGGGGTGCCGGGGGCGATGCCGGAGTCGGGGTCGCCCATGGCCGGGTCGTAGATCATCGAGCACACCTTGCAGATCCACTTGCCGGGCACTGGCGTGGCGGCTTCGCCGGCCTCGCCGTTGCCGTGCAGCGCCTCCAGGGCCACGCCGTAGCGCTGAGCGTGGTGCCGCTCCACCGGCTCCAGCAGGCCGAAGTTGCCTGCGGCCTTGCGGAAGATGGCGGCGTGATCCTTCGACTCGTCGATCTGCTCTTCAAACTCGGCCACCGCTTCGCTGTCGCGGTCGGCCCGGGCCTGGGCGGCGAACTCCGGGTACATGGTGGTGTACTCGTAGGTTTCGCCCTCGATCGCCAGCTCCAGGCAGCGGGCCAGCACCTCCTGCTTCTCCTCGTCGGAGAGGACGGCGGGATCGGCGATCACCAGCTCCGGGTGCAGCAGCCGGAAATGGGCGAAGGCGTGCTCGGTCTCCTGGGCGGCGGTGTCGCGGAACAGTTTGGCCAGCTCGGCGTTGCCGAGCTGCTTGGCCACGTCGGCGAAGAAGAGGTATTTGCGGTTGGCCATGCTCTCGCCGCCGAAGGCGGCCTCGAGGTTGGCGTGGGTTCCTGGCTTGGAGAGGTCCATGGGAAGGAAGCGAACAGATCGCCATCTTACACGTACTCATAACGAGTATGAGTTAGTCGACGGATGATGGCGTCCCGGGCCGGGTCGTTCGCCCCTCCGGGCCGCTTGCGTGCCCCCTCAGTAGGCCGCACCCGTGCGGCGCTGGTGTACCGCCGTGATACCGGTGGGGTCGAGCAGACCGCCCCCGTTCACCTGGGCGTAGAGCAGCCAGTGGTCGCCGCATTCCATCCGCTGACTCACCGTGGCTTCCAGCCAGGCCAGGGCCTCCGGCAGCACCGGCTGTCCCCCGGGGCTGGTCTCCAGCTCCATGCCGGCGAAGCGATCTTCCCCAGGCACGAAGGGCTGCAGGAAACGCTTCATCGGCCCGTTCTCCCGCCCCTGGGCCAGCACGTTGAGGGTGAAGCGGTCGCCCACGTGCAGGAGGGTTTCCACCGCCCGATCCTTCGCCACCGCCACCGTGAATCCCGGCGGGCTGAAGCTGGCCTGGCTGACCCAGCTGGCCACCATGGCGCCGCCCAGCGCGGCCGCACCTTCCCCCTTGCGGGTGGTGAGCACGCACAGGGACCCCACGATTCGGCCCAGGGCCTGGATCGCCGGGTTGCTGCGGCTCTCCTGCAGGCCCCCGCCCGGTCGCCGCAGGCGCGAGCGACGCTGCTCGGTCTGCAGCCGGCGGCCCAGGGCCAGGCCCGTTTCCTCCAGCGTGCGCAGGGTGGGCGCATCGGGGCTGAAGTTCACCCGGATCGGCTCGAAGGCGAAGGGGAAGCCGCCATCGCGCAGCTTGCTCTCCAGCAGGTCGATCGCCTCGCCACTCCAGCCATAGCTGCCGAACACCCCCACCGGTTTGCTGCGGTCGCCTTCGGTGAGCACCGTCCCCAGGGCCGACACGATCGGCGTGGGGGCATGGCCCCCGAGCGTGGGCGAGCCCATCAGCAGGGCATCGCAGCCCTGGATCGCCGCGATCAGCTGCTCGGCCGGCGCGAATTCGCAGTTGATGCTCTCCACCCGGACACCGCTGCGGGCCACCCCGCGGGCGAGGGCATCGGCGATCGCGGCCGTGTTGCCGTACGCGCTGGCGAACAGCAGGGCCACCGACAGGCTGGCCTTCTCCTGGTTCTCGCCCCAGCGGCGGTAGTCGGCCAGCAGGCTGCGCCAGCTCTGGGCGATGGCAGGCCCATGGAAAGGGGCGATCGTGCGGATCGGCAGCTCCTCAAGCCGATCCACCACCGTGTCCACCTGGCGGGCCATCGGCGCCATCAGGCAGTCGTAGAACCAGCGGCGATCTTCCTCGGTGCTGCTGCGATTGCTTTCCTCGAACGCGTCGCTGCAGAGGTGGGCCGAGAAGAACTTGCTGCTCATCAGCAGCCCGGTGTGTTCCTCGAAGGCCATCAGCGCTCCCGGCCAGCGGGGGGTGGGTGCGGGGATCAGCCGCAGCTGCAGGGGACCCGCCAGGGGGCGGCTCACCTCCTGCTTCACCACATCGATCGGGGGCAGCGGCCGGATCGGCGCCGGTTCCAGTGTGCCGGCGGCGGAAGGCTTCTGCTGCTCCCAGAGCTCCCGCACCAGTTTGGCGCCCGGGTTCGAGGCCACCAGGCTCAGGTGCGGCCAGCGGCTCGCCATCGCCCGCAGCAGCTCTACCCGGTTGGGGTTCACCACCCCCACCACCACCTTGAGGGCGGCATCGGCCGGCACCGTCTCGGCGAGGGCGGCGAAGAAGGGCTCGGCGTAGGTCATGCCGGGGGGATGCACCAGCACCGGCGGCACGGGGTGGCCGTCGGCGGCGCTGCCCGCCTCGAACAGGAAGCTGTTGGCGGTGGTGCCGCGCTCCAGGCCGTACTCCACCTCGAAACGCAGGCGCCGGGGGCTGAGGCCCCTCAGGCACACCAGCCCAGGCTCGATCGGCAGCCGGATCACCCGGCGGTCGCAGGATTCCGTGCTTGCGCCGGAGGGAAGCTGGGACTCGTGGGTGGCAGAAGGGGGCGGCGGCGTCAGGGAGGGGGCCATCAGTAATGATTCCCCACCTTGCGGTGATGCACGGCGGTGGCGGCGGTGGCGTCCGCCACATTCCCCTGCTCCACCTCCGCGTAGATGATCCAGTGGTCGGGCCCTTCCATGCGCTGGGCCACACGGCAGCCCAGGAAGGCCAGCGCGTCGCCCAGCACCGGGCCGCCGGCCGCCACCCCTTCCAGCACGCTCACGCCCGCGAAGCGGTCGGCGCCGGGCGGGAAGCGACGCAGGAAATGGCGCAGCAGGGGCTGGTGGTTGTCCTCGCGCAGGATGTTGAGCACGAAGCGGTCGCCCACCTGCATCAGGGCCTCGATCGCCCGGTCCTTGGCCACCGCCACCGTGATGCCGGGCGGATCGAAGCTGGCCTGGCTCACCCAGCTGGCCACCATCGCGCCGCTGCGCACCCCTTCCCCCTCCCCCTGCCGAGCGGTCACCACGTACAGCCCGCCGGACAGACGCCCGAGGGCCTTGTCCAGTTCGCCGTCGAGTGCCTTCATCGCCGCGATCGTCTTCTCCCGGGTCAGCAGCTGGCCCAGGTCGGTGCCGGCCTCTTCGCAGCGCTGATAGTCGGCCGCGTCCGGCACCTGGCGGATGCGCAGGGGGGCGAAGGCATCGCGCTGGCCGAGGCTGCGCAGGCGGTCGGCCACCTGGTCGATCGGTTCGTCGTGGCCGCCGAAGGCGTCGTAGCAGGCCACCCACTGCTTGGGATGGAGCGCCGCCAGCAGCGTGCCGATCGAGGCCTGCAGGTCGGCGTCCGCCGCTGCCGGCCAGGTGGGGACCACCACCGCCGCCGCTTCACCCACCAGTGCCGCCAGCTCCTGGGCATCGGTGGCCCGCAGGTCCACCAGCTGCACCTGGGCTTCAGCCTTGCCGATCCCGCGGGCGATGGCCTGGCTGATGCGGTCGCAGAACCCGTACTGGCTTAGATAACACACCGCGGCATACGCCTCGCCCTTGCTGCGGCCCGTGCTCCAGTCGCGGTAATCCCCCATCCACAGGCTCAGATGGTGGCGCAGCAGCGGACCATGGCCCACGGCGATGGTGGTGATCGGCGGCAGTGCGTCCATCCGCTTCATCGCCTGCAGCACGCTGCGGGCATTGGGGCCCATCAGACAGTCGTAGTAGAAGCGGAAGTCGGGTGCGATCGCTCCCGGATCCACGTCGAAGAGATCGTCGGAGCAGTAGTGGAGGCCGAAGGCATCGCAGGTGTAAAGGATGCCGGTGCCGTGATCGAACGAGAAGATCGTGTCGGGCCAGTGCAGGTTCGGCGCGCTCAGGAACTCGAAGCGGTGAGCCACACCGCTGGTGGGATTCACGCCCAGATCCAGCTCCTCGCCGCTCTTCACCGCCCGGGAGCGGAAGGGGCGATGCACCTGGTTCTCGAGGAACTGGATCGCCACCTTGGAGGCCACGATCTCAATGTCCGGGTTGGCCTCCAGCAGATGGCCGATCAGGCCGGAATGGTCGGGTTCGGTATGGGAAACGATCAGAACGTCGATGTCCTTCGCATCGATCTGCTCCTCCAGCAGCGGCAGCCAGGTGGCTTCGAACTTCAGGTGGCTGGTGTCGATCAGGGCCGTGCGCTCACCCCGCACCAGGAAGCTGTTGTAGGTGGTGCCGTTGCGGAGGCCGAACTCGATGTCGAAGCGGCTGCGGTCCCAGTCGAGGGAGCGGATCGCCGTGGTGTCGGCCGCGAATGCTTCGCACTGCAGGCTCAGGCGACCGACGGTGGGGGTAGGGGTAGGGGGCGCGGCCGGGGTGCTCGTTCCCATCGCTCCAGCAGCAGGGGGAAGGTTACTCTAAGAACCACCCCTGGAAGGCGGCCGATCCGAGGTTGTCGCCACTACCCCTCTGGCCGGGGTCCGGGCGACCGTTCAGGCCAGGGACGCGGCGCTGGTGCTGATGAAGTGGGCGGCCAGGGCCGAGGGATCGGAGCCGATGAGTTCGGGATGGATGGCCAGATAGCCCACCTCGTCGAAGCGGTCGCTCAGCCGTCCTTCGCTGGAGCCCCACAGTACGTAGTGCCACGACCCGGCAAAGGCATTGGCGCCGAAGGCCTGGATCAGGTCGGGGTAGGAGGCGATGTACTGGAGGGGATCGAAGGCGTTGCGGGAGCTCCCGTTGAAACGGCCGGTGCTGAGGTACTGCTGGGCGGCCTCGGCCGGGCGTGAGCGGTAGTTGCTGATCAGATCCGGATTGGAGGCCAGGTAGCGGAATTCGTCGAAGGCGTCGGCGGGGGTGCCGGCGGCGAAGCCTTCGTTGATGTAGTGGCGGGTCGCAGCGGCGGTGTCGGAGCCGAAGCGGGCGATGAGAGCATCGTTGCCGGCGAGGTACTGGGCGGGATCAAAGGCGTCGATCCGGCGGCCCTCCGTCGAGCCCCAGTTGACGTAGTGCCAAGAGCCGCTGGTGGCACTGGCCCCGAAGGCGTTGATCAGATCCGGATGGGAGGCGATGTAGCGCAGGGGATCGAAAGCGGTGCGGGAGCTGCCGTTGAAGCGGCCGGTGTTCAGGTACTGCTGGGCTGCGTCGGCGGGCCGGGACCGGTAGGCGGGGATCAGGCCCGGGTTGGAGGCCAGGTAGCGGAACTCGTCGAAGGCATCGGCGGGGGTGGCGGCGGCGAAGCCTTCGCTGATGTACTGACGGGTGGCGGCGGCGGTGTCGGCGCCGAAGCGGCTCAGCAGGACATCGTTGCCGGCCAGGTACTGGGCGGGATCGAAGGCATCGATCCGCCGCCCCTCGTTGAAGCCCCAGTTCAGGTAATGCCAGGTGCCGGCGGCAGCGTTGGCTCCGAAGGCATTGATCAGGTCGGGGTGGGAGGCGATGTAGCGCAGTGGATCGAAGCTGATCGTGCGGCCGTCGGGGGTGACCAGCAGCTGGCTGCCGCTGGTCCCCATGCGAAGGAGGAAGGCGTCACGGCCCCCGGCGCCGGTGCTGCCGGGCAGAGAACCCTGCACCTCTCCGGCCACGGCCAGCTCGCCTCCGGGCAGGTTCGCCAGACCCCAGCCCACGTCGTTGCCGCCGCCGCCCACCAAGCGTGTCCACAGCACCTGACCCGTGGCGCTGAACTGGGTCACGAAGCCATCGTCGCCGCCGCTGTTGGTCTGGCCCCCGAGGTTGCCGGTGGTGCGTCCGGTGAGGATCAGGGAGCCGTCGCTGCCGGTGATCAGGGAGCGGGCCTCCTCGGTGCCGGCGCTGCCGATCAGGCGGGTCCAGAGTCGGGTGCCATCGGGCCGGAAGGCCGCCAGCCCCACATCGCGGCCGCCGCTGTTGGCATGGCCGCCGAAGTCGCCATCGCTGCTCACCGCCACGATGATCGAGCCATCGAGGCCGATCGTCAGATCCTCGCCGAAGTCATCCTTCGGCGTTGCGAGGATCTGGGTCCAGATCAGGTTGCCATTGGCGTCGTACCGGCTCAGGAGCGCGTCGTAATCGGGCGTGCCGCTCACCAGCTTCTGGGTGAAGCCGGTGACGTACACCGAGCCGTCGGCGGCCACGATGACGTTCATGCCGTAGTCCTGCACGCCGTTGCCCCAGCGGCGGGTCCAGAGCTTGTTGCCGTTGGCGTCAAATCTGGTGAGGAACAGATCCGGCCCGCTGCTGTTCTTCGTCTGTCCCTCAAGCGTGGTGCTGGCCGAGTAGCCCACGGCATAGATGGAGCCGTCGGGGCCGGTGGCGATGCCGTGGCCGTAGTCCCAGCTCGTTCCACCGATCAGCCGGGTCCAGAGCTTGGTGCCGTCAGCGCTGATCCTGCCGACGTAGCCGTCGCTGGAGCCGGCGCTGATGTTGCCGTCGAGGTTGCCGAGGGTGCCGCCGACCACGGCGATCGTGCCATCGGTGGTGACGGAGATCTTGCGCAGCGGATCTACCTGGTTGCTGCCGTACCAGGCGGACCATTGCCGTGCTCCCTGGGCGTCGAGCTTCACCAGGAAGCCGTCGGTCTGGCCGGCGTTCACCCGGCCATCCCAGGCGCCGGCGGTTTCACCGCCGAGCAGGATCGAGCCGTCGCTGGCGGTGGCCACGGCATAGCCGATGTCCGAGGCGGTGGTGCCGAACGGGAGGCTGGAGAGCAGGGGGGGAAGCGGCCCGTCGGCCGTGCGGAACGTGCCCAGCGCTTCGCTCCTGCCGACCCGCACGCGGTAGGAGTAGGTGGTGGCGCTGTCCAGGCCGTCGAGGTTCACCGACGCCGTGAACCCCGAGCCCGAGGCCCTGGGCACCAGGGTGGTGAGCCGGGGAGCGTCCGCGGGGATCGCTCCGCCCCAAACTTCGAGCCCGGTGATGGCGTCGCGGTCGGTGGCCCAGCCGATGGTGGCGCCGGTGGACAGGAGGTTCTCCACACGCGGTGCCCCCACCAGCGCACTGCTCTGCTGGGGGGTGATCCGGTAGATCGCGCCCTGCTGATCGGCGGGGATGCCGGCGGAATCGCTGCCGAAGAAGATCCCCGCCCGGCTGAAGTCGGCCAGGAAGAGGGCATCGGGCGTGGCGAGCAGCCCGCTGGGATTGCCGAGGACCCGGTCGTGGATGAAGGTGCCGTAGCCGCCCGTCTGCGGATGGGCGACGACGATCGGATTGAGGTCGTTCCTGGACGTGCCGACGCCGAACCTGCCGAAAAAAGCCGTGAACACGCTGTCGGCGAAGTCGGCGGCAAAGCCGACGGGTGCCGTGGCGATCTCCACCGCCCCCTGGCTCCGGCGCCCGTTCTGGGGCAGGAACGCCACCAGGGGCGGGCGCTCGCCGCTGGAGGGGTTGACCAGCTGGCCGGTGCTGGACTGCACGTAGGACCCTGCGAAGCCGAAGTGGGGAGCCGTGATCCCGAGTTCGCCGGCTGCGATGCGGTTGAGCTCATCGGCGGCGAAGCCGCTGCTGGTGGGCGAGGACGGGGCCGACGGATCGCCATCGATGCCGTTGTCCTGGAGCAACAGATTGCCGCCCGCGTCGAACACCATGCCGGCGGCGTTGCGCAGCCCCGTGGCGATGGTGCGGGGCGGGGACACCACGAGGGCCGATCCGGTGTCCTTCACCAGCACCCGCTGAATGGAATCGGCGGGCATCTGGGCGGCCGTGAACAGCGTTCCCGTCGCCGCTGCCAGGCCGACGCTGATGGAGGGATCGGTGGAGCGGCCATCCAGCTGGGCGCCGAGGTTGAAATAGAGCTCGACCAGGTCGGGCTGGCCCGGGCTGACGCGCGCCGCCAGCGCGTAGGTGG
>JBKDPV010000116.1:0-35433 GCA_046342315.1 Cyanobacteriota bacterium
GGGTACACCTTGCAAGACCTTCTCAGCCTAGCCCAAATGCCCATGGTTGAAATCGCTCATTGCGATGCCCAGGGTGCAGAGAGTCACGTTGTCGACCAGATTATTGAATTGGGCAAGAACCATAGGCTCAGATTCTGTGTCATCTCAACTCATGCCTATGAAATCACCGGTGATCCCCTGACTCATCAAACATGTCTTCAAAAACTGCAGGCTGCAGGAGCGCACATTATTGCTGAACATGATGTGCATGAAAGCTTTAGTGGTGATGGACTGATCGCCGCATCCTTCAGTCCAAAGGACCAACATCTTCAAATCCCAATCTCGTGCAATCGATACTCCACTTCTCTGTTCCCAAAACCCGCCTTCCACCTATCGCATGCTCTCCAAGAACTGAGCGCCATCAAAATAGGAAAAGTGACGGAAGACATACACCATGAGAAGCCACCCTCAAGTGGAAGTCGACTCGCAAAGCTACTCGCCCGCATCTTGCCCCGATGAAGTCTGATAGCGAATTTTATTCCCAGAATTTCGAAGATGTCTTCTTAGCTCGTTGCTTCGCAGGGATAACTGATGGATTTTATATTGATGTAGGCGCTCAGCACGAAGAAGTGGATTCCGTTACTCGTCACTTCTATGAGGCTGGCTGGTCTGGTATCAACATTGAGCCAGTTGCTGAATTTGCTGCGACCTTCAAGTGCAGAGAACGCGATCTAACCGTATGCTGTGCAGCCGGCTCCGATGAAAGGCTGATGCCCATGGCGATTTCCCTGGATTCAGGCCTATCGAGCCTTGACCAGAAGAACGCCGCAAATACCGAGAGCTTGGGACTTCTGACAGAAACCCGAATCATTCACATTCGACGCCTTGATGATATTCTTCTGGATATTGGTTTGCCTGAGAAAGACTTTGAGTTCCTTAAGGTGGATGTTGAAGGTTTTGAACTAGAAGTAATCAATGGCCTCAATCTACATCGCTATCGACCACGCATCATCCTTTGTGAGGTGACGGAACCAAATACCTGCACCAAGACTGAAAACTTTGCGGAGCTCTGTCGCGTCATAGAATCGTATGGGTATACTAAAGTATTCTTTGATGGGCTGAACCAATGGTGGTGCAAAGCAACCTGCTTTCCTGAGCTCTCCCAGCACTTCCACTTACCACCGGGAGTGATGGATTCCTTGACGATCAGTCCCTACAGTGGCACCTCGGCCAGGAAGAAACTACGGCATTCACAGACTGAACTCGAAGCATCAATTGCAATGCAGCGTCAAATCAATGAGCAGATTGCAGCACTTCGACAGCAGCTCCAAGAGGCTCATGAACAGCTTGCCGAAGCCAATGAATCGCATGAACATGCCTTGCGTGAGATTGAAGCAATTCACTCCAGCCACTCTTGGAGAATCACGCAACCCTTCCGCAAGGCAACGCAAGTCTTCACTCATATCTGGCAGCAGCACGGAACAACGCAGTAGTGGGCTCACCCGGAGGGGAGTGGGCGTACCACCGGCGGACTCTTGTCAAAAGCTGGGATGGGAGCGGTCCCAAGCTGGCTGCTGTGCGCGAGGATTCTTGGGTCTTCCATCAGCTACATGCCTCCCACCGCACTGATCGCTGGAATCACGGGCCAGGACGGTGCCTATCTGGCGCGCCATCTGCTGACGGCCGGATACCGGGTGGTGGGGAGCAGTCGTGATGCCCAGAACTGCGACACCAGCCGTTTGCAGCGCCTGGGCATCGGCGATGACGTAGAACTGATCTCCCTTGCGCCCAACGACTTCCGCAGCGTGCTGAAGGCGCTTTCGTCTCTGCAGCCAACTGAGATCTACAATCTTGCGGGACAAACCAGCGTCGGCCTCTCCTTCGAGCAGCCCGTCGAATGTATGGAATCGATTGCTGGGGGAACGCTCAACTTCCTTGAAGTGCTGCGCTATCTCCGTATTCCCTCGCGACTGTTCAGTGCCGGAAGCTCAGAGAGCTTCGGAGATACCCAGCTGGAACCAGCCAACGAGTCCACTGCCTTTCATCCAAGAAGTCCCTATGCCGTAGCCAAAAGCACTGCTTTCTGGCAGGTTGCCAACTACAGAGAAGCTTATGGCATCTTCTGTTGCACCGGCATTCTCGCTAACCATGAATCACCACTGAGGCCCCAACGCTTTGTTACCCAGAAGATTGTTGAGGGAGTGCGGCGCATCAAACGCGGAGAGAGTAAAGAGCTACGGCTTGGCAACCTCGACATCTGGCGTGACTGGGGCTGGGCACCGGAGTATGTCGTGGCCATGCATCAGATGCTTCAGGCCCCCACAGCGAAAGACTATCTGATCGCATCAGGACACACCACATCTCTGCGTGAATTCGTTCGCCTGGCCTTTGCGGCAGCGGGGCTGGAAGCCGAGCCCTACCTGATCAGCGACGCCACATTCCTGCGCCCCAGCGATCTCAAGTATTCTGCGATGGACCCACGGCTCATTGAGGCTGATCTCGGCTGGAAAGCCAGAGTTACCCCAGCTGAAATCGTGCAGAGAATGTTCGAGGAACAACTCTTCTGAGCGTTTGGTCACCTCCAGCACACACCCATGTTCATGCCCAGAACAGCTCTGATCGAAGGACTTGTTGGCTTCAGTGTTGCTGAGTTCTCACGTGCCAAGTGCTGTTGGATCCATGGCAGCAGCCAGCAATCATTGAGAATCAATACCGAAAGGTATCTGCACCGCTGCCAGCCTCTTCGTGAGCGTGACCCTACCTTCATCAATCAGGTTTTCACCTTCGAACTCCCCCGACCCGTCACGGAGAGCTGCCGGAAGGGGTCCCCATCACACGGTTCCCACAACTTCCACTGCCGCCCCGGCTGGAGACGGACCAAGGATGATCAGCGCAAGAGCAGCCAAGAATCGCTGATGGTTTGCAAGGGCTTCCCGGCGTCCGGCTCCATGGAACACTCCCTCCGAAGTGCAACAATCAACGGCCGATGATCGGGATTGTCGGCAACCGAGGAGGGTTTCGCGAACCTGGAGGAGTGAGAAAGCTCGTCCAGTTGCTCTGTCAAAGGCTGGAGATCGAGCAATTCACTTATCATATCCTTACCGCGAAGGAGAAATCAGGGAGAGATTGCAGCAGCCTCATCATGGTGGGTTGCAGTAGCCCATGGGCCTACGGCGTTGCCCTGAAGAGCCTGATACAACGCCCAGCTTTGCCCATCCACTGGATACCCTGTTTTCACCCACCGCGTTATGTCACTCATCCATGGAAGGCGCGCGTTGCCCTCTGGGCGCTCCGCGGGCTTCAGATGCTGGGAGTTCATGTCTACGCTCTGACCCAGGCCGAGCAAACTGAACTGAACGCTGGACGCTGTGCCTTGCTGAGCCTGCCCTTCGACTCTGAGGAGGCATTCCAGGTCCAGGCACTGAAGCGAATGACACCCATCGCGCAGCGGCCCCTTGCTCTGGTCTTCCTGGGGAGGCCTGTCTCCCAGAAGGGGTGGCCGCAGTACCTGGCGATAGTCAGCCACTTGGGATTGAACTCCCTGGCTCTGGTGCCTTTCGCCCCAGAAGGTAAGCTCCCGCGCACCCTCACAGTCAAGATCGGCCTGCATGACCATGAAGTCCGTGAGCATCTTGATCAGTGTCAACTTCTGATCCTCCCATCCGATTACGAGTCATTCGGATTTGCCCAGGCGGAGGCGCTTCTTTCCGGGTGCTGTGTGCCTGTGCTGGGAGAGTGGCCCCTCTGGCTCAAGATCGCTGAGCTGGATTGGCGCCAACTCACGCCATGGCAGGCCGCGGAGCGGGTGCGAACACTTTTGAAACAACCAGCCACCTTGGCCTCTCTGCAAAAGCAGCAGCTCCAAGCCTGGATGAACCTGCCTGAACGTCAAGCCCCGATCCTGCCAGATCTGCGAGAGATTGACGCAGACATCGCCCGCAGAAGGGGAACTGACAGATCGTCAGACCGGCGGAACATCCACCTTACGGAATGATGGCGGGCGACGAGCATAGTGTCGACGCACAGCAATTGCTCGGTAGAGCCTACGCAGACCTTCTCGCTGTCTGAGCATCAACCAGACTACTAACTTCAGAACATTCAGCAGATGCCTTAGGGCGATCATCCCCTCGCGCCCCACAAGGAGAAGCTGCCGACACGCCAGGTAGAGCTGACGCTTGGCATCCCCAAGTGTGGGAACGACAGCAAGCGCGGCTGGCGCACGATGTACATCAAGTCCTCGATCTTGATAAACAGCCTTGCCAACAAAACCTGCGCGCAACATCGTTGTGAGCACCCCAATGATGGGAGGGGAGTATTGCACCGAATGATCGGCGGCCCGGACGGCCTCTCGGCTCAGCCGCCCAGCCATGCATTCACGCAGGGAGTGTGCGAATGCTTCACGGCTGGGCTCTGCCCATCGCACAGATTCGGAAACAGATCTGAGATAAGGACGATAGACCTCTGTTTTTTCGTTAAGCTCCACCAGCGAATATTGACAGGGGTGATGTGGGCCCAGGCCAAAAAAAGGATAATCTGTGATGCCGCCATAATCCGTGTAAACAGTTGCCAACCCAAACGCATCTGCTTCGATGATATTCAGGCCCAGCCCCTCGGCGCGGTGAGGAGAAGCGTAAACCTGGCATACAGAAAATAGGCGCCGAAGATCAACTTTGCTTAGCCTCCGAGCAAGAAGAAAAACATTGGGCATCGAGGCAATTCGCTCAATAAGTGAGAGATACTGACCTGGGAATGCCGTGCCGCCTGATGTTTTGATAATCAGGGCATACTGTTGCATCGACGGATCAGAAAAGATATCAACGAGCAGGGCGGGATTCTTTCTCTCAATGCAGCTATGAAAATCAAAGACATTAAGGGCTATCGCCTTAAACTGGGCAGGGTCTAGATCCAAGCCTAGAGACCAGAGAAACTCTTTATCAGAAAGATCACAGCTGTCTGGCCTGGGCTCAGAGGATAGCTCATGAAACAACTCGCGATAATCAAGAGGAGCATAAATCAGCTTCTCCATCGGCAATACACGACTAAGACTATCGTAAATAAAACGTGTCGGAGCCAGAACTTTATCCAGATAAGGGGCAGCTTCTGCATGTACTGGCGCTGGAGATTCCAACTCCCACCACCAATAGCCCATGTTGCAGACTTTAGAAAAACAATGGCCGGCAATCCCACTATTGACATAGTGAAGATGCTGATCGGCGTTAACAAGAAATAGCGTAGGAGCGTCTTTATTGAAGAGGCTTAGGCAATCCAGAGACTCGACCCATGCGAGATCTGCATCTACAATTGGCTTAGCACGGGCAGGATCAACGGTAAATGAAAAGTGAACACCAGCATCGCTCAAGCCTTTTAGGATTAAACCCGTGATCCTTCCGATGCCGAAGGAGAAGTTGGGATATCCCACAATATTCAGCTCTGCTTTATCCCGCAGCTCACGACTGGCATGAGAACGAACTTTTCCCAAGTCAATACCGGGAAGATGTAGATCTAAAGCGCCAAATACATTCACCCCCGGACAGTGTATAAGTGACGACTCTCGCATTCCAATACCATGCAGAGCCAACAAGAAGTCACCTTCGTCGACAAAGCGTGAAGGCGGAAGCCCAGCCCAACCAGTGTTTGCGCGCTCACAAAAGAACCTATTGAGCTTGCGCCGTTCGTGTGCCTTCAATAAATAGACGTTTTGGCGTTCATTAACCTCATAGGTGATAGCGCCAATCAGGCTTGGCGGTGGCGTGAAGGATAATTCATCAAGCCTGACCCTGTTAGCCTGCACACACTTAGAATAGTTTTTAATTAGATATTCAATCGTTTTATTTGCTCCTCGCGGACTCCGGGGGTCTCTCCCCATATGCTTGGAGATACCTAGAGCACCGGCGACCAAGAGCGAGCTGTAATGGAAGAAAATTAAAGGGTGATCAACATGCTGATCGTCAGTGTCATCAAACAAACGAACAAAAACACTGCCGTCATTACAGGTATTGACAAGTCTCTCCTGGATATTCCAATAGGCTACGTTGAGTCCCGGATTACGATTCACTCGCACGGAACACAACGACGGAAACATGTCGCCAAATCGCTGGTCAGTGAATAAGTTTTCTTCAAACCAGATCAAAGAGTTATAGACAAGCTGTCGCGCCCAAAAGTCAACAACCTGCAGCGATCTATTTGTATTCTCAAAGTGCACAAAGCCAAAGTTGTATGACCCGCATGCGCGAATGTTTTCAAGAGTCGGCTGCTGGAAAGCATTTAGGGAGTCAGACAGAATGTGCGGGGTAACGACGCAATCAATGCCAGACATCGATCCGGCGAGCTGAGCCGGCTCAAGACTCCCAAAGAATTGAATGTCCGGATCAATATAAGTAGCTGACCGTGGAGATAACTCGCGAAGAAGATAAGCAAAGACCCAAGGCTTGACAGAAGTGCTGAATTCAGTAATGTCATAATAAAGGCTCATTGCCGAGAGCTCTTTAGAGTGACGAAAGAGGGTTGATATCGACAGCACTTGGCTTTGGGGACAAGATAGCAATCCCTTAAGCTTGCAGAGCTGGCCTTCTGATAGGCTAGGATGATCAACAAGAAAGACGTAAAATTTCCAGTCGCCAGAGTGATGCTCAACGAAAGATCTCTCACACTCTAAAGCATAAAGAAGATAATCGAAATTGCAAATCGTAAATGCGATGCGCTCCAAGGTCATGACTCTGCTTTGCATTGAGTCTATCAGATAAGGGTGATGGCATAGAACCCATTACACAAGCTTGAACTAGAATGAAACGCCAGGAAGTCTTTTCTCGGCACAAGTTTTGCTGACCTTGCGCGTTTTGAATGCAGCTCTGGGCGGTAAGCAAGTCAACTCAGTCCTATCCAATTCGACGAGGCTGAACGATCCTCTTTTGCTCCACGCGACTCTCTGGCTATTCAGATGCAGCCACAGCCACAGAAGCTGGCGAACCAAGGGTTCGCTGCACCAAGCCTCAGGACGAAGCCGGCTGAACACCTCATGAACCCAGGAGGTGCTCGTCAGGAGCAGAGGCAGGCCTCTCGACCAGGACTAACGCCCCCGGGCCTTGAGCACGGTCTTGAGTGTCTTGACCAGGATGAGCAGATCGAGGGCCGTGCCCCAGTGGCGCAGATAATAGAGGTCGTAGCTGAGCTTCAGCTCGGCTTCCTGGACGCTGGCGGCGTAAGGGGCACAGACCTGGGCCCAGCCGCTCAGCCCTGGGGGCATCCAGTGACGCTTGCGGTAGTGGGGGATGCGCTCCTCCAGTTCGTGCTCCAGTTCGGGCCGCTCCGGCCGCGGACCGATCAGGCTCATATCGCCTCGCAGAACATTGATGAGCTGAGGAAGCTCATCAAGCCGTACCCGGCGCAGCAACGCACCGACGCGAGTGATCCTGGCATCCCGGCGAGCGGTCCAGGTGGCAGGGGCATCAGGATCGGCCTGACGCATGGTGCGCAGCTTGTACAGCCGAAAGCTGAGCCCCATCAGACCACTGCGCTCCTGCACATAGAACACCGGTCCCCGATCTTCCAGCCAGATCAGCAAACACGCGATCAGCATCAGCGGCAGTGTGCCCAACAGCAACAGCAGTGCCAGGATGATGTCGGCCGAACGCTTGAGCTGGCGTTGCACGCTCAGGGGATCGTGCCAAGGAAGATCACCCTGACACAACGCGTCCTCGGACAGATGGGCGGGCAACAGACGCTGCTGCTGTCGCTCCGCCAGCTCCAGCACACTGAGGGTGTCGGTCTGACAAGCCTTCCCCAGACGCCGCAGCTGCACACGCACGGCAAGGGCCCAAAGGCTGAGTCCACTCAACAGAAGCAGCTGGATCCGTCGATGCCCGAGGGTGAACGTGGGGGGAAGGTTCAGCACCCAGTAGGCCAGGACCACCATCAACCCGGTGGCCAGGGCTGCCACCGTCAGACGCAAGAACAACTGGCCTGGATCCAATCGGGGCCAGCGCAGCAGCGTATAGCTGCCAAACAGCCAGCTGAATAAGATGTAGGCGAGGCCAAACGGCAACAGCCATTGAGGATGGGCCAGCAGGTCGGTGCGGAAAACGCGATCCACAACAAACGCCAGGCCTGCAACTCCCAGAAGATCGAGACCGGCGCACAGCAACAAGACCTGGCGAGGTCTCAGCCAGAACATGGGCGACCTGGGGAGATGGGGTGCATCAACAGGCAGGGCCTCAGTGCGGCAGCGCCGCCATGAGCGAGCCCATCTCGAGTGCCTGCAACCCGTAGCTCCAGCCGAGGTTGCTCTTGATGCCTGCTCGCTCGAGAGCCTGTTGCAGCGTATCGGTGGTGAGCACGCCAAAAATCACCGGAACACCGGTGTCACGGGCCACAGTCGCAACGCCCTTGCTCACTTCAGCGACCACCACATCAAAGTGGGGAGTATCGCCACGGATCACGGCCCCGAGGGTGACCACCACCTGATAGCGACCACTGGCAGCCAGGCGCTGGGCCACCAGGGGGATCTCGAAGCTGCCGGGCACCCAGGCCACATCCAGCTGGCCGCTGGTGTCGCCGGTGTCGATGCCGTGGCGAGAGAGGCAGTCGAGACAGCCGCTCAGCAGGCGGGAGGTGACCAGATCGTTGAAACGGGCCACAACAACAGCGATGCGCAGACCGCCGACGTCAGTGAAACGACCCTCGAAGACCGTCAAAGGCTCAGACCACGAAGTAGCTCACGCCCCAGTTGAGCAGGACCAGGCCCACCCAGGCCAGCCCGCCGATCAGGATCAGCCGGTTGGAGCGGCCGCTGTCCTCGCTGCTGGCGTACAGCACCGGCACCGCCACGACCAGGGCGAAGGACATCACCACCAGGGCCAGAACGGTGAGGGTGTTGAGAATCTGCATGGCGAGGGCTGGCCAGCGGGCCGGGGATCAGGCAGTGAGCGGATTCTCACACGCGGCTCCCGGGCCATGGCGCGGGGCGGGCGGCAACCGTCACAAGTTGTCGGGAGGGCCCCGACGGATCGGTCGGTGGCCGCGCAGAGGCGCTGCGGCGACGGCCGGTGACTGACACCATCTGTGGTGGCGCGTAGGATCGTCACCCCCACGCCCAGTGCCATGGCGGCCGCGACCCCGGCGAAGGTTGAGCAGCAGCTCTCGCTGGTGGCCGCCCTCGGTCTCTGCAGCGAGCCCGTGCACCCGGGGCCGGAGGAGCAGCCGCTTCCGCCATCGGTGGCAGGCGCGGAAGATGAGGACAGCCTGGCTGCCGAGGCGCGGGCACGGCCTCGGCGACGCCGGACACCGGCCCCAGGCGAAGCACCCAAGGCAGCGGATCCCGAAGACGGCAACACCCCTTTGGAGGAAGGGGCCGCGACAGACGACGACCAACCCCGCTGGCATCACCACGGCCTGGTGGACCCGGCGGCCCTGACGCCGATGCTGCGCCACTACGTGGAGCTCAAAGCGGCCCACCCGGAGCGGGTGCTGCTCTATCGGCTCGGTGATTTCTTCGAGTGCTTCTTCGAGGACGCGATCACCCTCTCGCGCCTGCTCGAGCTCACCCTCACCGGCAAGGAGGGCGGCAAGAGCGTGGGGAGGGTGCCGATGGCCGGCATCCCCCACCACGCGGCAGAGCGCTACTGCGCCGAACTGGTGCGTCGGGGACTGAGCGTGG
Organism: Cyanobacteriota bacterium; assembly: GCA_046342315.1. Classification (GTDB taxonomy): domain Bacteria; phylum Cyanobacteriota; class Cyanobacteriia; order PCC-6307; family Cyanobiaceae; genus Cyanobium. The sequence continues at coordinate 9,632 of JBKDPV010000116.1, forward strand.
CGCTCTGCGACCAGCTCGAAACCACCCCTGCCAAGGGTGCCCTGCTGCGCCGCGACATCACTCGCGTGCTCACCCCCGGCACGGTGCTGGAGGAGGGGATGCTGGCGGCCCGGCGGAACAACTGGCTGTGCGCGGTGGTAAGGGAAGGGGGGCGCTGGGGGCTGGCCGTGGCCGACGTGAGCACCGGCGAGTTCCGTGTGACCGAGCGGGACGGCAGCGGCGGCCTGCACCAGGAGCTGCTGCAGCTGGAGGCGGCCGAGGTGGTGAGTCCCCAGCCTGGGGAGGACGGCAGCCGGCCGGGCTGGTGCCCCGAGGGGCTGCACGTGACCCTGCTGGCGCGGACCCCGTTCGAGGCGCCCGAGGCGGCCGCCACCCTGCGGCGCCGTTTCCGCCTGGCCAGCCTCGATGGTCTGGGGCTGGGCGAGGTGCCGCTGGCCCTGCGCGCCGCCGGCGGCCTGGTGGCCTACCTGGACAGCACCCAGCGGGCGGAGGGGGACACGGCGGTGCCCCTGGATCCGCCGCGGGTCTGGCACGCCGGCGACCAGCTGGTGCTCGATGCCCAGACCCGCCGCAATCTCGAGCTCACCCGCACCCAGATGGGAGGCCAGCTGCACGGCTCCCTGCTCTGGGCCATCGATCGCACCGCCACCGCCATGGGCGGCCGCTGCCTCCGCCGCTGGATCGAAGCCCCACTGGTGGAGAGGGCCGCCATCCAGCAGCGTCAGGACGCCGTGGGCGAACTGGTGGAACATCGGCCGCTGCGGCGGAGCCTGCGGCGCCTGCTGCGGCCGATGGGCGATCTGGAGCGGCTGGCGGGCCGGGCCGGCGCCGGCACCGCCTCCGCCCGCGACCTGGTGGCCCTGGCGGACGGTCTGGAGCGGCTGCCCCGGCTGGCGGCCCTGGTGGAGGGCTGCGCCAGCGCGCCCCTGCAGGCGCTGCGGCAGCCCCAGCCGGACCTGGCGGCCCTGGCCGCCGGCCTGCGCCAGCGCCTGGTGGAGAACCCGCCCCTCGCCCTCAGCGAGGGCGGCCTGATCCACGACGGCGTCGATCCCCTGCTCGATGGCCTGCGCAACCGGCTCGACGACCAGGACCGCTGGCTGGCCGAGCAGGAGGCACTGGAACGGCGGGCCAGCGGCAACCCCAACCTCCGCCTGCAATACCACCGCACCTTCGGCTACTTCCTGTCGGTGACCCGGGCGAAGGCCGGCGCGGTGCCCGAGCACTGGATCCGCCGCCAGACCCTGGCCAACGAGGAGCGGTTCGTGACGCCCGACCTCAAGGCCCGGGAGGGGAGCATCCTGCAGCTGCGGGCCCGGGCCGCCCAGCGCGAATACGAGCTGTTCTGCGCCCTGCGCAACGAGGTGGGCGCCCTGGCAGCCCCGATCCGGGAGGCGGCCCGGCGGGTGGCCGATCTCGACGCCCTGGCCTCCCTGGCGGAGGTGGCGGCCACGGGCGGCTGGTGCCGGCCGGAGCTCACGGACGGGCGGGAGCTGACGATCGAGGCGGGTCGCCACCCGGTGGTGGAGGAGCTGCTGGTGGAGGAGGCCTTCACCGCCAACGACCTGCGGCTGGGGGCCGGCGATGACGACGCCCCCGACCTGCTGGTGCTAACCGGCCCCAACGCCAGCGGCAAGAGCTGCTACCTCCGCCAGACGGGCCTGCTGCAGCTGCTGGCCCAGATCGGCAGCTGGGTGCCGGCCCGCCGGGCGCGCCTGGGCATCGCCGATCGGATCTTCACCCGCGTCGGGGCCGTCGACGACCTGGCCAGCGGCCAGTCCACCTTCATGGTGGAGATGGCCGAAACAGCCAACATCCTTCACCACGCCACGGGCCGCTCGCTGGTGCTGCTCGATGAGATCGGCCGCGGCACCGCCACCTTCGACGGCCTCTCGATCGCCTGGGCCGTGGCGGAGCACCTGGCCACCGCCATCGGCGCCCGCACGATCTTCGCCACCCATTACCACGAGCTCAGCGAACTGGCCGAGCTGCTCACCAACGTGGGCACGGCCCAGGTGCTGGTGGAGGAGACGGGCGACGATCTGGTGTTCCTGCACCGGGTGGTGCGCGGCGGGGCGAGCCGCAGCTACGGCATCGAAGCCGCCCGGCTGGCGGGCGTGCCGGCCTCGGTGGTGCGGCGGGCGCGGCAGGTGCTGGGGCGGATCGAAGCCAACAGCCACGTGGCCGTGGGCCTTCAGGCGGCCTGATCCAGCCAGGCACGGCGCAACAGGGCATTGACCGCCGCGGCCACCAGGCCCGCGCCGCCCCGGCTGCCGTCGAGGCGGATCTGGGGCAGAGCGCTCTGCTCCAGCCGCCGCTTGCTCTCCGCCACCCCCACGAACCCCACCGGCATGCCGATCACCAGGGCGGGAAAAGCGGCCCCGGCCGCCACGAGCTCCAGCAGCCGATCGAGGGCGGTGGGGGCGCTGCCCACCAGCACCACCGCCCCGGGATGGGCCGCCAGGGCCCGCTCCATCCCCTCGGCGCTGCGGGTGCCGCCGGCGGGGGCCCGCTCGGGAGCCCAGGCCAGCACGCCGTGCACAGGATTGGCGAAGGTGCGCCGGGCCATCGGCGCCACGGCCGCCGCGGCCATCGCCGTGTCGGTGAGGATCGCCGTGCCCCCGGCCAGGGCGGCCATGCCAGCCGCACAGGCCCCCGGGGAGCAGACCAGATCGCCGGCGAGCGTGAGGTCGCCGCTGCTGTGGACCAGCCGCTCCAGCAGCTCCTGCTCCACCCCCTGCAGCCCGGTGGGGCCGAGCCAGCCGCGGATGCGCCGCACGCTTTCCGTAAAGATCGGATGGTCGAACTCGCTCACGCGCGCGCTGCCCTGATGCCGGTCCATCTCTACTGGGGAGACGACGAGGCCGCCCGCACCCGGGCGGTGGAGGCCCTGGTGGAGCAGCTGGTGGAACCTGCCTGGGCGTCGATCAACCTCAGCCGACTCGACGGCAGCGACGCCGCTCAGGCGGCGCAGGCCCTCGAGGAGGCGCGCACGCCCCCGTTCGGCTCCGGGGCGCGGGTGGTGCTGCTGCAGCGGAGCCCCTTCTGCGCCGCCTGCCCGGCGGAGCTCGCCAGCCGGCTGGAGGCCAGCCTGGGCCTGATTCCCCCCGACGGGCATCTGGTGCTGGTGAGCCCCGCCAAGCCCGACGCCCGCCTGCGCACCACCAAGGCCCTTCGGGCCGTGGCCGAGGAGAAGAGCTTCGTGCTGCCGGCGGTGTGGGACGGCGAGGGCCTGCTGGAGCTGGTGCGGCGTACCGCCGGCGAGCTGGGGCTCCGTCTGGAACCGGCCGCAGCCGAGGCCCTGAGCGAAGCGATCGGCAGCGACAGCGCCCGGCTGGCGAGCGAACTGGAGAAGCTCGCCCTGTTCGGCGGCGGCGCTCCGATCGGCGTAGAGGCCGTGGAGGCGCTGGTGGGGGGACGGGCCACCAGCTCCCTGGCGGTGGGGGACGCCCTGCTGGCCGGGCGACCGGCGGATGCGATCGCCCTGGTCGATGCCCTGCTGGCGGCCAACGAACCGGCGCTGCGGATCGTGGCGGCCCTCAGCGGCCAGATCCGCGGCTGGCTGTGGGTTTCGCTGCTGGAGGCCAGCGGCGAGCGCGACGTGGCCGTGATCGCCAAGGCCGCCGGCATCGGCAACCCGAAACGGATCTACGTGCTGCGCCGCCAGATCCAGGGGCGGCCCGCCGCCCAGCTTCTGAGGCTGCTGGGGCAGGTGCTGGAGGTGGAGGCGGCCCTCAAGCGGGGGGCCGATCCGGCCGACGCCTTCCGTGACGGCTTTCTGCTGGGTCCCGACGGCCACCGATAATCGCGCCCACTGCCGCATCGACGCCGGGAATGGCCCTGCTGGTTCAGAAGTTCGGGGGCACCTCGGTGGCCGATGTGGAACGCATCCAGACCGTGGCCCGCCGGATCGCCACCTGCCGGGAGGAGGGGCACGAGCTGGTGATCGTGGTGTCGGCCATGGGCCACACCACCGACGAACTCACCGGGCTGGCCCGGGCGATCACCGCCGATCCGCCCAAGCGGGAGATGGACATGCTGCTGGCCACCGGCGAGCAGGTGTCGATCGCCCTGCTGTCGATGGCCCTGCATGCCCAAGGGGTGCCGGCCGTGTCGATGACCGGCACCCAGGCCGGCATCGTCACCGAGTCGTCCCATGGCCGGGCCCGCATCCTTGAGGTGCGCACCGAGCGCCTGCGGCGCCTGCTCGACGACGGCAAGGTGGTGGTGGTGGCGGGCTTCCAGGGCACCAGCAGCGGCACCGCCGGCACCCCGGAGATCACCACCCTGGGCCGGGGGGGCTCCGACACCTCGGCGGTGGCCCTGGCGGCGGCGCTGGGAGCGGACGCCTGCGAGATCTACACCGACGTGCCCGGGGTGCTCACCACCGATCCGCGCAAGGTGCCCGATGCCCAGCTGATGGAGAGCGTCAGCTGTGACGAGATGCTGGAACTGGCCAGCCTCGGTGCCGCCGTGCTTCACCCGCGGGCCGTGGAGATCGCCCGCAACTACGGCGTACCGCTGCGGGTCCGCTCCAGCTGGAGCGACGATCCCGGCACCCTGCTCACCAGCGGCCGCGCCCGCCCGATCGGCAGCGAGGGACTGGAGCTGGGCAAGCCCGTGGACGGAGCCGAGCTGGAAACGGCCCAGGCGGTGCTGGCCCTCTCCCACGTGCCTGACCGGCCCGGCGTGGCGGCCAGCCTGTTCGAAGCCCTAGGCGCCGCCGGGCTCAATATCGACCTGATCGTGCAGGCCACCCACGAGGGGGCCAGCAACGACATCGCCTTCACCCTGCCCGCCGCCGACGGCCCCCGGGCCGAGGCCGTCTGCCGTTCGGTGCTGGATGCCATGGGAGCCGAGGGAGCCCGCCTGATGGCCGAGACCGGCATGGCCAAGCTCAGCATCGCCGGGGCGGGGATCATGGGCCGGCCCGGGGTGGCCGCCCGGCTGTTCGACACCCTCGCTCGCCTGGGCATCAACCTGCGGCTGATCGGCACCAGCGAGGTGAAGGTGAGCTGCCTGGTGGACGGCAGCCAGGGCGCCAAGGCCCTGCGGGCGGCCGCCGATGCCTTCGAACTGAACGAAAGCCAGCTCCGGGACGGGCCGATCCCCTGCCGCCCGGAGGATCCGGCCGTGCGGGGTGTGGCCCTCGACCGGGACCAGGTGCAGGTGGTGGTGCGGGGCGTGCCGGACCGTCCCGGCGCAGCGGCCGCCATCTGCCGCGCCCTGGCTGATGCCGGCATCAGCCTCGATGCGATCGTGCAGTCGGAGCGCACCCATGGCGAGCCCGACAACCTCTGCCGGGACATGAGCTTCACCCTCAGGCGCGACGACCGCCCGGGGGCCGAGCGCGCCCTGGCGGTGGTGCTGGCGGGCTGGCCCGGCGCCCGCTTTGAGGAGGGCCCGGCGATCGCGCGGGTGAGCGCGGTGGGGGCGGGCATGGCCTGCACCGCGGGCACGGCGGCGCGGATGTTCCGCTGCCTGGCCGATGCCGGCATCAATATCGAACTGATCGCCACCAGCGAGATCCGCACGAGCTGCGTGGTGGCGGAGGCCGATGGGGTGCGGGCCCTGCAGGCGGTGCACGACGCCTTCCGGCTCGGTGGCGACATCCGCCACCACGCCCAGGGCAGCGAAGCGCCGGTCTGAGCCCGGGATCGGGCGATCAGCGGCGGCCTTCGCGGTGCATCCAGCTGATCCAGTCAGCGGAGATGCCTTTGGGGCAGGCCGCCTCGCACTCCAGATGGCTGCTGCAGCCGCCGAAGCCCTCAGCCCCCATCCGCTCCTGCAACGCCACCGCCCGCCGCGCTCGCTCCGGCTGCCCCTGGGGCAGCTGGCCCAGATGGGCGAGCTTGGCCGCCACGAACAGGCTGGCTGAAGCGTTGCGGCAGCTGGCGACGCAGGCGCCACAGCCGATGCAGGTGGCGGTATCGAAGGCGGAGGCCGCCTGGTCGCGGCCGATCAGCAGGGCGTTGGCATCCGGAGCCTGACCCGCGTTCACCGAGCAGTAGCCACCCGCCGCCAGGATCCGGTCGAAGGCTGAGCGATCCACCCCCAGGTCCTGCACCACGGGGAAGGCGCGGGCCCGGAAGGGCTCCAGCACCAGGGTGGTGCCATCGGGGAAATGGCGCAGGTACAGCTGGCAGACGCTGGTGCGGGCCCGGGGGCCGTGGGCCTGGCCGTTCACCAGGAAGCCGCAGGAGCCGCAGATGCCCTCGCGGCAGTCGTGGTCGAAGCCCACCGGCCGCCGGCCTTCCCGCACCAGCCGGCCGTTCAGCAGGTCGAGGGCCTCGAGCAGCGACAGATCGGGGGAGAGCCCCTCCAGCCGATGGTCTTCGAAGGCGCCGGGGCTGCCGGGGTCCGCCTGGCGCCAGATCCGCAGGGTGAGCGAGAGGGAACAGACCATCGCTTCGGGAGGCGGGATCAGCGGGATCTGGTCCATGATGCTGCCATCCCTCCGCGGCAATTTCTGAAGCCGTGACTGAGACCCCTGCGACCCCCACTGGGACCCCCACGATCGAGAGCCTGGAGCAGGGCGAGCGCCCCTTCGTGCTGGCGGATCACATGGGCAGGGTGCTGGGCATGAATGCGTCCTTCACGCGCACCTTCGGCTGGACCCTCGAATCGCTGGAGGGTCAGCCCCTCAGCCTGATCCTGCCGGAGGCCTTCCAGATGTCGCATCAGCTGGGCTTCTCCCGCTTCCAGGCCACCGGGCACTCCACGATCCTGGCCCACCCCCTGCGGCTGGCCACGATCTGCAGCGACGGCCGCACGATCGTGTCGGAGCACTTCATCGTGGCCGAGCAGCGGCGGGGCCAGTGGGTGTTCGGAGCCACCCTCACGCCCCTGGAGCAGGACCCCTCGGCGCCATGAGCGGGACGGCATCCCCCCGGGACGATGCCGATGCCGTCCTGATAGAGGAACTGCGGAGCACCCTGGGCCGGCTGGAGGCGGCCCTGGCCACGATCGACGATGCCCTGGTGATCACCACCGGCGACGGGCGGGTGCAGTGGTGCAACGCCTCGTTCGAGCAGCTGGTGAGCCTGCCCCGCCTGCTGGTGCTCGACCGGCCGCTCGACTCCCTGCTGCCGCAACGGGACGACGGCCTTCCCCTGATCCCCCCCGGCTGGCACGGCCAGGGGGCCGCCGCGGCAGGCGAGCGGTTCACCGTGTTCCTGAGCCGCGAACCGATGCGCGCCCTCGAGATCGAGTGGGAGCCGGTGATCAGCGACCCCTCCCGGCCCCTCGTCCTCTGCTTCCGCGACAGCACCGCCCGGGTCTCCTACGCCACGCTCCAGGAGGAGGTGGAACGCAGCGAGCGCCGGCGGCTGCAGGCCGAGGTGGCCCACCAGCAGCTGCAGGAACGGCAGATGCGCCTGGCCGCCCAGGTGGTGGAATGCCCGGTCACCGGTCTGCCCAACCGCCGCGCCCTCCACACCCACATCACCCGGGCGCTGCGCCGGCTGCGCAACACCCACGGGGCCGTGACTCTGCTGTTCTGCGATCTGAACGGCTTCAAGGAGATCAACGATCTGTACGGCCATCAGGTCGGCGACGAGCTGCTGATCGAAATCGCCCGCCGCCTCAGACGCGCGCTGGGTCCGGGCGATGTCCTGGCCCGGCTGGGGGGCGATGAGTTCGTGGTGCTGACGACGGCGGAACCGGAGGGGGAGGTGTTCGCACTGGCGGAGCGGCTCCAGCAGCAGCTCGGCGAGCCCTGGAAGGTCCAGGGCTCCGTGGTCCATCCCTCGATGAGCGTGGGCATTGCCAGCAGCAGCGATCCCCTGCTCTCGGTGGAGGAGCTGGTGCGCCGGGCCGATCTGGCGATGTACGAGGCCAAGACGCGACGCGACCGGGGCGTCGCCTGCTACGACGAGCGGATCGATCAGAACATGCGCCAGTCGATCGAGCTGCGTCGCCGCCTGGAGCGGGCGATCGAGCAGGACGAACTGGTGATCCACTATCAGCCGATCGTCAATCTCCACGACGGCCAGATCGCGGGTCTGGAAGCCCTGGTGCGCCTCCCGGGCCCCGAGGCCACGCTGATCCTGCCCGGCGACTTCATCCCGCTCGCGGAGCGCACCGGCCTGATCTTCAGCCTGGGGGCCTGGGTGCTGGAGCGCGTGCTCTCCGACCTGCAGCGCCTGGCCACCCCTGGGGCCGGCTTTCGGGTGTCGGTGAACATGAGCCCGCTCGAACTGCGGCGACAAGGCTTCGCCACAGCGATCCTCGAGCGCATCCACCGCCATGGCGTATCGCCGAAGCACCTGGCGATCGAGGTGACCGAGAGCATGCTGATCACAAGGCCCGACCGGACCAGCCGCGAACTGCAGGAGCTGCGCAGGGCCGGCATGCAGGTGCACCTCGACGACTTCGGCAGCGGCTACTCGAGCATGTCGTGGCTGGCTCGCCTGCCGATCGATGCCGTGAAGATCGATCGCAGCTTCATCGCCGAGGGGAGTCACGATCCGCGCAAGGCCCGCGTGCTGGAGGCGATGGTGCAGCTGGCCCGCGATCTGGATCTGGAGGTGGTGGCCGAGGGGATCGAAACCGAGGAACAGGAGCAGCGCATGGTCCGGCTCGGCTGCGGGCTCGGGCAGGGCTGGCGCTTCGGGCTGCCCTCTCCAGACATTCTGGAGTCCCTCGGGAAGGCAGGCGGAGATCTCAGCGGTAGTCGCGCCGAGCAGGCTTGACACTTGTGAAGACCAGGGGTTCCTGGTGGCGCACGGGCTCAGCGCCCTGGCGATGCTCCCAGGCGGCGATGTGGCAGAACCGCTCGTCGTCCCGCAGGGCCTCGCCGTCCTCGGTGCGGTGCTCCTGGCGGAAATGGGCACCGCACGACTCCTCCCGGGCCAGGGCATCGCGCAGCATCAGCTCGGCGAGGCCGAACAGGTCGTCCACCCGCAGGGCCTTCTCCAGTTCCGGATCGATCGCCGTGCCGTGATCGGGCAGGGACAGGTCCTCCGAGAAGGACGCCCGCAGCTCCGCCAGTTCTCCGAGCGCCTGACGCAGGCGTGGGCCGCTGCGGCTGATGCCGCAGGCGTTGATCATCAGCTGGCCGAGAGCACGGTGGAAGTCATCCGCCGGTCGGAGGCCTCCCACGGCCCGCAGAGCCGAGATCCGCCGGTCCACCGCAGCCACCGCCGCCCGGCAGGCGGGATGGTCGTCGGCGACGGGCGGCAGGGGATGGGAGGCCAGCCAGGCCGGCACCGTGGCCGGAGCGATGAAGGTGCCGTCAGCCAGGCCCTGCATCAGGGCACTGGCCCCGAGGCGGTTGGCGCCGTGCTCGGAGAAGTTCGCCTCCCCCAGAACGAACAGGCCAGGGATCGTGCTCATCAGCCGGTAGTCCACCCACAGCCCGCCCATCGTGTAGTGAGGGGCGGGATAGATGCGCAGAGGCGTGGTGAGCGGATCGTCGCCGGTTATGCGCTCATACATCTCCAGCAGATTGCCGTAGCGGGCCACGATCGCGTCCCGGCCCTCACGGGCGATCGCATCGGCCAGATCGAGATACACCCCCTGGCCGCCACTGCGCCCGCGAGGCCCCACGCCTCGGCCTTCGAGGCAGAGCTCCCGGGCGCGGCGCGAAGCCACATCACGCGGCACCATGTTGCCGAAGCTCGGGTACTGGCGCTCCAGGAAGTAGTCGCGCTCATGCTCCGGAATCCGCTCCGGCGGGCGGTCGTCGCCCACCCGCGCCGGCAGCCATACCCGCCCGTCGTTGCGCAGGCTCTCGCTCATCAGGGTGAGCTTGCTCTGGAAAGCGTCGCCGGGAGGGATGCAGGTGGGATGGATCTGGGTGAAGCAGGGATTGGCGAACAGCGCGCCCTGGAGATGGGACCGCCAGATCGCCGTGGCGTTGCTTTTGAGCGCGTTGGTGGAGAGGTGGTAGACGTTCGAATAGCCACCGCTCGCCAGCAGCACGGCATGGGCGGTGTACGTCTCGAGGGCACCGGTGCGCTGGTCGCGGACCACCACGCCCCGGGCGACGCCATCCACCACGATCAGCTCGAGCATGTCGCGGCGGGTGAGCAGCTCCACCCGGCCGGCCTCCACCTGGCGCAGCAGCGCGCCGGTGGCGCCGTAGAGGAGCTGCTGGCCGGTCTGGCCGCGGGCGTAGAAGGTGCGGCTCACCTGCGTGCCGCCGAAGCTGCGGTTGGCCAGGGTGCCGCCGTACTCGCGGGCGAAGGGCACCCCCTGGGCCACACAGTGGTCGATGATCGCCAGGCTGAGTTCCGCCAGGCGATGGCAGCCCGCCTCGCGGGCCCGGAAGTCGCCCCCCTTCACGGTGTCGCGGAACAGCCGCTCGATGCTGTCGCCGTCGTTGGCGTCGTTGCGGGCAGCGTTGATCCCCCCCTGGGCCGCCACCGAATGGGCCCGCCGCGGACTGTCGTGGTAGGTGACCAGCCTCACCCGGTAGCCCTGCTCGGCCAGGGTGGCGGCGGCCGAGGCGCCCGCCAGGCCGCTGCCCACCACCAGGATCGTGAACCGGCGCCGGTTCCCGGGTGCCACCAGCGGCAGGCCGTCGCGGCAGCGCTGCCAGGCGGTGGCCACGGGGCCGCCGGGGAGCTGGGGATCAAGCCGCGGCGACGCTCCGCTCATGCCGGCGAAAACCTCAGGAGAAGAGCCAGCAGGGCAAAGCCGCCGCCCAGCAACAGGGCCAGCAGCCGGCCCCAGGCGCGGATGCGGGCCCCATTCGCCGGGTCCAGCAGCCCGAGGCTGCGGTGGGCGGCCTCATGGCCATGAAACAGATGCAGCCCCGCTGCCAGGCTGCCGGCGCCGTAGAGCAGCAGCGAGGCCGGCGAGCGGAGCACGCTCTGAAGGGCCTCCAGCTCCTGACCCTCGGCCGGACGGTGCCAGCGCAGCTGCAGCAGGTGCAGCGCCAGGAACGCCAGCAACAGGCCGCCGATCGCGGGGGCCTGGACCGCCGCCAGGGCGGCCAGGCCGTCCCCGGGGCCCTCGCGCCGGCTGCGGCGCAGCGCCGGTGCCGTGCCGCGGGCCCGGGCGAGCAGGAAGGCCCGCCACAGCGCCAGGAGCGGATGGAACAGCAGCGCCACCAGCAGGGCCGCCTCCACCACCGGAAGCCAGGGCTGGCGATGGAGCACGGCCGCGTAGCGCTCGAAGGCGGCCGGATTCACCAGCGCGGGCACCAGCCCCGCCAGATGCACCACCAGAAACAGCGCCAGCAGCAGGCCTGAGACCGCCACCCCCACGGCAGGCACTGACGACGGGCGATCGGGCGCAGTCATGGACCCATGCTCCCCCATCGGCAGGCCTCGGGGTAGGAAGGGATCGCGATCCGCCCCGGGCCCGTGCGCCGTTCCCGACGCTCCACCGTGCTGAGCGCCTTTCTCACCCTGCTGAACGACCGGCTGGGGGAGAGCATCGTGTTCCCGCTGCTGCCGTTCCTGCTGGCGAGCACCACCAGCGATGGCCGCACGCTGGGGCTGCTCACGGGCAGTTATGCCGTGGCCCAGTTCCTGGCCACGCCCATGATCGGCGCCCTCAGCGACCGCTATGGCCGCAAACCGGTGATGGCCTGCTGCGTCGCGGGCACGGTGCTGGGCCTGGGGCTGTTCGCCGCCACGATCGCCTTCCCCTGGGCCAGCCAGTGGCCCGCCGCCAGTGCCGCGGGGGTTCCCCTGATCCTGCTGTTCGCCGCCCGGCTGATCGATGGCTTCAGCGGCGGCACCGCCGCCACCGCCGGGGCCGTGCTGGCCGACATCACTCCTCCGGAGGAGCGGGCCCGGGCCTTCGGCCTGATCGGGGTGGCCTTCGGCCTGGGCTTCATCCTCGGCCCGGCCCTCGGCGGCCTGCTGGCCCGCCAATCGGTGACCCTGCCGGTACTCGTGGCGGTGGGATTCGCCGCCGTCAACCTGGTGGCGGTGCTCACCCTGCTGCCGGAGACCCATCCCCCCGAGGCGCGGATCCCGCTGCCCAGGCGGCGGGAGCTGCAACCCTTCAGCCAGCTGACGAACGTGTTCCGCAACCCCCGGGTGCGGCGGCTGTGCGGCGCCCTCTTCCTCTTCTTCCTGGCGTTCAACGGCTTCACGGCCATGCTGGTGCTCTACTTCCGCCAGGCCTTCGGCTGGGGGCCGGACCTGGCCGCCCTGGCCTTCCTGGTGGTGGGGGTGGTGGCCACCGTGGTGCAGGGCGGCCTGATCGGACCCCTGGTGCAGCAGCTGGGCGAATGGCGGCTGAGTCTGGCGGGCGTGGGCAGCGTGATCGCCGGTTGCCTGCTGATCCCTCTGGCCACCCCCGCCACGGCCATCCCGATGGTGTTCCTTGCCGTTTCGCTTCTGGCCCTGGGCACGGGGCTGGCCACCCCCTGCCTGCGCAGCCTGGTGTCGCGCCGGCTGGGCGATGCGGGGCAAGGCGCGGCGCTGGGCAGCCTGCAGGGCCTCCAGAGCGCGGGCAGCTTCCTCGGTCCGCCGCTGGCCGGACTGGCCTACGACACCGCAGGACGCCACAGCCCCTTCTGGCTGGGCATCGGCCTGATGGTGGGCGTGGCGGCGCTGGTGGCCGGAGGCCTGCCGGGCGGCCCCGCCGTGAAGAGGGAGCGCGAACCTCTGCACGGATAGTGCGCACGACAATCTCAGACGGTGACTTCTGCGAAGATGGAAGCCATGGTGATTGCGCGGTGATCCAGCCGACCACGAGACGATGGCGTCCACACACAACGTGCCCGGATCAGACTGCTAAGATAGATAATTGCTGATGCAGCTACAGCTTCACTGAAGCGCATCGGCAAATCGTCCTGCGGCCGAGAGATTGATGAGTGCGAATCCTGGCGCCCCGGCCGTTGCACCCGAGCTGTACATCAACCGCGAGTTGAGCTGGATTGCGTTCAATCGCCGCGTACTGGCTCAGGCACTCGATGAGCACACTCCCCTGCTTGAGCAGGCGAAATTCAGCGCCATCTTCAGCAACAACCTAGACGAATTCTTTATGGTGAGGGTGGCTTCCCTCAAATCGCAGCAGGAGGCCGGCGTCACCACCCGCAGCGACGACGGGCGCACACCGCAGGAGCAGCTGGAGGCGATCCAGAGGGAACTGAGGCCCCTGCTGGATCTGCAGCAGCAGCATTACCGCCATTCGCTCAAACGCAATCTCAGTGAATACGGCGTTCACCTTTACGACTACGTGCGCCTGAACCGTCAGCAGAAGCAGTGGGTCGACGACTACTTCCGCACCGCCGTTTTCCCGGTGCTCACCCCCCTGGCGGTGGATCCGGCCCACCCGTTCCCGTTCATGAGCAACCTCAGCCTGAACGTGGCGGTGCTGGTGCGCGATCCGGACACCCAGCAACAGCAGTTCGCCCGTGTGAAGGTGCCCCAGAAGATCCTTCCGCGCTTCGTACCGATCCCCACCGAGCTGGGCGGCCGGGGCGTCAAGCCGGTCTATTCCGCGGTGCCCCTGGAGCAGGTGGTGGCCTTCAACCTGCAGTTGCTGTTCCCCGGCATGACGATCGAGGGGCACTACTTCTTCCGCATCACCCGCGACGCCGACCTGGAGCTGCGCGACCTCGAGGCCGACGACCTGATGGAGGCACTGCAGGAGGGGCTGCGCAAACGGCGCATGGGCGGGGAGGTGGTGCGGCTGGAGGTGGCCGACGAGATGCCCGACGAGGTGGTGCAGTTGCTGATGGAGGGCTGCGACGTGGAGGCGGCAGACCTCTACCGCATCAACGGCCCTCTCGGCCTCGACGATCTGATGAGCCTGCTGGCGATCCCCCTGCCCCAGCTCAAGGACGTCCCCCACAAGGGACGTACCGTGCCGGCCCTGCTGCGGGCCCAGCGCAGTCAGCTCGAGGACGGCTCGATCAAGGCCGAGGACTTCGAGAGCATCTTCCGGGTGATCCGCCGCGGCGACGTGCTGCTGCACCATCCCTACGACCTGTTCGCCACCTCGGTGGAGGAATTCCTCAGCCAGGCCGCCAACGACCCCTCGGTGCTGGCGATCAAGATGACCCTCTACCGCACCTCGAAGGATTCACCCGTGGTGGCGGCCCTGATCCGCGCCGCCGAGAACGGCAAGCAGGTGATGGCCCTGGTGGAGCTGAAGGCGCGCTTCGATGAAGACAACAACATCCAGTGGGCACGCCAGCTGGAGCGCTCGGGCGTGCACGTGGTGTATGGCGTTCTGGGCCTCAAGACCCACACCAAGGTGGCTCTGGTGGTGCGGCGCGAGAAAACGAAACTGCGTAGCTACCTACACATCGGCACCGGCAACTACAACTCACGCACCTCCAGCCTCTACACCGATCTCGGCCTGCTGACCGCCCGTGAGGAATTCGGCCAGGACCTGGTGGAGCTGTTTAACTACCTCACCGGCTTCTCCAAGCAGCAGAGTTTCCGCAAGTTGCTGGTGGCTCCGGTCACCCTGCGCAAGGGCATGGAGGACCGCATCCGCCGCGAGATTCTCCATGCCAGGGAAGGTCGCGGGGGCCACATCCGGGCCAAGATGAACGCCCTGGTCGATCCGGCCATCATCGCCCTTCTCTACGAAGCCTCCCAGGCGGGGGTGAGAATTGAGCTGGTGATCCGGGGCATGTGTTCCCTGCGGCCCGGGGTGGAGGGGGTGAGCGACAACATCCGCGTGCTGAGCGTGATCGGCCGCTTCCTGGAGCACTCCCGGCTCTTCTGGTTTGCCAACGGTGGTGAACCCGAGATGCTGATCGGCAGTGCCGATTGGATGCCTCGCAACCTCGACCGTCGGGTCGAAGCGGTGGCGCCGGTGGACGATCCAGTCCTGCGCCAGCAATTGGAGACGCTGATCGAGCTCTACCTCTCGGATACGGCCGCCTGGCACATGCAGAATGACGGCCGTTTCGTTCAGCAACAACCGGAAGGGGAACAGCAGCTGGTTCAGGCCACGTTGATGGAGCGCTGGCGGGGCGGATTCGCAGCAGAGCGACCCGTCGGGTAGCTGGCGTCACCAAATCTCGGGATCGGACCAGATTTGTACAGGAATTCTTCCGTTTCCCGACGATGCGCCCACGTCCACGGTGCTACATTCCGCGCAAATTCATTCGGAGGCCTGGGGTGATGGGGACACCTCTGCATTCCGCCCTCACCGTGCTGCCCGGCCGTGCCGACAGCCCGGGGAGCGGCGATCGTTCCGGTCGGAGAGCCGTTGCGGGCCCTGGCTCAGCGCGGCAGACGGGACGGCTCAGTGCGGACACGATCGGTTGGTATCTCAGCAGCATCGGCCGTGTGCCACTGCTCACGCCAGCCGAGGAGATTGAACTGGCCCACCATGTGCAGAAGGCCAAGCAACTGCTGGAGCTGCCTCCATCAGAGCTTACCCCCCAGCACAAGAGGCAAATCCGCATGGGCCAGCGGGCCCGCGACCGCATGATGGCCGCCAACCTGCGGCTGGTGGTGAGCGTGGCCAAGAAGTATCAGAACCAGGGGCTCGAGTTGCTGGATCTGGTGCAGGAAGGGGCGATCGGGCTTGAGCGGGCCGTCGATAAGTTCGACCCCGCGATGGGCTACAAATTCAGCACCTATGCCTACTGGTGGATCCGCCAGGGGATGACCCGGGCCATCGACAACAGCGCCCGCACCATCCGGCTGCCGATTCACATCAGTGAGAAGCTCTCCAAGATGCGACGCATCAGCCGCGAGCTCTCCCATCGCCTCGGCCGCCAGCCGAACCGGTTGGAGCTGTCCCATGCGATGGACATGCGGCCGGAGGAGCTGGAGGAGCTGATGTCCCAGAGCGCTCCCTGCGCCTCCCTCGACGCCCATGCACGCGGCGAGGAGGACCGCAGCACCCTGGGTGAACTGATCGCTGATCCGGCCAGCAACGAGCATTTCGATGCGATGGATCGCCATCTGCAGAAGGAACACCTCGGCACCTGGATGTCGCAGCTGAACGAGCGCGAACAGAAGATCCTGAGGCTGCGCTTCGGGCTGGAGGGCAGCGAACCGCTCACCCTCGCCGAGATCGGCCGCCAGATCAATGTGTCGCGCGAGCGGGTGCGACAGCTCGAAGCGAAGGCGATCCTGAAGCTGCGGCTGATGAGCAACCTCCAGCAGGCCGCCTGATCGCCGCTGCTGCCCCTTGTTCGTGAGCCCAGATCCTGCTGTCGGGTGGACCCACCAGTTGTTCGCCGTGGCGGCGGCCGGTGCCTGGCTGGCAGGCCTGAGTGTGCTGGCCCTGTGGGTGCGCGACCGCTGGCCCCACCACCGCGAGTGGAGCCGCAAGCTGGTGCACATCGGCGCCGGGCCGGTGGTGCTGATCGCCTGGTGGCTGGGCATCGACCGCACGATCGCCCTTCCCGCCGCCGCCACGGTCACCGTGATTGCAGCGCTCAACCACCGCTTTCGCCTGCTGCCGGCAGTGGAGGATGTCGACCGCCACAGCTACGGCACAGTGGCCTACGGCGCCTCCTTCACTCTGCTGCTGTGGCTGTGGTGGCCGGCGCGGCCGGATGCGGTGGCAGCGGGGGTACTGGTGATGGCCATCGGTGACGGCCTGGCCGGGCTGCTGGGTCCGATGGTGGCTTCACCGAGCTGGAGCGTCCTCGGGGAACGCCGCTCCCTGGCGGGCACCGGCGCCATGGCCCTGTCGGGGCTGGTCGCCCTCGGTGTCACCGCCCTCCTGCCGGGCAGCCAGCCCCCGCACCCCGCGGCTCTGCTGCTGATCGCGGCTGCGGCCACGGCCCTCGAACAGTTCGCTCTGTTTGGGATCGACAATCTCACCGTGCCCCTGGCTGCGGCCTGGTTGTGGACGGTGCTGGCCTGAGCGGCTCCGGCCTCAGCCGTGCAGCAGCTCTTCGCAGCGCCGCTCCCAGTCGCGGGGCGTGCCCAGACCGGCCACAAGCAGCCGGTCGGCCGGCTCGTGGCGCAGGCGCAGCTGCCACTGACGGATCAGATCGGCCCGGTCCATCCAGGTATCGAGCACCGTGCGCTGGATCGCCTCGCCATCCCAGCGGCGGCAGCGCGCCGCCTCCACGGCCCAGCCCAACAGGTCGTCGAGCTGGAAGGGACGGAACCCGGCGAACACCGGACCGGCGGCGGGATCGGCGCCGCTGCGCTGCTCGAGATAGAAGAGCTGCAGCGGATCGGAAAGGCCGCAGAACTGGAGCAGGTAGGTCATGCCGGTGCTCCCGAATCTTCAGAGAGAACCGGAAGCTAGACAGCCCCTGTCAAAGGGAAGTTCTCAGTGAACATTCCGTTGCAAGAGCAATAGTTTGGCACTCAAACTTTGCGAGTGCCAAGGGAGGGCAACCCCTGCTCAGACAGCGGCCAGATGGTGTTCACGCGCTGCGCGAACAGCACCCGCCAATTCCTCGAGCAGCTCGAGGGTGGTGGGGAGGTCGATGCAGGCATCGGTGATGCTCTGGCCGTAGGTGAGCTGGGAGAGGTCGGCGGGGATCTTCTGATTGCCCGCCACCAGGTGGCTCTCGAGCATCACCCCCATCACGTGCACCGAACCGCCCCGCACCTGCTCCGCCAGGGCCTCCAGCACCGAGCCCTGCAGGCGGTAGTCCTTGTTCGAGTTGCCGTGGCTGCAGTCCACCATCAGCCGTGCCGGCAGCCCATCCTTCGCCAGCTGGGCGGCGGCCTTTTCCACCGCCTCGGCCTGGTAGTTGGGCCCGCCCTTGCCGCCCCGCAGCACCAGGTGGCCGTCGGGGTTGCCGGTGGTGGTCACGATGGCGGCGTGGCCGTTCTCGTTGATGCCCAGGAAATGATGGGGCCGGGCGGCGGCCTCCATGGCGTTGATCGCAGTGGTGACGCTGCCATCGGTGCCGTTCTTGAAGCCGATCGGCATCGACAGGCCCGAAGCCATCTCCCGGTGGGTCTGGCTCTCGGTGGTGCGGGCCCCGATCGCGGTCCAGCTGATCAGGTCGGCGATGTACTGGGGCACCACCGGATCGAGCAGCTCGGTGGCGGCCGGCAGGCCCATCTCCGCCAGGTGCAGCAGCAAGGCGCGGGCCCTCCGCAGACCGGTGTTGATGTCGTAGCTGCCGTCGAGGTGGGGATCGTTGATCATCCCCTTCCAGCCCACGGTGGTGCGGGGCTTCTCGAAGTACACGCGCATCACCACCTCCAGCTCGTCGTGGTGACGGCGGTGGGCCTGCACCAGGGCGTCGGCGTACTCCTTCGCCGCCTGCACGTCGTGCACCGAGCAGGGGCCCACGATCACGAGCAGCCGCTGATCGCCGGCATGCAGGATCGCCTTGATCCGCTCCCGCGCCTGCTGCACGGTGCGGGAGGCGGCCTCACCGATCGGCAGCTCCCGGTGCAGCAGGGCCGGCGGCACCAGCGGCCGGGTTTCCACCACGTGGAGGTTGGAGGTGGGGATCATGCGGCGAAACTGGGCGGGCGGGCCGGTTTTCCAGCCTATGCGGGCGTGCGCAGAGCGGAGCCATAACCCCCACCCGAGGGAGTTCTTTACCCGCGCACAATCTGCCCTGCCTAGCGATGGGTGCCTCCGCCAGCGGCGAGGGACTCTGACCGCCGAACCGCATGTCATCGGCCTCACGCCCGTCCCACCTGGCTTGAACCGCCTCACCTGCACACCTCCTCTTCATGCGCACCCTCACTTTCGCGGCTGCCATGGCGGCGCTCCTCTCCGCGCTGCCCGCCCAGGCGGCACCGACGTTCATCAACGGACTGACGATCAGCGGAAGCGCGCTCGATCAATCCGGCGGAACGGCGCTGAACAATGGCCGCCTCGGATTCTTCTCCGATCTCTACTACGATACTCACCGGAATGAATGGTGGGGCCTTTCGGATCGCGGTCCTGGTGGCGGCACGATCAGCTATGACACGCGTCTGAATCGCTTCAGCCTGGACGTCAATCCGCTCACAGGGGCGATCAGTAATTTCGCCGTGCAGCAGACGATCCTGTTTCGCGATGGAGCTCAGACCTTCAACGGGCTGGCCCCCAACCCCTCCAACAACCTTGGCAACGCCTTCGACCCGGAAGGCATGGTGATCCTACCGGGCAGCGGCAACATCCTGGTCTCGGATGAATACGGACCCTCCGTGATTGAATTCGGCCGCAACGGCCAGCTCGTACGTCGCTATGAGGTGCCCGCCAACCTGATCCCGAAGGTCGGCAGCAATGTCAATTACAACGCCACCTCGAGTACTCTCACGGCCGGGCGTGAGAACAATCGCGGCCTCGAGGGCCTCGCCGTCAGCCCCGACGGTCGCTATGCCTTCGCCATGCTGCAGAACGGCACGATCACCGACGGCACATTCAGCGGCGGCGGTTCGTTCAACCGCAGCATGTACACTCGCATCATCAAGTACGACACGAGCACGGGCAGCGTCGTTGGGCAGTATGCGTACAGGCTCGATGGCAGTGGCCCATCACCAAGCCAGGGGCGCGGCATCTCGGCGATCGTGGCCCTCGATGCAAACCGCTTCATGGTTCTGGAGCGCAACAACCGCGGCGTCGGCGTCGACGCAAATATCAACAGCCCTGATAAGAAGGTCTACATCATCGACCTCAGTGGGGCCACTGATGTCAGCACCATCCCGCTCACGGGCACCCTGCCCATCGGCACCGTGGTTGCCAGCAAGAGCGCAGACGCTCTGGCAAATCTGGTGGACTCCATCATCTTGAACGATCCCTCCATGGGGGCGCTTGGAGGCCGGGGAGCAGAGAAGTGGGAGGGGTTGACCGTCGGTCCGCAGTTGAGTGACGGCTCCTATCTGCTGCTGGCCGGAACCGACAACGACTACTCGGTGACGCAGAACGGCACAGGAACCCAGTTCGATGTGTATTACAACCCCATCGATGGATCACGCGTGCAGTGCGATCTGGGCACCCAGGTGAATTGCACCAGCATCAGCGCAACCGGCGCCTTGAGCTCCACCCCCGGCGATGTGGGCAACCTGCCCGCCTCCTACGAACTGATCCCTGGGGTGCTGATCGGTTTCCGGGCCAGCGCTCAAGATCTCGGCGGCTACACGCCACCGGTGGCAGCGGTGCCCGGCCCCCTGCCCCTGGCCGGCGCCATGGCGGCGCTGGCCTGGAGCCGCGGCCTGCGGCGACGCCTGCGGGCGCACCCTGCCCGGCGCTGACGCTCCGGCTGCCTAGGTTCGTCCGGCAGCGCCGGAGAACCACCCATGGACCCCAGCCTCAGCCACCTCAATTCCCGGGGTGAGGTTCATATGGTGGATGTGGGAAGTAAGGCCAGCACGGCGCGGGAAGCGGTGGCCGAGGGCTATCTCCGCCTGGATCCGGCAGCCCTGGCCCTAGTGCGGGAGGGCAGGGCCGGCAAGGGCGACGTGCTGGCGGTGGCCCGGGTGGCGGCGATCCAGGCGGCCAAGCGCACCGCCGACCTGATCCCCCTCTGCCATCCCCTGCCCCTCAGCGCCCTGGAGGTTTGGATCGGCGAGTCCCCGTTGCCCGCAGCCGCCGACCCGACCGCCGGCATGCCGGCCGCTACGGGCCTGCGGATCGAGGCCACCGTGCGCACCACTGCCCCCACCGGCGTGGAGATGGAGGCCCTCACGGCCGTGCAGGTGGGCCTGCTCACTCTCTACGACATGCTCAAATCCGCCGACTGCGCCATGACCATCGGCCCGGTTCAGCTGCTGCGCAAGCAGGGTGGCCGCAGCGGCGACTGGCGACGCAAGGAGGAGATGGGCGATGCCTGATCCGACCGCCGGTGTACCCGGCGCCGAGCCCTGGGGCCCGGAAGGCCTGCCCCTGGGGGAAGCGCGCACGCAGATCCTGGCGGGCCTGCAACCCCTGGGGCTTCAGGAGGAGCTGCCCCTGACCAGCGCCCTGGGCCGCACCTGCGCCGAGCCGGTGCGGGCAGCGGCGGCGGTGCCGGGATTCCGGGCCTCGATCCTCGACGGCTACGCCATCGCCGGCTCGGAGGTGCCGACGGTGGGCAGCCAGTGGCGCGTGGTGGGGCGCTCGGTGGCCGGACTTCCCCATGGCGGCACCTTGAAGACCGGTGAAGCGGTTCGGATCCTCACTGGCTCCGTTGTGCCCGAAGGCAGCGGGCGGGTGCTGGCCCAGGAGCTGGTGCAGGTGCGCCAGGAGGAAGGGGCGGAACCCCTGATCGAGCTGCTGCAGCCCTGCGGCGCCAATCCCTGGATCCGCCAGCCCGACGAGGAGGCCAGCCCGGGGGAGGTCCTGGTGCCCGCGGGCCGGCGGCTGGGGGTGGCCGAACTCGGGCGTCTGGCGAGCTGCGGCGTGCAGCAGCTGTGCGTGACGGCACGCCCGCGGATCGGGCTGCTGATCAGCGGCGACGAACTGCTGCCGGCGGGTGCGCCCCGGGGGCCCGGGCAGATCTGGGAAAGCAACTCCGCCCTGCTCACGGCGCTGCTCGGGCGCTTGGGTTACACGGTGCGCGAGCAGCGGGTGGTGGGGGACCAGCCGGAGCCCCTGCGCCAGGCCCTGCTGGAGCTGGCGGAGTACTGCGACGTGGTGGTGAGCACCGGCGGCGTGTCCGCCGGCGACAGCGACTGGATCCGCCCGCTGGTGGCGGAGCTGGGGGAGGTGCGCTTCTGGAAGCTGTTCCTGCGTCCGGGGCGCCCGTTCGCCTGGGGCCAGGTGGCAGGCGTCCCCTTCTTCGGCCTGCCGGGCAATCCGGTGGCCGCGGCCGTCACGGCCCTGCAGCTGCTGTGGCCGGCCCTTCAGCGGCTGGAGGGGGCGGCGCTGCCGCTGCTGCCGCGGCTGCGGGTGCGGCTGGAGGCGCCACTGAAGCGGGGCTCCGGCCGGCCGGAACTGGCGCGCGCCCAGCTGGCGGTGGCCGCCGATGGGGCCCTGCTGGCGCGGGTGGAGGGCAGCCAGGCCTCCTCGCGCATCGGCTCGCTGCAGGGCGCCGACCTGCTGCTGGAGATCCCGGCGGAGCTGGGGGCGCTGGAGGCGGGCACCGAGCTGTGGGCGCAGCTGCTGCGGCTGGCGATCCTCTGAAGGGGAGGGCCCGGGGCGGGCATCACCGCTACTGTGAAACCATGAAGAACATCACAGTTTCTGTGGATGAGGCGGTGCACCGCCGTGCACGGTTGCGCGCCGCCGAGCTCAACACGTCCCTCTCGGCGCTGGTGAAGGGTTTCCTCCAGGATCTGGCCGCGGATGCCAGCGAGGCCGCGCGCCGCCGCCGCCTGCAGAACCAACTGCTGGAGCGACTGGATGCGCAGGGATGCGGTGTGATCGCCGCCAACCGACTGGATCGCGAGGCGCTCCATCAGCGCCGCTCCCATTCCGAGGAGACCTGAGGCCGGAGCGCCATGGCCCCCGGCTGCTTCCTCGACACCAACGTCCTGCTCTACGCAGTGAGCGTCGCCCCGGCTGAGCATGCCAAGCGTGAGCGGGCGCGCGAGCTTCTCCAGGACGACGACTGGACCCTCTCGATTCAGGTGCTGCAGGAGTTCTTCGTGCAGGCCACCCGGACAAGCCGCGTTCAGCATCTCTCCGCCGCGGAGGCCCGCGGCCTGATCGATTGCTGGAGCCGCTTCACGGTGCAGGCGATCACCTGGGAGGTGCTGCAGCGTGCCCTCGATCTAAGGGACACCTACCCCCTGTCGTACTGGGATGCGGCGATCCTGGCAGCCGCCGAGGAGAGCAGCTGCAACTTGCTCTTCTCGGAGGATCTGAGCGATGGCGGTTGCTACGGGGGTGTGCGGGTGTGCAATCCGTTTCGAGGCCTGCCCTGATCGAAGCACCACGATGGATTCCAGGCAGGTTGTGCAGCGTCTGGCCGCCGGCAACTCCGGGCTACAGAATCAGCCCAGGACTGCCGCCCGCCGCTACCGGAATCCGAGGCCATCCAGCCCATAACGGCGATGCACAAGCGCTCCCTCAGCGAAACCGACATCTGCGACCGCTTCATCACGCCGGCCCTGCGCCAGGCGGGCTGGCTGCAGGAGCGGATCCTGCGCGAGCATTCGTTCACCGATGGCCGCATCATCGTGCGCGGCCGGCTGGTGAGCCGGGGCCGGCGCAAGCGGGCCGATTCCTGCTGGTGCACGAAGGGGTGCCGCTGGCGGTGATCGAAGCGAAAGACAACAGCCAGGCCCTCGGCGCCGGCATGCAGCAGGCGCTGGCCTATTCCGAGGCGCTGGGGGTACCCCATCTGCCGTTTGTGTTCAGCAGCAACGGCGATGGCTTCCTGTTTCACGACCGCACCGGCCAGGCCGACACGGTGGAATCGGTGCTGGCGCTGGAGCATTTCCCGCGCCCCGAAGAGCTGTGGCAGCGCTATTGCCGCTGGCGCGGTTTCACGGCCGAGCAGGAAAAGGTGGCGCTGCAGCCCTACTACGACGGCGGCAGCCGCAAGGAGCCGCGCTACTACCAGGTGAATGCGATCCAGGCCACGGTGGAGGCGATCGCCAGGGGGCAGCAGCGCATCCTGCTGGTGATGGCCACGGGCACGGGCAAAACGTTCACGGCGTTTCAGATCATCTGGCGGCTGTGGAAGGCGGGGGCGAAGAAGCGGATCCTGTTTCTCGCCGACAGGAACGTGCTGGTGAACCAGACGATGGTGAACGATTTCCGGCCCTTCGGCGGCGCCATGGCCAAGCTGAGCACGGCGGCCAAAACGATTGAGCGCTCCGATGGCACCCTGGAGACGATCGCCCTGGCCCTGAACAAGCAACGCCGCATCAACAAATCGCACGAGATCTACCTGGGCCTGTATCAGGCGCTCACCGGCCCGGAGGAGCGCCAGAAGCTTTACAAGGAGTTTTCGCCGGATTTCTTCGATCTGATCGTGGTGGATGAATGCCATCGCGGCAGTGCGGCGGAGGATTCGGCCTGGCGCGAGATTCTCGAGTACTTCAGCGGTGCCACCCAGATCGGCCTCACCGCCACGCCGAAGGAAACCAAATATGTGTCGAACATCCACTACTTCGGCGAACCGGTTTATACCTATTCGCTCAAGCAGGGCATCGCCGATGGCTTCCTGGCTCCCTACAAGGTGATCCGCGTGCACCTGGATCTCGATGTGGAGGGCTACCGGCCCCGATCCGGCCAGCTGGATGATCGCGGCACGGAGATCGAGGATCGCCTCTACAACCAGAAGGATTTCGACCGCGTGCTGGTGATCGACGCGCGCACGAGGCGCGTGGCCCGCTGGATCACCGAGTATCTCAAGGCCAGCGGCGACCGCATGCAGAAAACGATCGTGTTCTGCGTGGATACCGAGCACGCCGAGCTGATGCGCCAGGCCCTGATCAATGAGAATCAAGACATGGTGCAGGCCAACCGTCACTACGTGATGCGCATCACCGGCAACGACGAGGAAGGCATGAAGCAGCTCGACAACTTCATCGATCCGCTGGAGCCCCATCCGGTGATCGTCACCACCTCACGGCTGTTGAGCACGGGGGTGGATGCGCAGACCTGCCGGCTGATCGTGCTGGATCGGGAGGTGGGTTCGATGACGGAGTTCAAGCAGATCGTGGGCCGCGGCACCCGCGTGCATGCCGACAGCCAGAAGCTGTATTTCACCCTGGTGGATTTCCGCAAGGCCAGCAAGCACTTCGCCGACAAGGATTTTGATGGCGATCCGGTGCAGATCTATGAACCCGGCGAAGGGGATCCACCGCTGCCGCCGGAGGGAGATCCCTTGCCCCAGGAAGAAGACGGGGAGATTGAGGATGGTCCGCAGCTGGGCGATGGCCAGGAGGGGGAGGGCAACGATCCGCCCGACCCCCTGCCCCCCGGTCCTCTACCCCCTGGCCAGCCACGCGAGAAGTACTACATCAAGGGCAGGCCGGTGAAGGTGCTCACCGAGCGCGTGGAGTATCTGGATGAAAATGGCAAGCTGGTGATCGAATCGCTGCGCGACTACAGCCGCCGCACGGTGCGCGAGCAGTACGCCAGCCTTGATGTCTTCCTGCGCCGCTGGCGCGGCGAGGCGCGCAAGGCGGCGATCATCGAGGAGCTGGCCGAGGAAGGGCTGCTGCTGGAGCCGCTGCAGGAGGAGGTGGGGCTGGAGCTTGATCCCTTCGATCTGATCTGCCACATCGTCTACGACCAGCCGCCCCTGAGCCGCCGCGAGCGGGCAGCAAGGGTGCGGAAGCAGGATGTGTTCAGCCGCTACGGGCCGCAGGCGCGGGCGGTGCTGGAGGCCCTGCTGGCCAAATACCAAGACGAAGGCGTGGTGGCCGAGCTCGACAATGTGAAAATCCTGCAGATCCCCCCGTTCAACGCCATGGGCACGCAGCTGGAATTGGTGCGCTGCTTCGGCGGCAAGGCCGATTTCGAGCGCGCGGTGCATGAGATGCAGACCGCCCTGTATGCGGAGGCCGCCTGAGATGTCGGCCCGCACGGCCGTGAAGGCGATTCAGGACATCATGCGCAAGGACGTGGGCGTCGATGGCGATGCCCAGCGCCTGTCGCAGCTGTGCTGGCTGTTCTTCCTCAAGATCATCGACGATCAGGATGAGCTGCTGGAGAGCACAGAAGACGGCTATCGCTCTCCGATTCCTGAGCATCTGCAATGGCGCAACTGGGCCAAAGATGAGGAGGGGATCACCGGCGAGGCCCTGCTGGAGTTCATCAATCACGAGCTGTTTCCCTACCTCAAGGAGATGCCGCTCAAGGGCTCCCATGCCAACCGGGCCCAGGTGGTGCGCGAGGTGTTCGCCGGGGCGTACAACTACATGAAGTCGGGCACGCTGCTGCGCCAGGTGATCAACAAGATCAATGGCATCGATTTCAATAGTCTTTCCGATCGCAAGCACTTCGGCGATGTGTATGAGCAGCTGCTCAATGAGCTGCAGAGCGCCGGTAATGCCGGCGAGTACTACCCGCCGCGCGGGGTCACTGGCTTCATGGTGGAGCGCATCGACCCCAAACCCGGTGAGCTGCTGCTC